>NZ_SOBI01000004.1:0-481757 GCF_004364695.1 Arthrobacter sp. AG258 | reverse complement strand
TCCACCCGCGAACTGGGCAAGCACATCTTCAGCGCCCCTACGTTCTACTACAAGACGGGCATCGCGTTCATGTCCTGGCTCAACGGCAAGCAGCCCGGTTTCCAGATGGTGGGCGGCCTGCATTCGGGCCGCTCGGTCTGCCACCTGGCCAGGACCTTCGAGCTCGCGGACCAGGCCGGACTGCTGAAGGACCCCGCACTGGCGGCCTTCCGGATGTCCGACTACCTGCGCATCAACGGGGTGGGCGTATGAGCGACTTCGCACGCCTGTCCATCAACAGCGCCACCACCAAGAAGTGGACGCTCGCCCAGGTGGTGGAGGGGTGCGTCAACGCCGGCATTCCCTCGATCGGCCCCTGGCGGGACCGGGTGGAGGAGGCCGGCCTGGACAAGGCGGCCCGCCTGATCAAGGATGCCGGCCTGCGTGTATCCTCGCTGTGCCGCGGCGGGTTCCTCACCGCGGCGGACGCCGACGGCCAGGCGGCTGCGCTCGCGGACAACCGCGAGGCGATCCTTGAGGCTGTGGCCCTGGACACCCGGGAACTCTTCCTGGTGGTAGGAGGCCTGGCCCCGGGGGAGAAGGACGTCGTGGCGGCGCGGCAGCGCGTTGCCGACCGGCTCGCCGACCTGGTCCCGTTCGCTGCGGAGCACGGCGTACGCCTGGTGCTGGAGCCGCTGCACCCGATGTATGCGGCCGACCGTGCCCTGATTTCCACGTTGGGGCAGGCGCTGGACCTCGCCGCGCCGTTCGATCCCTCAACGGTGGGCGTCGCCGTCGACACCTTCCATGTCTGGTGGGACCCGGAACTGAAGGCGCAAATCGGGCGCGCCGGCCGGGAAAACCGCCTCGCCTCCTACCAGGTGTGCGACTTCAACATGCCCATCGCCGCGGACCCGCTGCTGTCCCGCGGGTACATGGGCGACGGCGTGGTGGACTTCGCCACGATCGGCACCTGGGTGCGGGACGCCGGCTACACCGGAGACATCGAGGTGGAGATCTTCAACCAGGAGATTTGGGACACGGACGGCAATGCCGTCCTGGCCACGGTCAAGGAGCGGTACGCGGAGCTCGTCCTCCCGTTCGCCTGACCGGATACAGACCGTGGGCTCCTGCCGGCGTTTTCCGCAGGCAGGAGCCCGCGCCCCATATGGAAGGACCCGGACCGCCGCAGGCGGTCCGGGTCCTTCGTGGTTTCGCGGACCGACCTAGGCGTGCGCCAAGGCGACGCTGCGGTAGCGGGCCAGCACGCCGGCGTCGTCCGTTCCCACGGGCAGCTCGACGGCGTCCGCGGACCAGGCGGGGAACTGCCCGGTGAGTGCGGCGGCGGCCTGGCGGGCCGCTCCGTCCGCGACATACTCGCCCGGGAGGGGAACCGTGACACGGGTTCCCAGCAGGCGCGCTGCGACGTCCTGCACTGCGTCGGACTGGGCGCCGCCGCCCACGAGGAGGATCCTCCGCGCGGCCACGCCCTGTTCCTGCAACGCTGCCAGGCCGTCAGCCAGGGAGCAGACCACGCCTTCGACGGCGGCGCGCGCCAGGTTGGCGGGGGTGTAGTTGGCCCGCGTGATGCCATGCAGGGTGCCGGTGGCGTCCGGGAGGTTGGGCGTCCGTTCCCCGTCGAAGTACGGGACCAGGGCCAGGCCTCCGGCGCCCGGTTCGGCAGAGAGTGCCAGCCTGTTGAACTCCGCCAGGTCGACGCCCAGCAGGGCGGCGGTGGCATCGAAAACACGCGTGGCGTTCAACGTGCACACCAGCGGAAGGTAGTGGCCGGCTGCATCGGCGAACCCGGCCACCAGTCCCGATGCATCCGCCGGCGCCGTGTCCGAGACGGCAAATACGGTTCCGGACGTGCCCAGGGACATGACGACGTCGCCCAAGTCCGCTCCGGCGCCGAGCGCGGCGGCCGCGTTGTCCCCGGCACCGGCTCCGAGCAGGGAGCCGGCGGGGGTGCGGCCCGCCTGTTCCAGTGGCCCGAGAACCTTGGGGACGGTGGGGACGTGTCCCAGCGCGGATGCCAGGACGTCCGGCAGGTACCGGCCCTCCGCCGACGAGTAGTACCCGGTGCCCGAGGCATCAGAGCGGTCCGTTGCCAGTGCGGCCAGGCCCGACGCGCCGCTGCCGGGCCCGTAACCGGCGAGCCGCCAGGTCAGCCAGTCGTGCGGGAGGCATACGGCCGCGACCTTGGCGGCGTTGTCCGGCTCGTTCTCCGCAAGCCAGCGCAGCTTGGTCACTGTCAGTGAGGCCACGGGGACGGTGCCCGTGGCGTTGGCCCAGTACCGGGCGCCGGTAACGGGGTCTCCGCTGCCGGCGCCGTTGATGAGCTCCACCGCTGCCCCGGCGCTGCGGGTGTCGTTCCACAGCAGTGCCGGACGGACCACGTCACCGTCTGCGTCGAGGCAGACCATTCCGTGCTGCTGGCCGCCGACGGAGATGGCGGCCACGTCATCCAGGCCGCCCGCTTCGGCAACGGCTTTTTGCAGCGCCGTCCACCAGTGGTCCGGATGGATCTCGGTGCCGTCGGGGTGGCCGGCGCGGCCTTGGCGGAGCAGTTCTCCGGTGTCCGCGTCGCGGATTACCACTTTGCAGGACTGGGTTGAACTGTCGATCCCTGCGACGAGTGCCATGGCCTAGCGGGCGCCCAGGAGGTGTTCGATGGCAAGCTGGTTGAGGCGGACGAACGCGAAGGAGCGCTCGGCGGCCTTGTCGGCGTCGAAGTCCTCGAAGGAGGCGGCGTCGGCGAGCAGGTCCGCGGTGCTTTCGCCGGCGTTGAGCGTGGGCTCGCCGAGTTCGAAGACGCCGGAGGCCTTGAGCGCCTCCTGGACTTCGGGGTTGGCGCGGAAGGCGAGGGCCCGCTCCTTGAGCAGCAGGTACATGGACATGTTGGCCTTCGCGGATTCCCAGACGCCGTCGTAGCCGTCGGTGCGGGAAGGCTTGTAGTCGAAGTGGCGCGGGCCGTCGTACTTCGGTCCACCCCCCGGGAAGCCGTTTTCGAGCAGGTCCACCGTGAAGAAGGCGCTGGTCAGGTCGCCGTGGCCGAAGACAAGGTCCTGATCGTACTTGATGCCGCGCTGTCCGTTGAGGTCGATGTGGAAGAGTTTGCCGGCCCAGAGGGCCTGGGCGATGCCGTGGGTGAAGTTCAGCCCGGCCATCTGCTCGTGGCCGGTTTCCGGGTTCAGGCCCACGATGTCGCCGTGTTCCAGTTGGGCGATGAAGGCCAGGCCGTGTCCGACAGTGGGCAGGAAGATATCGCCGCGGGGTTCGTTGGGCTTGGGTTCCAGTGCGATCCGCAGGTTGTAGCCCTTGTCCTTGATGTAGCCCGCTGCGGTGTCCACGCCCTCCTTCATCCGGTCAAGCGCGGCGGCCAGGTCTTTGGATCCGTCGTACTCGCTGCCTTCGCGGCCGCCCCACATGACGAAGGTTTCGGCGCCGAGTTCCGCGGCGAGGTCGATGTTGCGCAGGACCTTGGAGAGGGCGAAGCGGCGGATGGAGCGGTCGTTCGAGGTGAAGCCGCCGTCCTTGAACACCGGGTGGCTGAACAAGTTGGTGGTGACCATCGGAACCTTCAGGCCGGTCTCTGCCAGGGCTGCGCGGAAGTTCTTGTGGATCAGCTCCCGCTCGGAGGCGGTGGCGTCAAAAGGGACCAGGTCGTTGTCGTGGAAGGTGATGCCATAGGCGCCCAGTTCGCTGAGCCGGTGGACTGCTTCCACGGGGTCCAGCGCGGCGCGGGTGGCCACGCCGAACGGGTCGGCGCCGGTCCAGCCGACGGTCCAAAGGCCAAAGGTGAACTTGTCAGCGGGGGTGGGGGAGTGAGTCATGATGCGTCCTTGCAATCGAGTGCTCCGCCGGATGCGAAGCTTTAGTTTATTGCCTGAACTATATGGGTGGACGTAGGGTGGGGTCAAGGGTCCGGCGGGCACATGACGGCCGGGCCCACGTGCTGACGGAGGAGCTTTGTGATGGTGATACCGGCACCCGCCGTGGCGGGATCCGGGGGGTCGGCCCCTGGAAGCGTGGGTGACGTCCGGCGAAGCAACCTGGCCTTGGTGCTGGGGCGGATCGCCGACTTCCCGCGGGGGGCCCATCCCAGCCGCGCCCAGCTGGCAGCCGCTACCGGCCTGACCAAGGCATCCGTGTCCAGCCTGGTGCTGGATCTCCTGGATGCCGGCATCATCCGCGAGATCGGCTTCAACCCGCAGGGGCGCGGGCGGCCGGGTGTCGGGCTGGAACTCAACCCCGGCCGGGCAGTGATGGGGATGGAGATCAATGTGGACTACATCTCCGCTGCAGTGGTTGACCTGGCCGGAAAAGTGCTGGTCCGTGAAGTGCAGGAACGCGACAACCGCAACAGCGTGGACGGTCCCGTCATGGCGGCGCTCGCCGTTTTGGCCGCCCGGGTTCGGAGTGCGGCCGGGGAACATGGCGTCGAGGTCCTGGGCGGCGGGCTCGCCGTGCCCGGGCTGGTGGACCCTGCCGCCGCACGGGTGCTCACGGCACCCAACCTGGGCTGGGCCGGCGTCGACCTTGACCTTGGCGCCCTCCTGCCGGAAGCGCCGTTGGGGGTTGCCCTCTTCAACGAAGCCAACGCTGCGGCCTTGGCCGAGCTGCGGCACCGGCCCGATGGGGCATCCGATTTCCTCTTTGTCTCCGGTGAGGTGGGCGTCGGTGGCGGCCTGGTGATTGGGTCCGAACTCTTCACGGGCCCCGGCGGCCACGCCGGCGAAGTGGGCCACATCGTGGTGGACCCCGACGGCGCGCGATGCTCATGCGGCGGGACGGGCTGCCTGGAAACCGTGGCCGGCCAGGATGCCATCTTCGAGGCGGCCGGGATTGGACCCGTGGAACATTCGCGTTCGGCCGCCATGGCCAAGCTCCTCCAGGCGCTGGACGCACGGCAGCCCGGGGCGTTGGCCGCCGTCGAGCGTGCGGGGCGCTGCCTGGGCATAGCGCTCGCGTCAACAGCCCGGGTGGTCAATATTGCCTCCGTCGTCCTCGGCGGCCACTTCGCCGTCCTCGAACCATGGCTCCGCAGTCCGCTGCTTGAGAGCCTGCAAAAGTACGCTCCAGGCAGGTACGCGGCCGGCCAGGTCTCGGTATCGGCCGTGGGGGAGTCGGGGGCGCTCCTGGGTGCTGCCGGCAGTGTCATCCGGTCGCTCGTCGAAGCGCCGCACAAGCTGCTGGCATAGCAAGGGTTAATGCAAAAAACGCCCCGGTCCGAAGACCGGGGCGTATCCGGGTGCCCCAGGAGGGAATCGAACCCCCGACCGGCGGATTAGAAGGCCGCTGCTCTATCCCCTGAGCTACTGAGGCAATGGGTTCCGGCCTGTACGCCGGCGCCTCGAAAAGTTTACCTTGCCGGAGCTGCCGGCGCTGTCATCCGTCACCCACTGTCCCTCCACAAAGGCGCCTGCACCCTCGTTGTCCACATACACCAACCTCCCCCTCCTTCCGTCCGCCGTCGGGCGCAATGCTGGTCATGCCTGCACAGGGCAGCACCATTGAGACAGGACGAAGAGATGAGCGAAACGATCACCATCCGGGGCTTCGTGGCCACCGAGATCACGAGTTCCACCACGCCGGGGGGAGTGGCCACGGCCTCTTTCCGCGTCGGTTCCACCAGCCGCCGTTTCGACCGGGAAACCAAAACCTGGTATGACGGCCACACCAACTGGTTCACCGTCCAGGGCTACCGCCAGCTCGCGGGAACCCTTGGATGCAGTATCCGGAAAGGACAGCCCGTCATCGTGGTTGGCAAACTGAAGATCCGCACCTGGGAGAAGGACGGGCGCATCTACCACTCCACCGTCATTGACGCCGACACCGTGGGGCACGACCTTTCGCTGGGCTCGGCCAACTTCATCCGGACATCGTCACGGCCGGCGCTCTCGCTCGTGGAACAACCACCAGCCCCCGAGCCCGGCCCCCACCCGGGCTTGGACCAACTCCCGGATGAGCCCGAGGACAGGGACGACGAACACCCGGACGATGAAGGCCATCTGTCAGTGGTCATCGAGGACAGTGATGGTGCCATGGCCTCGCTTGACCTCGAAACGGGGGAACTCGCAGAAGTCTAGGAACCACGCATCAGCCTTCAGCGCGTCCCATCAGGTCCCGGGCGGGCGGAGCGGCGGCACCCCCCGGCCGTCCACCGCCCGTCCGCTTACGGGGCCATGGCAGAATGGCACCATGCGGCACACCCTTTCCCACCGGCAGTACAACCGGGCCGGTGCAGCGCTGGCGTGCGCCGTCCTGGCCACACTCTTGACAGGGTGCGTTGCCGGTCCTGCATCGAACGATCCCGCCATGGCCCAGCCCGGCAACCCGGCTCCGTCAGCTGCCGCCCAGGCCACGCAGGGACAGTCCGCGCGGCCCCAGGCCTCGGCGGCCACTGGTGAAAACAGCGGCGGGGCGCTCGCGGACACCTCCGGAGCTTCGTCGCAGGCCGCCGACGCCGCGGCCACCGAGACGGTGAAGCGGACGGTCACCGACGCCCTGACCAAGTTGGCCGCCGGTGCCCCCAAACCCGCCACGGGGCAGGTAAGCGACGCCCTGACGGGAGCCGGCATTTCACCGGGCGTGCTCCAGGTCTCGCAAAGCCGCACGCCGACCGGGCTGGAAGCGGATGCCATCGAGGCGGCGGTGCTGCAAGGCAAGGACTGCGTGATCGGACAGGTCCGGGAAGGGGCCGTGACCGTCACCGTCCTGCCCGTCCTTGCCAGCGGGAAGTGCTTCGTCGGGTCCTGATCGATCCGAAGGATCCCTGCAAATGTGAGATCTGCCCGCCGACCCACTAGATTTGAGACCATGGCGGAATTTATCTACACAATGACCAAGGCCCGCAAGGCCGTTGGCGAAAAGCTCATCCTTGATGACGTAAGCATGTCCTTCTTCCCGGGTGCCAAGATTGGTGTTGTGGGCCCCAACGGTGCCGGTAAGTCCACCATTCTCAAGATCATGGCCGGGCTGGACACGCCATCCAACGGTGAGGCCAGGCTCAGCCCCGGATACAGCGTGGGCATCCTGCTTCAGGAACCGCCGCTGAACGAGGAAAAGACCGTCCTGGGCAACGTCCAGGAAGGCGTTGGCGAGATCTACGGCAAGATCCAGCGCTTCAACGAGATCTCCGAGGAAATGGCCAACCCGGACGCCGACTACGACACCCTCCTCGAAGAGATGGGCAAACTGCAGGAAGCCATTGATGCCGCCGACGCCTGGGACCTCGACTCCCAGCTCGAGCAGGCCATGGACGCCCTCCGCTGCCCGCCGGCCGACGCCGACGTTACCAACCTTTCCGGTGGTGAGCGCCGCCGCGTGGCACTGTGCAAGCTCCTGCTGCAGAAGCCGGACCTGCTGCTCCTCGACGAGCCCACCAACCACCTGGACGCCGAAAGCGTGCTGTGGCTCGAGCAGCACCTTTCGAGCTACCCGGGCGCCGTCCTTGCCGTCACCCACGACCGGTACTTCCTCGACCACGTGGCCGAGTGGATCGCCGAGGTGGACCGCGGACACCTCTACCCCTACGAAGGCAACTACTCCACCTACCTGGAGAAGAAGCGCGCCCGCCTTGAGATCCAGGGCAAGAAGGACGCCAAGCAGGCCAAGCGCCTCGCGGAGGAACTGGACTGGGTCCGCTCCAACGCCAAGGGCCGCCAGACCAAGTCGAAGGCGCGTCTGGCCCGGTACGAGGAAATGGCTGCGGAGGCCGACCGCACCCGCAAGCTTGACTTCGAAGAAATCCAGATCCCGCCGGGACCCCGCCTCGGCGGCGTGGTGCTGGAGGCAAAGAACCTCCAGAAGGGCTTCGAGGACCGGACCCTCATCGACGGGCTGTCCTTCAGCCTGCCGCGGAACGGCATCGTGGGCGTCATCGGCCCCAACGGTGTTGGCAAGACCACGCTGTTCAAGACCATCGTGGGCCTGGAACCGCTCGACGGCGGCGACCTGAAGATCGGCGAGTCGGTCAAGATCTCCTACGCGGACCAGAGCCGTGGCGGTATCGATCCCAACAAGACCCTGTGGGAGGTCGTGTCCGACGGGCTGGACTTCATCCAGGTCGGCAACGTGGAGATGCCCTCCCGCGCCTACGTTGCAGCATTCGGCTTCAAGGGCCCGGACCAGCAGAAAAAGGCCGGCGTCCTGTCCGGTGGTGAGCGGAACCGCTTGAACCTTGCCCTGACCCTGAAGCAGGGCGGCAACCTGCTGCTCCTTGACGAGCCCACCAACGACCTCGACGTCGAAACCCTCAGCAGCCTGGAAAACGCCCTGCTGGAGTTCCCCGGCTGCGCCGTCGTCGTTTCCCACGACCGGTGGTTCCTCGACCGGGTGGCCACCCACATCCTCGCCTACGAGGGTGACGAGGAAAACCCCTCGAAGTGGTACTGGTTCGAGGGCAACTTCGAATCCTACGAGGAGAACAAGGTCGAACGCCTCGGACCCGACGCTGCCAAGCCGCACCGTGTGACCCACCGCCGCCTCACCCGCGACTAAACCGCGGCCGACAAAGCGGCCTACCCACGAAGACATAAGGGCGGCACCCGAGAGGGTGCCGCCCTTATGTCGTCCAGGGATTCCCTATGACCCGGATTCGGGCGTTCCCGCCGTGTCGAGCGGGACCCGCACCATGCCCTCCTGGGCCACGGAGGCGACGTGCTGGCCTGCCCTGTTGAAGATCCTGCCGGTGGCCAGGCCGCGGGCACCCTGGGCGCTGGGCGACTCCTGGACGTACAGCAGCCAGTCGTCCACCCGGGCGGGACGGTGCCACCACATGGCATGGTCCAGGCTGGCAACGTTCATCCCGGGGGTGATCCAGCTCAGTCCGTGCCTCCGGAGGATTGACTCGAGCAGGGTGTAGTCGCTGGCATAGGCCAGGGCCGCCCGGTGCAGGTTGGGGTCGTCCGGCACGGGACCGAGGGTCTTCATCCAAACGGCGTTGCGCGCCTCGCGCGGACCATTGGCCGAAACGTACAGGGCAGGGTCTACATGCCGGATGTCGAAGGGCCGCTCATACGCCCAATGCCGCGCCACCGGATGGTCGAACTTGCCCAGCAGGTCCGCAGTGCTGGGAAGCGACTCCGGATCCGGGATCCCGGCCGGCATGGCGGCCGCGTGTTCAATGCCCTCGGCTTCAACCTGGAAGGAAGCAATCATGGACAGGATCGGCACACCGTCCTGGTAAGCATGGACACGCCTGGCCGAAAACGACCTGCCGTCCCGCAACCGCTCCACACCGAACGTGATGGGCTTGTTGGCGTCGCCGGGCCGCAGGAAGTAGCCGTGCATGGAATGGACCAGCCGGTCCGGATCAACCGTCCTGGTGGAAGCAACAAGGGACTGCGCCAGCACTTGGCCGCCGAAGACCCTGTGATGCGGCTGCCGCTGGGAGGGGCCGAGGAAGATGTCCTCGTCCGTCCGGGCGCCTTCGAGATCACCAAGGTCCAGCAGTTCGATCAGCGATGAGGTGGGATCGCCGCTGGGGGGCGCCAGCAGTCCGGCTTCGGCTTCAGTCATGGTCCGACTCTAGACGGCGGCCGCGGAACCACTCAACCTGCCCGCAGCCGGTAGTGTTCTTGTTGTGTCTGATCTCCTCACTTCGTCCTTCCGTTTCGCCGATCCCAGGGATCTTGCGGACCTGAAGACGTTCGCCACCCGCGCCAAGGCAATTGACGACGGCGCCATCCGGCTCCAGGCCGCCGGCTCCGTCCTGGCGGCCTACGTGTGCGTCCTGCGGCCCCGGCTGCTTGGTGAATCGACCCCCACCATCCTGGGCCTGCGCACCATGGCGCTGGCGGAGCCGTCAGTGACAGACGTCACGGTGCCCCTGGCGGCCGTCCTGGACCGGCTTGCCCGCGCCGGCGCATCCGACGTCGACCTGCCGGTTCCGCCCACCACCGTCACCGAATCCTGGACCGGGGTAGGCGCCCCGCGTGGCGGATGGGAGCCGCTGGGCGCCATCAGCGACGCCCGCCTGCGGGAGGCCGCCGAGTCGGGCATCGGCGAAGTGGCGGGCATCGTGCCGGAGAAACCCGGCGCCCTGATCGTCAACAACGCCCGGGCTGCCGTGTGGGGACGCGAACTGGACCACTCCGGCCTGCCGGCCGGCGCAGCTTTCGCAGCACTTGCCCTGGGGTTCCTTGCCGACGGCGAACAGGCACTCTACCGTGCCGGCCGCTGGTTCAGGCTCAGTGGCCCGCGCGGGCACGTCCTGGCGCGCACCGGCAGCGGCCTCCTGTAAACCCGGGCTCCCGGCGGGCGGGCATCACGCGCCGGACGGACTGTTCACCATGGACAGGGCCGCACGCTCCATGTACTCCCACAGTGTTCCCTCATAGAGCGGCGGCAGGTCCAGGGTGTCCACTGCCGCGCGCATGTGGAACAGCCACCGGTCCTTTGCTTCCGGCGTGACCTTGAAGGGCATGTGCCGCATCCGCAGGCGCGGATGCCCGCGCTCCTCACCGTAGGTTGTGGGTCCGCCCCAGTACTGCTCAAGGAACATCAGGAACCGGCGCTTTGCCGGAGCCAGGTCTTCCTCCGGGTACATCGGCCGAAGCAGCGGATCGGCGGCGACCCCGTCGTAGAAAACATCAATGAGCTTCACGAACGTCTCGTGGCCGCCCACGGCTTCGTAGAAACTGTCGGTGTACGCCGGCTGGCTGAAGGGGTCGTTCTGCATCAGCTGGGGCCGCTGTGGCTGGAGGGGGCCCGGGACGCCGGGGCGTGGTTCGATGGGAAGAGTCATGCTACTCGCCGGCTTTCTGGTCAGTCTTTGGGGTCTCCACGTGGGCAGAGGCCTGGTCGGTGGTACCGTCCTCGGACTCATGCAGCGGAAGGTAACGGCCCTGCGAGCGGTTCCCCACGCGCAGGATCTCGCCATTGCGCAGGTACCAGATGGCGCCGTCGTCGGAGCGGACCCGCGTGATCCGGAGCCCCATGGACTCCACTACGCCCACCACCTCGCTGGTTTCGATGACATCGCCGATGCCGTACTGGTCCTCGATGGTGATGAAGATCCCGGCCAGGAAGTCGCGGATCAGCTGCTGGGCGCCAAAGCCGATGGCCACACCCAGGATTCCCACGCTGGTCAGCAGGGGAGCGATGTTGATGTCCAGGTTCTGCAGGACATACATGCCGGTGATGACTGCCACCAGGACCCCGACGATGCTGTTCAGCAGCGACCCGATGGTTTCCGCCCGCTGGACGCGCCGTTCGTGGTCCAGGGCCCTGAGGGCAGGTGCCACCCACTTGAACGTGGGTTTCTTGAAGAAGTTGCTTCCGGACGCCACCCGCTTGGTGATGCGCGAGATGATGAAGGTGGCAACAAGCCAGACGCCGACACCGACACCGACGCTGATCACTATGCCCGGAACGCTGACGCCGCCGGGCTGGCTGGAGACCGGGGGGATGATGGACAACATACTGACCATGGGGGGAAATAGCTCCTTGGGGGTTTGCGCTGTTCTCTTTCAACCCTAGCGCCGTAGCGTGGAGCAATGCGCATCCTCATCCTGGGCGGTACGGCCTTCCTCTCCAAGCACATTGCCGCGCAGGCGTTGGCCGCGGGACACGCCGTCACCTGCCTGGCCCGGGGAACCGCGGGTGGACCGCCGCGGGGCACGGCATGGGTGCAGGCGGACCGGTCCGCCGGCGCTGCGGCATATGCCCAGGTGGAGGGCGAGTGGGATGCCGTGATCGAGGTGGCGCGGGACCCCGGACCTGCCCGCGGCGCACTCAAGGCGCTGGCCGCCCGGACGGGGCACTGGACCTTTGTTTCCAGCTGCTCGGCCTACGCGGACCATTCGGTTCCGGGCGCGGCGGAGGACGCACCCCTCCTGCCTCCGCTCGCTCCGGGGATTCCGTCCGCGCCGGAGAACTATGGAGAGTCCAAAGTGGCCATCGAGGCGGCCACCCTTGAGGCGACTGCCGGGAACGCCCATCTGTGCCGCGCCGGCCTGATCAGCGGCCCCGGCGACCCGTCCGACCGATACGGCTACTGGCCCGCGCGCTTCGCCCGTAACCAGGAGCCGGTTCTGGTCCCGGATATTGCCGCCCATCCTACCCAGGCCATTGACGTCCGGGACCTGGCCGCCTGGATCCTGGCCGCGGCCGTACAGGGCACCACCGGTGCTTTGAACGCCTGTGGGGAAGAGGTGCCGTTCGGAGCCCTGGTGGATGCCTGCCGGGAAACAGCAGGCCACCAAGGTGCTCCGGCCACTGCCGCCGAAGCGTGGCTGGTGGCGCAAGGGATCAACTACTGGTCAGGCCCGGACTCCCTGCCGCTCTGGCTCCCGCCCGGCCACGAGGGTTTCATGGCCCGGAGCAACCAGGCCGCCAGGGCCGCAGGAATGGTGCTGCGGCCCTGGCGGGAAACCCTGGCGGACACCTTGGCCGACGAACGCGCCCGGGGGCTGGACCGGCCCCGCAAGGCCGGCCTGTCGCCCGAGGTGGAGCAGCGGCTGATCGCTATGCTCCACCAAGGCGGTGCCTAGCCTGCCACCGTAACGGGCTGGTGCCCCACCGGGAAGTTCACGCTCCGGGCAATGAAGCACACCTGGTTCGCCTCATGGTGCAGCCCGGCGGCCAGCTCAACCTGGCCGGCGTCGGCGACGGTGACCCTGGGGTGCAACGTCACTTGTTCGAACTGGCCGCTGCCGTCGCGGTTGAGCCGCATTACCCCGGAGGCCTCGTCCCGATAGTCAGTGACCACCACGCCATGCTTCACGGCCACGTGCAGGTAGGACAGCATGTGGCACTGCGCCAGGGCCGCCAGGAGGAGCTGTTCGGGGTTGTACCGTTCCCGGTCCCCATGGAATGTCGGGTCCGCCGAGCCCTTCAATACCGGCAGGCCCGGGATGAGCACGTCATGGTCCCGCGAGTAGCTCCGGTACGACGACGTGCCGCCACCCCGGTTGCCGGTCCACTGGACCGTCAGCGTGTAGGTGTGTTCGCCGATGCTCACCCCGCGCTGCCGTCCGGCAGCACGTCGGCTGCGCGGGCGCGCAGGGCCCGGGCCACGCCGTCGCGGTTTTCCAGCATCATCCGCCGCAGCGCGGCGCTTTCCGCGGGCAGCGACGCCAGGAAGGCGTCGGTCTGGTCGATGGTGGCCTGCGTGGTCAGCAGCGCCGGGTAGAGGCCGACGACGATCTGCTGGGCGAGTGCGTGGGTCCGGGTCGCCACGATGGCCGGCACCGCCGCGAAATACTTCTCCGCGTACGGCTCCAGCAGCGACCGGTCCCGGACCCGCATGAAGCCGGCCACTGCCGATCCCTGCAGGGCGTTGGACAGGTCACCCTTGACCACGATCGACTCCCAGGCGGCCGCTTTGGCCTCCGCCGTGGGAAGCGCGGCCTTTGCCAGGGCCGCGGCGTTCTGCCCGCTGGACGTGTTGTCCCGCTCCAGCTCGGCGTCGATGCCGTCCTGGCCCATCCGGCCGCCGGCCACCAAGGATGCCACGAGCTCCCACCGGAGGTCCTGGTCGACGGCCAGCCCGTCCAGGACCGCTGAGCCGTCCAGCAGGGCCGCTACCCGGTCGAGCTGGGACGCGCTGCCGGCAAGGAGGGCAAAGGACTTCACGAACTGCAGCTGCGCGTCGGAGCCGCCGGGGACTTCCGATGCCAGCTCCCACAACCTGTCTGCGGCTGCCACCATGGTGGCTTCGCGGTGTTCTTCCGCCACGTAGAAATTCAGGGTGGTGGCCAGCTGGCGGAGCTGGACCAGGATGACGGACGAATCGGTCTCCGCGGCCACATTGGCCAGGATCAGCTCCACGTACTTCCGTGCCGGTGCCTGGCCGTCCCGGGCCGCATCCCATGCCGAGTTCCAGACGAGGGTGCGGGGCAGGCTGGCCTCGAAGTCCTTGAGGTGTGCGGTGGCGGTGGCCAGGGATTTCGGGTCCAGCCGCACCTTGGCGTAGGCGAGGTCATCGTCGTTGACGAGGATCAGGTCCGGCTGCGCCAGGCCGGCCACGCCCGCCACCTCCGTGCGTTCGCCGTCGACATCCAGCTCCTCGCGGTGCACCCGCTCCAGCTTTCCGGCGTCGTTGAGGTTGTAGAACCCCACGGCAAGGCGGTGCGGCCGGAGGGTGGGCCACTCCGGAACGGCGGACTGCACGATCGCCAGGGACTTCAGCGTCCCGTCCTGGTCCACGTCCAGCTCGGGGGTGAGGGTGTTCACGCCCGCCGTCTCGAGCCACTGCCGGCCCCAGCCGTCAAGGTCGCGTCCGCTGGCCTTCTCCAGCTCCACCAGCAGGTCGCGCAGCTCGGTGTTGCGCCAGGAGTGCTTGGCGAAGTACTCCCGGACGCCAGCCATGAACTGTTCAGGACCCACCCAGGCCACCAGCTGCCGGAGCACCGAGGCGCCCTTGGCGTAGGTGATGCCGTCGAAGTTGACCTCGACATCCTGCAGGTCGTTGATCTCGGCGAAGATGGGGTGGGTGGTGGGCAGCTGGTCCTGGCGGTAGGCCCATGACTTCTCCACGGACGCGAACGTGGTCCAGGCACTGGTGAAGGACGTGGCCTCCACCGCGGCCAGGTGGGACATGTACTCCGCAAAGGACTCGTTGAGCCAGAGGTCGTTCCACCACCGCATGGTCACCAGGTCCCCGAACCACATGTGGGCCAGCTCGTGGAGCACCGTAATGGCGCGCCGCTCGATCTGCGCGCCGGTGACCTTGCTGCGGAAGACGTAGCCCTCCAGGATGGTGACCGCGCCGGCGTTTTCCATGGCGCCGGCATTGAATTCCGGCACGAACAGCTGGTCGTACTTCTCGAACGGGTAGGGGCAGCCGAACTGGGCTTCGAAGAACCCGAAGCCCTGCCGGGTCAGTTCGAAGATATTGTCCGCGTCCAGGTACTGCATGAGCGACTTCCGCGCGAACACGCCCAACGGGATGACGCGTCCGTCCGAGCTGGCCACCTCGCTGCGGACGGACTGGTACGGTCCGGCGATCAGCGCGGTGACGTAGGAGGACAGGCGCGGGGTGGGCGCAAATGCCCATACGGACCTGGCTCCGCCGTCCTCCGCGGGCGGGGCCTGCACCGGCTCCGGGGTGGGGGAATTGGACACCACATCCCAGTGCGAGGGCGCCGTGACCGTAAACGCGAAGGTTGCCTTCAGGTCGGGCTGTTCGAAGACGGTGAACATGCGGCGTGAATCCGGAACCTCGAACTGGGTATAGAGATAGACCTCGTTGTCCACCGGATCCACGAACCGGTGCAGGCCTTCGCCGGTATTCATGTAGGGCATGTCAGCCACGACGGTCAGCTCGTTGTGCTCCTCCAGCCCGGGCAGTTGGATCCGCACGCCGTCGGACATGGTTGCGGGATCGAGGGCGCGGCCGTTCAGCGTCACGCTGTGCACGGTCCGGGTCACAGCATCAATGAAGCTGGACGATCCCGGCACGGCCGTGAATTTCACGGTGGTGGTGCTGCCAAAGACCTCTCCGCCCCGGGTCAGGTCGAGGCTGACATCGTAGGACTCGGCGGTGATCAGTTCGGCGCGCTCACGGGCTTCGGCGCGCGTCAGGTTCATACCTGGCAAAGGAGGGCCTCCAGAGAAGTTTCGGTTGCCGGCCGGTGGTCCCGGTTCCGGCACTGTGCTGCATTCTTTCATCCTTGCAGTCCTTGGCAAGTTGCCCGGGTCACAGCTTGCCCGGGTCACAGCGCGCCGCGGCCCCGGCCGCGTCATTTCCTCCCGGGGTTGCGGGGGTAGCGTTGGATGCATGGGAAAGCTGCTGGATTCGGTGGATGCCAAGGCGCTGCGCTTTGCCCTCGGGTTCCCCGTCGCGCTCGCCGCCGCCTTCGCCTTCTGCGCCTGGCTGCTCCGGCCTGACCTTCCAGACCCGCTCGCGGTGCGCTGGACGGCCGACGGCGGTGCCGCCTTCGCCCCATTCGGCGCCTATGTGGGCGCAGGGGCCGGGGCGATTGTGGTTGCCGGCTGGGTGGTCCTGCTGCAGGCGGTGCCCCTGGGCAGGCCCGTGCTGATGCGCCGGATCATGATGGGCACCGGCTTCTTCCTCAGCCTCTTTATCACCTCGGCCCTGGCGGCAGGCCTCATCGGCCAGGTGGGGCTCGCTGACGCCCGGCAGTCACGCGTGGACATGACCGTCCTGGCGCTCGGGAGCGGCGCTGCTGTTTCCCTGGGCGTCACCATGGCCATGGTCTACAAGGCTGACCGGCAGTGGTCCCCGGACGACGACCGTGCCCTGCAAACCGCCATCGCCAGGGAAACGGACCCGGATCTCGCCTTGGACACCATCCGGTTGTGGGTGCACGCCCGGAGCTCGGTCTTCGTCATGATCGGCATCGCCACGCTGTTCCCGGCAGCGCTGCTCGCCGTCGTGCTGCCGTGGCTCGGGATCCTGCTGGTCCTCCTGGCCGCCGTCAGCACGGCGTTCCTGTTCGCCCGCGTCAAAGCTGACCGCGGCGGCCTGAAAGTCCTGCTTGCCGGAGTGGTACCTGTCATGGATGTCCCCGCCGGCGCCATTTCGGCCGCCAGCGCAGCCGAGGTGAGGGCCGCTGACTACGGCGGGTGGGGCTACCGGCACCACCGCGGCACCGCGGCGATGCTGGTCAGCAGCGGGCCCGCCGTCGTCGTGCGCAAGACGGACGGCCAGCGCCTGGCCGTAAGCGGCGGCACCCTGGACTCTGCGGCACGGCTGGCCGATGTCCTGACCAGGGTCGCGGCCAGGGCACGGCGCGGGGGCGGACCGCCGGCGGTTGGGCAGCCCGGGTCCTGACCCCGGAGCAGTCCTAGTATCCTTATCGGTGTTGTTCCGGCCCCCACCCGGCCGGCCGCCAGCCCACCGAACCGAACGGATCTTGCTCGTGACAACTTCCCCTGCCTTCCCGCGGGTCCACATCGCTACCGACCACGCCGGGATGGAGCTCAGTGCCCACCTGGTGTCCCACCTGACGGGCAAGGGGTACGAGGTGGTGGACCACGGGCCCAAGGTCTACGACGCCCAGGACGACTACCCCTCCTTCTGCATTAACGCCGCCCTCGCCGTGGTCGCCGACCAGCAGGCAGGCGTGCACGCCTTGGGCATCGTGCTGGGCGGTTCCGGAAACGGTGAGCAGATTGCCGCGAATAAGGTCAAGGGCGTACGTGCCGCCCTGGCGTGGAACCTTTCCACCGCCACCCTCGCCCGCGAGCACAACGACGCGAACGTGGTGGCGGTGGGCGGCCGCCAGCACTCGGTGGAAGAAGCCACCGAACTGATTGAGGCCTTCCTTGCCGAGCCGTTCAGCAACGATGAGCGCCATGTCCGCCGGATTGGCAAGATCGCAGCCTATGAGGCCACGGGCGAGGTCATCGAGTAGTGCCTGAGGGACATTCGGTCCGCAGGCTCGCCCGGCAGTTCGGAGACGTCTTCCTTGGCGAGACCCTGGCTGTTTCCAGCCCGCAGGGCAGGTTTGCCGGGGGAGCGGCCCTGCTTGACGGGCACGCCCTCGTCGCCGCCGAGGCACACGGCAAGCACCTGTTCCTCCACTTTGACAACGCGTTGGTGCTGCACGTCCACCTCGGCCTGTACGGCGCCTGGAGCTTCGGCGGCGACAGCACTTTCGCCGGCGCCTCCAGTATTGGCGCGCCCCGCCGGGTGGGGGAGCGGGAAGCCTTTTCCGGCGGGGATGACGACGGCGGCGAAGCGTACGAGGGTCCGCCGCCACCGGTGGGGGCCGTCCGGGTCCGGCTGGCCGGGAGCCATGGCTGGGCGGATCTGCGCGGGGCAACCACCTGCGAAACCATCACCGCCGCGGAGGCGGACGCCGTCCTGGCCCGGCTCGGACCGGATCCGCTGCGGAACCTGCGGGGCGACGCGGGCCGGTTCGCGGCGAACCTTCGGGCCCGGAAGACGCCGCTGGCTGCGCTGCTGATGGACCAGAAGATCATTGCCGGGGTAGGCAACGTCTACCGCGCCGAAGTGCTGTTCCGGCGCCGGCTGGATCCGTGGCTTCCCGGCGGCGCCGTCGCGGACGGCGATGCCCGGAAGCTGTGGCGTGACGTCGTCGCCGTCATGGCCGACGGCGTCGCCGACGGACGGATCATCACCACGCCGCCGAAGTACTGGACCCTCAATGGGACCACCGCCGCCAAGGCCGCTGCAGCCGGGAATCCCGTGCCGCCCATGGGTGCGCACTTCCCCGCCGGCGAGGACGTCCACTTCGTCTACAAGCGGCAGGGCCTGCCCTGCAGGGTGTGCCGGACCACCGTGCTCGTCACCGACCTCGTGGGGCGAAACCTCTACTGGTGCCCCTCCTGCCAGCGGCCGGCCGAGTAGGAAAAACGAAGAAGGCCCCTCCATGGAGGGGCCTTCTTGTGTTTATGGAGGGGACGACGGGAATCGAACCCGCGTAATCAGTTTGGAAGACTGAGGCTTTACCATTAAGCTACGTCCCCGAAGGAAGATCCGCTTTTCGCGGAAACTCCGGGCTGGCTGTTGAAGCCGGATACAACTAAACCTAATCCATGGCCTACGTGTCAAATGTGCATTCGCGACGCGTATCACCGTAGACTTGCCTGTGCACTTACGGGGTGTAGCTCAGCTTGGCTAGAGCGCCTGCTTTGGGAGCAGGAAGTCGCAGGTTCAAATCCTGTCACCCCGACTCTGCGGCCAGGACCAGCAGGCCTGGACATCCAACGCGTTTTGCAGAAACCCATCCCACAACCCAGGAGTACTTAGACCGTGAAGAGCGCTGTCGAGAACCTCACCCCCACGCGGGTCAAGCTCAATGTTGAGGTCCCCTTTGAGGAACTGAAGCCCAGCATCGACTCGGCCTACAAGACCGTTGCCTCGCAGATCCAGGTCCCCGGGTTCCGCAAGGGCAAGGTTCCCGCCAAGCTCATCGACCAGCGCGTCGGCCGCGGCTACGTCCTGGAGACCGCCATCAACGATGGCCTCAACGGCTGGTACCAGGCTGCCGTGCAGGAATCCGGCATCCGCCCCCTGAGCCGTCCCGAGGTGGAGATCACCGAGGTGCCCGATCCTTCCGCAACCGACGGCGGCCTGAAGTTCGCCGCCGAGGTTGACGTCCGCCCCGAAATCGAACTCCCTGATTACTCCGGCATCGAGGTCCAGGTGGCCGCCGCGGAATCCTCCGAGGCTGACGTCGACAAGGCCCTCGACGAGCTGCGCGGCCGCTTTGGCACGCTCAAGTCCGTTGACCGTCCGGCCGCCGACGGCGACTTCCTGACCATCGACATCACCGCCACGATCGACGGCGAAGAGGTTGACTCCGCTGCCGGCCTGTCCTACCAGGTGGGTGCCGGCACCATGCTCGAGGGCATGGACGAGGCCGTCACCGGGCTCAGCGCGGATGAGGACGCCATTTTCGACACCACCCTGGTGGGTGGCGACCACGCCGGCGAAGCCGCCCAGGTCAAGGTCGTCGTGAAGGCCGTCAAGGAGCGTGAACTGCCGGAGGCGAACGATGATTTCGCCCAGCTGGCCTCCGAATTCGACACCCTTGCCGAGCTCCGCGAGGACCTCGCCAAGCAGGCTGCCGACTCCAAGATCGTCGAGCAGGGCGTCGAAGCCCGCGACAAGGTCCTCGACAAGCTCGTCGAGCTGGTTGAGGTTCCCGTTCCCGACTCGGTCGTCGAAGAGCAGCTTGAAGCCCACTTCCAGGAGGGCAACGGCCACGGAGACGGCGAACACGACACCGAAGAGCACCGCGAAGAGGTCCGCGCCAATACGGCCCGCGCCTTCCAGAACGAAATCATCCTCGACGCCATCGCCGAGAAGGAAGAAGTCAACGTCAGCCAGAGCGAGCTGATCGACTACATCGTCACCACCGCCAGCCAGTACGGCATGGACCCCAACCAGTTCGCCCAGATCATCGATCAGAGCGGCCAGGTCCCCATGATGGTCTCCGAGGTCCGCCGCCGCAAGGCACTGGCCGTCGTCCTGGGCCAGGCCACGGTGACCGACACCGAGGGCAACGCAGTCGACCTGAGCGACTTTGTCCGCCCCGGCGGCGAGGAAGTTCCCGCCGAGGAAGCCACTGAGGCTGACGCCACCGACGCGGCGGAAACCGAAACTGCCGAGGCAGCGGAAACCACTGCCGACGCCAAGGCATAGTCCTTCCCAGCCGCAGCGAACGGCCCCTGGATCCTTCCGATCCGGGGGCCGTTCGCGTTGGGCGGCAAACCGGAGCGGGGCGCTGTCCGCCGATCGTGCGCCGTCAGCGAACAGCAGTCAGTGCGCGAACAAATCATCCGGGAAACCGGTTAGTGTCCAAGTAGTGATTTTCAGTGATGTCACCGTCACCAGTGAGAGGTAAATAAACATGTCACAGCACTCAGAGGCCCCCCGGATGGCGACCGTCGATCCTGCAGCCCAGGACAACTACATTTACAACCGCCTCCTCAAGGAGCGGATCATCTGGCTGGGCTCGGAGGTGCGTGACGATAACGCCAACGCCATCTGCTCGCAGCTGTTGCTCTTGTCCGCGGAGAATCCTGAAAAGGACATCTACCTCTACATCAACTCGCCCGGCGGATCCGTGACGGCAGGCATGGCCATCTACGACACCATGCAGTTCATTCCCAACGACGTCGTCACCGTGGCCACCGGCCTGGCAGCCTCCATGGGCCAGTTCCTGCTGTCCTCCGGCACCAAGGGCAAGCGCTACGCCACGCCGAACGCACGCGTGCTGATGCACCAGCCCTCCGGCGGCATCGGCGGCACCGCCTCGGACATCAAGATCCAGGCCGAGCTCATCCTGCACATGAAGAAGGTCATGGCGGAACTGACTGCCGAGCAGACGGGCCAGACCGTGGAGACCATCCTCAAGGACAACGACCGCGACAAGTGGTTCACCGCCACCGAAGCCCTTGAATACGGTTTCTTCGACAAGATCGCCGCGCACGCCGGGTCGGTTTCCGGCGGCGGCGGAACGTCCAACGGATCCTCCGGCGAATCAGCCTCGCAGAACTAACCGGCATCCAGAAACCCCTTCGATCAGGAGTAAACACAATGAACTACAACTTTGGGTGGTCCGCCGGGAATCTTCCGTCCAGCCGCTACGTCCTGCCGCAGTTCGAGGAACGCACGCCCTACGGCTTCAAGCGCCAGGACCCCTACACGAAGCTCTTCGAGGACCGCATCATCTTCCTCGGCGTGCAGGTGGACGACGCATCTGCCGACGACATCATGGCCCAGCTGCTGGTTCTGGAGTCCACCGATCCGGACCGCGACATCACCTTGTACATCAACTCTCCGGGTGGCTCGTTCACGGCCATGACTGCCATCTACGACACCATGCAGTACATCCGTCCCGAGATCCAGACGGTCTGCCTGGGCCAGGCCGCCAGTGCGGCGGCCGTTCTGCTGGCCGCCGGTACCCCCGGCAAGCGGCTGGCACTGCCCAATGCCCGCGTCCTGATCCACCAGCCGGCGCTCTCCGGCGGCCAGGGCGGCCAGGCCTCCGACCTTGAGATCCAGGCGGCAGAGGTCATGCGGATGCGCTCCTGGCTGGAGGACACCTTGGCCCACCACTCCGGACGCACGTCGGAGCAGGTCAACAACGACATTGAGCGCGACAAGATCCTGACGGCCGCTGAAGCGCAGGCCTACGGCCTGATCGACCAGGTGCTCGATTCCCGCAAGATCAAACCGCAGGCGATCACGCGGTAGCAGTGCCATTAGCCGGTGCGGCCAAGTTCATTTGGCCGCACCGGCCTTTTCATTCCACCCTTGGCGTCGAATGTGACCTAGAGTGGAAGATGTCACAAACCGGTCCCCGCTGGCCGGAAGAGATTTTTCAGCAACGGCGCAGGGCTGCCTGGCAGCAGGATACTAAGGGGTTCACATATGGCTCGGATTGGCGAGAGCACTGATCTGCTGAAGTGCTCTTTCTGCGGAAAGAGCCAAAAGCAGGTCCGCAAGCTCATTGCCGGGCCCGGTGTCTACATCTGCGATGAATGCATCGAGTTGTGCAACGAAATCATTGAAGAGGAACTCGCCGAAGTCGCGGACCTGGGCAGCTTCGAACTTCCAAAACCGCGGGAGATCTTCGACTTCCTGCAGGAATACGTCATAGGCCAGGAGCCCGCCAAGCGTTCCCTCGCCGTCGCGGTCTACAACCACTACAAGCGCATCCAGGCCGGGCACGCGCCCAAGTCCGGGAGCCTCGGCGACGCCGGGCACCATGACGACGTCGAGATCGCCAAATCCAACATCCTCCTCATCGGTCCCACCGGCTGCGGCAAGACCTACCTTGCCCAAACCCTGGCCAGGCGCCTGAACGTTCCGTTCGCCGTGGCAGATGCCACCGCTTTGACGGAGGCGGGCTACGTCGGCGAGGACGTCGAGAACATCCTGCTCAAGCTCATCCAGGCTGCGGACTACGACGTCAAAAAGGCCGAACAGGGCATCATCTACATCGATGAGATCGACAAGATCTCGCGGAAGAGCGAAAACCCTTCCATCACCCGGGACGTGTCCGGCGAGGGCGTCCAGCAGGCACTCCTGAAGATCCTGGAAGGCACGGTGGCGTCGGTCCCGCCGCAGGGCGGCCGGAAGCATCCGCACCAGGAATTCATCCAGATCGACACCACGAACGTCCTGTTCATCGTGGCCGGTGCCTTCGCCGGGCTGGAAGAGATCATCGGCTCGCGCTCCGGGCGCAAGGGCATCGGGTTCGGCGCCCCGCTCAACGAGGCCAGCAAGAAGGTCGACTCATACGGCGAAGTCATGCCGGAGGACCTGCTGAAGTTTGGCCTGATCCCCGAATTCATCGGCAGGCTTCCTGTCATCACCACCGTCTCCAACCTGGATCGTGACGCCTTGATCCAGATCCTGTCCACCCCAAAGAATGCCCTGGTGAAGCAGTACCAGAAGATGTTCCAGATTGATGGCGTGGAACTGGTGTTCGACGACACCGCCCTGGACGCCATCGCGGAGCAGGCCCTTGAGCGCGGCACCGGTGCCCGCGGCCTTCGCGCCATCCTGGAGGAAGTACTGCTTCCGGTGATGTTCGATCTGCCAAGCCGCGAGGACGTTGCCAGCGTGGTCATCACCGAGGATGTGGTGCTGCGGGGCGCCGAACCCACCCTGATTCCGCACGCGGCCAAGCGCCGCAAGTCTGCCTGACCGAGAGGATTTTCGTGACTGCACCCGCCAAGAACAAAGCCGATTTCTGGTTCGACCCCCTGTGCCCGTTCGCGTGGATTACGTCCCGCTGGATTGGCGAGGTGGAGGCCGTCCGTGACATCGAGACCGAATGGCACGTCATGAGCCTGGCCGTCCTGAACGAGGGCCGCGATCTTGAGCCGGCCTACCGGGAATCCATGGACAACGCCTGGGGTATGGTCCGCGTGATCATCGCGGCCCGCGAAGGGCACGGCCCGCAGGTCATCAAGCCGCTGTACGACGCCATGGGAACCCTGATCCACGAGCGTGGGGAGAAGGACCGGTCGGAGGTCATTGCCAAGGCCCTCGCCGAATGCGGCCTCCCCGAGTCCCTCGCCGACGCCGCGGCCACTGACGCTTTTGACGCTGAGCTCCGGGCCAGCCACGAGGAAGGAATCTCCCTGGTGGGCCAGGACGTTGGGACGCCGGTGGTGGCCTTCAACGGAACAGCCTTTTTCGGCCCCGTCCTGACCCGCATTCCGCGTGGCGAAGTTGCCGGGGAGCTGTGGGATGCAACCACCGCGATCGCCGGCTATCCCCACTTCTTCGAGCTGAAGCGCAGCCGCACTGAGAGCCCCGAGTTCGACTAGAACCCGGTTCGATTGCACGCCAAGGGCCCCGGGGGAACTACATGACAGTAGTTCCCCCGGGGCCCTTGCACGTGGCCCGGCACGGGAGAACAATGGTTCTTACCCACTTCGAAAGAAGCGGGACGCAGGAACCAAAGATTCAGTGATATGCAATTTCGACGCAGCCATCGGCAAAGTCGAATGCAAGCTGCCAGTGACGGAGCAGTAAGACCTGGAAACTCAGCGGATCCTGCCAGACCATCGGACAAACGTCACCAGATGGCCGAAAAGTCGAAGCCCCACCAACGGCAAAACGCTGATGGGGCTTCCCCTTTGCCCTGGAACCAGGGCGGCCTGACGGGACCGGGTGTCAGGCCTTGGCGGGCTCGTCGCTCGCGGCGAGGGCAACGTCGGTGACCGCAAGATCCCCGTCACCCACCACTAAGGTAATTTCGCGGGCGTTTGATGCCGCCTTCAAATCCGCCAGCCCGGCCCGCAGCTGTGCCGTCAGGGCCTCAGTTGCGGTGATCGTGGCGGACAGCACCTCGGTCCGTTGCTTGACCTTTGCCTCGGATTTGGCCTTGCGGACTCCGCTGAGGGCAATCCCCACCGTGGCCAGCATGGTGGTGTCACCGCCGGGAATCTCCAGCGCCGACGGCCATGCTGCGCGGTGGACTGAGCCGCTGCGCCACCAACTCCAGACTTCCTCCGTGGCGAACGGGAGGAAGGGGGCAAAGAGCCGCAGCAGGGCGTCCAGGGTGGTTGCCAAAGCGGCCAGCACCGACGCCTGCTCTGATTCGCCGGCGGCACCGTAGGCGCGGTCCTTGATCAGTTCCACGTAATCGTCCGTGAACTGCCAGAAGAACGATTCCGTGAGTTGCAGGGCCCGGGCATAGTCGTAGTTCTCAAACGCCTTGGTGGACTGGGCAACGACGTCGGCAAGTTGCGCCAGCAGTGCGCGGTCCAAGGGGTTGGTCAACACCGAAAGATCGTCAGAGAGGACAGAGTTTTCGGTGGCGCCCAGGTTCAGCACGAACTTGGAGGCGTTGAGCAGTTTGATGGCCAGGCGCCGGCCGATCTTCATCTGCGCAATCTCATAGGCGGTATCGGCCCCGAGGCGCGCAGAGGCGGCCCAGTAACGGACCGCATCCGAGCCGTACTCATTCAGCACATCCGTGGGGACAACGACGTTGCCCTTGGACTTGGACATCTTCTTGCGGTCCGGGTCCAGGATCCAGCCGGAGATGGCCGCGTGCTTCCAGGGCGCACTCTCCTGGAGGGCGTCGGCGCGGACCACAGAGGAAAACAGCCAGGTGCGGATGATGTCATGGCCCTGGGGGCGGAGGTCGAACGGGTACACCTTCGCGAAGAGGTCCTCGTTGCGGCTCCAGCCGCCCACGATCTGCGGGGTCAGGGATGACGTGGCCCAGGTGTCCAGGACGTCGGCATCTCCGGTAAAGCCGTTTGCCTGGTCGCGCTGCGTCTCGTCGAAGCCGGGCGCGGCGTCCGCTGCCGGATCCACGGGGAGCATGTCGTCCGAGGGGAGGATGGGGTGGTCGTAATCCGGGTTGCCCTGCCCGTCCAGCGGGTACCAGACCGGAATGGGCACGCCGAAGAACCGCTGCCGGGAGACCAGCCAGTCGCCGTTCAACCCGGCGATCCAGTTCTCGTAGCGGGAGCGCATGAACGAGGGGTGGAAGTCGATCTCCTTGCCGCGGCCGATCAGGCGTTCGCGGCGGTCCTCGTCGCGGCCGCCGTTGCGGATGTACCACTGGCGTGAGGTCACAACCTCGAGCGGCTTATCGCCCTTCTCGAAGAAGTTCACCGGGTGGGTGATCTTCTTCGGCTCACCGTCCAGCAGGCCGGCTTCCTTGAGCAGTTCCACCACGGCCTCCTTCGCGGAGAACGCCGTCTTGCCGGCAATGGCCGCGTACGCCTCCTTGCCGGACTCGCTGGTGATCCACTCGGGGGTTTCGCCGATGATGCGGCCGTCACGGCCCATGATGGCGCGCGTGGGCAACTGCAGTTCGCGCCACCAGGTGACGTCGGTCAGGTCGCCGAAGGTACAGACCATGGCGATACCCGAGCCCTTGTCCGCCTTTGCCAGCGGGTGGGCCTTGACCTCCAGTTCGACGCCGAACAGCGGCGACGTCACGGTCTTGCCGAACAGCGGCTGGTACCGCTCGTCGTCGGGGTTTGCCACCAGCGCGGCGCACGCGGCCAGCAATTCCGGACGTGTGGTCTCGATGAAGATCTTTTCGCCGTCTTCGGTGAAAAAGGGGTAGCGGTAGTAGGCGCCGGGAACTTCGCGGTCCTCCAGCTCTGCCTGCGCCACCGCCGTGCGGAACGTCACGTCCCACAGGGTCGGGGCCTCGGCCATGTAGGCGTCGCCGGCGGCCAGGTTGGCCAGGAAAGCGCGCTGTGACACGGCACGGGAGGTGTCATCGATGGTGCGGTACGTCAGGTCCCAGTCGACGGACAGGCCCAGGGTCTGGAACAGGTTCTCGAAGACCTTCTCGTCCTCAACAGCCAGTTCCTCGCAGAGTTCGATGAAGTTCTGCCGGGACACGACGTCGAAATCGCGCTGGTTCTTGGCCGGCTGGGCCGGTGGCCGGTAGTCGGCGTTGTACGGAACAGCGGGGTCGCACCGCACGCCGTAGTAGTTCTGCACGCGCCGCTCGGTGGGCAGGCCGTTATCGTCCCAGCCCATGGGGTAGAAGACGTTCTTGCCCGTCATGCGCATGTAGCGCGCCTGGACGTCCGTCTGGGTGAAGGAGAACATGTGCCCCACATGCAGGGAACCCGACGCGGTGGGCGGGGGAGTATCGATCGAGTAGACCTGCTCCCGGGTGGTGTCGGGGTTGAACTTGTAGGTTCCTTCGGACAGCCAGCGCTGGGTGAGCGTGGCTTCGAGGCCTTCGAGGGCCGGCTTGTCCGGAACGTTGATGGGGGCGGTGGTGGGCGTGTCTGTACCCTGCGTGTCTTCAGCCATTGGGCAATTCTTTCATGCCCGCTTCAATCCCACCCAACCAACGCCGGGCCGCCCGGTCCCGTTAGGGTGGTGCCATGACTGAGGACTTGCAGAAAAAGGCAGCATTGGTGACCGGAGCGAGCAGCGGAATCGGGGAAGCATCCGTCCGTGCCCTGCGCGCAGAAGGCTGGACAGTCTTCGCCGTCGCGCGCCGGGCAGACCGCCTCGCCACCCTGGCGGGTGAGACAGGCGCCGTGGCGATCCCGGCCGATATCGCAGAGGACGACGACGTGTCCCGGCTTCTTGCCCGGGTCACCGATGCGGGCGGCATCGATACGCTCATCAACATCGCCGGCGGCGCCCGCGGCGCCGACAGGGTAGGAGATGCCAGCACGGAGGACTGGGAGTGGATGTTCCGGGTCAACGTCCTGGGAACCATGAAGCTGACCCGCGCTTTCCTGCCGATGCTCCGCGCCACCGGCCGGGGCACCGTGCTCAACCTGACGTCGACGGCGGGACTGGACGCCTATGAGGGCGGCGGCGGCTACAACGCGGCCAAGTTCGGCCAGCACGCCATGACCAATGCCCTCCGCCTGGAGGAAGCGGAGCGCAACCTGCGCGTCATTGAGGTGGCGCCGGGCCTGGTGCAGACCGAGGAATTCGCGCTTAATCGGCTGGGCGATGCGCAGGCCGCCGGGAAGGTCTACCAGGGGGTGGAAAAGCCGCTGACCGCGGCGGACGTCGCGGACGTGGTCCGATACGCCGTCTCCGCCCCGCACCATGTCAACCTGGACCAAATTGTTGTCCGGCCTGTGGCGCAGGCCGCGACACACAAATTGATCAGGAAGGGCTAGGAGCCCCCGACGTGCAGGGTGGCAACCACCGCCGCATGGTCGGTGCCCGGAACCGGCTGGACTGAATAGTTCGTGGCCCTGATGTCCGGGCTGGTCACCACATGGTCCAACGTGATCCCGGGCAGCCGGTAGTCGCGCATCGGCCAGGTGGGCACGAGCCTCGTTCCCAGCGAGGCGGCCACGTCCACGAGGCTTCGGGTCCGGCCGGTTCCTGCCAGCAGCGACCGGAATTCGTGATGGTCGCAGGTTGCGTTGAAGTCGCCGGCCAGCAGCAGCGGTCCGGAGCCGGTGTCCACTCTCCCCACGGCCGAGAGGTCGCTGCGCCATCGCCTGACGGCCGCGCCTACGGGCGCCAAGGTGTGAACGGCCACCACCCGCAGGGCCGTCCCGCTGTCATCGGCCAGTTCGAGGCTGGCCACGGGCATGGTGAATTGGGTGCCGGGCAGCACTCCGGACTCTTTGAGCTTGTAGGTGGAATAGATGGCGGCGCCGCCTGCGCCCTCCCTGGCATGGGCAACGCGGTGGGGGAGCAGCTGGTCCAGGCCGGCCGCCGTCAGCCTCCGTGCCAGCGCGGGCGTGTACTCCTCCACGGCCAACAGGTCCACCCGCCGGTCACGGACCATCCCCACGATGCTGGGTGCGTCCGCACCGCCCAGTTCTGCGTTAATGGTCATGGCTACCAGCGTGACCGGCGCTGCGGCCTCGACCGCGGGCTCCCTGATGTCCAGTGGAACAAGCCACAAAACCTGGACCCCCAGCAGGACGGCTGCCACAGCCTGCTGCCAGCGGCGCCGCCCTGCGAAAGCCAAGGCAAGTGCTGCGGCGCCCGGGACTGCGAGCCACGGAGTGAAGGCCACCAGTTGCACCCCGAGCACCGGCCAATCGGCTGGTATTGCACGGAGGGCTGTTCCCGCCGCCACAGGCAGGACCGCGGGAAGAAACAGCCACCTGCACACCGCAGCCGCCCGCGCGCCGGGGGAAGAACCTTTCGATGCTGTCATGGGGCGAGTCTAGGCACCCATGCCCCGGATGTGATCGTGTTGGACATGGAGGTCTCCTTTTTGCGGAATTGCCTGGCCTCGACTACATCTACTCCGCCAGGATCGACAAGGCCGCAGGTTCAACGTTGAGGCTCCAGCCACGGGGCCAACCCTGTGGCAGATCGGTATCCCCAACACATCGGCTGAAGAATTCCACGTCCACGGTGGGCTGGCCGATCCTGCGATGCCGGCCAAGGCACCCACCAGCGGCAACCTGATGCAGCCGATGGCACCGTGCCGCCACCCCCGGCCTTCGGAATGGCACTGGACGCGGCGGAAATAGTAGACTGGCCAGTGGCTATGACCCGGCAATCACCGGTGAGCTTCCGGAAGAACACGCTGCCGCCCGTCAACGGCGGCCGCGCCAGTAGAACCGGACGGGTAAGCCCGTCACAGCAGTCAACGAGAGGCCGGTGCGGCGCCCGTTCCGCGAGGGACACGCAGTGCCGGTAAGTGAGGTGGTACCGCGGTGAGCGTGCAGTCCCAGGACGGCACGGACGCCGTCCTCGCATCCTGAACGGAACAGCCGGCCCGCGCCGGAGGTTCACCGCGCCCAACCCAGGATGTCGAACATGACGTTTTACCCCAAGGCCTCAGCCTCCAGCACCCCAGCCAGCGGCAATGCCGGCGTTTCCGCCTCCGTGAAGTTTCCGGAGATCGAAGAGCGCATCCTGAAGTACTGGGACCAGGACGGAACGTTCCAGGCCAGCATCGACCAGCGCAGCGCGGATGCCCCCGGCGGCGAGCCGGGCAGCAACGAATTCGTGTTCTACGACGGCCCGCCGTTCGCCAACGGCCTGCCGCACTACGGCCACCTCCTCACCGGTTACGCCAAGGACCTCGTGGGCCGCTACCAGACCCAGCGCGGGCGCCGCGTCGAGCGCCGCTTCGGCTGGGACACGCACGGACTGCCCGCCGAGCTCGAAGCCATGAAGCAGCTGGGCATGACGGACAAGACCCAGATCGAAGCCATGGGCATCGACAAGTTCAACGACGCCTGCCGGGCATCCGTCATGAAGTACGCCGACGAATGGCGCAGCTACGTCACCCGCCAGGCACGCTGGGTGGACTTCGACAACGACTACAAGACCCTGAACGTCGAGTACATGGAGTCGGTGCTCTGGGCCTTCAAGCAGCTGCACGACAAGGGCCTGACCTACAACGGCTACCGCGTCCTGCCGTACTGCTGGAAGGACGAGACCCCGCTGTCCAACCACGAGCTGCGCATGGACGACGACGTCTACAAGAACCGCCAGGACCAGACGGTCACCGTCACGTTCCCCATCCTGGCCGGCGACTCCGCGCTGTCCAAGCAGCTCGACGGCGTCCAGGCCCTCGCCTGGACCACCACGCCCTGGACGCTGCCCACCAACGCCGCGCTCGCCGTCGGCCCCGCCATCACCTACGCGGTGCTCCCCGCCGGACCCAACGGCGTCAAGGCTGCCTCGGCCGACGCCCCCGTCACGGGCAGCTTCCTGCTGGCGGCAGACCTGCTGGGCAACTACGCCAAGGACCTCGGATACGACAGCTTCGAGGACGCCGAGGCGGCGGTCGTTTCCACCCACACCGGTGCCGAACTGGAAGGCCTGGAGTACCGGCGGCTCTGGGACGACTTCGCCGACAACGAAAAGTACGGCATGGAGAACGCCTGGCGCTTCCTGGTGGCCGACTACGTGACCACCACGGACGGTACCGGTATCGTGCACCAGGCTCCGGCCTACGGCGAGGACGACCAGAAGGTCTGCGAGGAAGCCGGCATCCCGGTGGTGCTCTCCGTTGACGAGGGCGCAAAGTTCCTGCCCCTGTTCAAGCACGGCGAACTCCACGACATTGCCGGACTGCAGGTCTTCGAGGCCAACAAGCCCATCACCCAGGTGCTCCGCGCCCAGGGCCGGCTGGTCCGCCAGGCGAGCTATGAGCACAGCTACCCGCACTGCTGGCGCTGCCGCAACCCGCTGATCTACCGGGCCGTGTCCTCCTGGTACGTCGAGGTCACCAAGTTCAAGGACCGGATGTCCGAACTGAACCAGGAGATCAACTGGATCCCCGGCAACGTCAAGGACGGCCAGTTCGGCAAGTGGCTGGACAACGCCCGTGACTGGTCCATCAGCCGCAACCGCTACTGGGGCAGCCCCATCCCGGTGTGGCAGTCCACGGATCCCGACTACCCGCGCACCGACGTCTACGGTTCCCTCGCCGAACTCGAAGCGGACTTCGGCCGCCTGCCCCTGAACAAGGACGGCCAGGTGGACCTCCACCGCCCGTTCATCGACGAGCTCACCCGGCCCAATCCGGACGATCCCCGCATCCCGGAAGAGGGCCAGTCCGTGATGCGCCGGGTCGAGGACGTCCTGGACGTCTGGTTCGACTCCGGCTCCATGCCCTACGGCCAGGTCCACTACCCGTTCGAGAACGAAGCCTGGTTCAACACGCACAACCCGGCAGACTTCATCGTGGAGTACATCGGACAGACCCGCGGCTGGTTCTACATGCTGCACATCCTCTCCACGGCGCTGTTCGACCGCCCGGCGTTCCGGAACGTCATCAGCCACGGCATCGTGCTGGGCTCCGACGGGCAGAAGATGTCCAAGAGCCTGCGCAACTACCCGGACGTCTCCGAGGTCCTGGACCGCGACGGCTCCGACGCCATGCGCTGGTTCCTGATGTCCAGCCCCATCCTCCGCGGCGGCAACCTGATCGTCACCGAGCAAGGCATCCGCGACGGCGTCCGCCAGGTCATCCTGCCGCTCTGGAACGTGTACAGCTTCTTCACGCTCTACACCAACGCCGCAGACGGCGGCCGGGGTTACGACGCCACGCTGCGCTACGACGGCTACGCGGACACCCTGGACCAGTACCTGCTGGCCAACACCGGCGACCTGGTCCGGAACATGACGGCCCAGCTGGACTCTTATGACATCTCCGGTGCCTGCGACTCGCTGCGCAGTTACCTGGACATGCTCACCAACTGGTACGTCCGCCGCAGCCGGCAGCGGTTCTTTGATGAGGACAAGGACGCCTTCGACGCCCTGTACACGGCCCTCGAGACCGTCACCCGTGCCGCGGCGCCCCTGCTGCCGCTGGTGTCCGAGGAAATCTGGCGCGGCCTGACCGGCGGCCGGTCCGTGCACCTGGCAGACTGGCCGGACGCGGGCCTCTTCCCCGCAAACCCCTCCCTCGTCGAAGCCATGGACCGGGTCCAGCAGATCTGCTCGACAGGATCCTCGCTCCGCAAGGCAGCCAACCTGCGCGTCCGGCTGCCCCTGCAGGAGCTCACCGTGGTGGCACCGGGTGCCGGTGCGCTGGACGGTTTCGCCGCCGTCGTCGCCGATGAACTCAACTTGCGCGCAGTCCGCCTGCTCGACGCCGAGAACGCGTCCCCGGAGGAATTCGGCATACAGCAGAAGCTGGTAGTCAACGCCCGCGCCGCCGGCCCGCGGCTGGGCAAGAACGTCCAGGCCGCGATCAAGGGCGCCAAGTCCGGCGATTGGTCAGTGGACGACGACGGTGTGGTCACCGCGGGCGGGTTGCGCCTGGAGCCCCAGGAGTACAACTTGGAGACCGTCGTGGCGGATTCCGATGGCGGTGACGGCGGTTCCAAGGCCGTGGCCGTGCTGCCCGGTGGCGGCTTCGTGGTGCTGAACACCGAAGTGACCCCTGAACTTGAGGCCGAAGGCCTGGCCCGCGACATGGTCCGCGCCATCCAGCAGGCCCGCAAGGATGCCGGACTCAATGTCAGCGACCGGATCCGCACCACGGTAACCGCCGCGCAGAACGTCGTGGCCGCCCTGCTGGCGAACGCCGAACTGGTCAAGGGCGAGACCCTGACCGTTGACCTGGCTGCCGAACCGGCAGACGTGGACGAACCCGCCGTCGTGGTGGAAAAAGTGGAGGCCTAGGACATGACCGACGAATTTTCGGTGGAAAGCGTCTACGCGGAACTGCTGGGCCGGGCGCCGGAAAACAAGATGGAGCCTCGCCTGGCTCCGCTGTTCCGCGCCATGGACGTCCTCGGCGAACCCAACAAGGCGTTCCCGATCATCCACGTGACGGGAACCAACGGCAAGACCTCCACGTCGCGGATGATCGAGTCGGTGCTCCGCGCCCATGGCCTGAGCACGGGGCGGTACACCAGCCCGCACCTGTCCAAGGTCACCGAGCGGATCAGCATCGACGGACACCCCGTGCCGGATGAGACGTTTGTGCGGATCTGGGACGAAATCCGGCCCTACCTGCAGATTGTGGATTCGGAACTGGAAGCCGAGGGCCAGCCGCGGCTGACGTACTTCGAATGCCTCACCATCCTTGGCTTCGCCATCTTCGCTGACCAGCCGGTCAACGTGGCCGTCATCGAGGTGGGCCTGGGCGGCATCACCGATGCCACCAACGTCGGGGACGGCCAGGTCTCGGTGGTTACCCCGATCTCCTTGGACCACACCGACCTGCTCGGTGACACCACGGAGGACATCGCCCACGAAAAGGCAGGCATCATCAAGCCCGGCGGCTACCTCATCAGTGCCGCCCAGCCCATCGACGCGGCCCAGGTCCTGCTGGAGAAGGCCAAGGAAGTTGGCGTGCCCTTCCGCTTCGAGGGGGTGGAGTTCGGCGTCGAGTCACGCACCGTGGCCGTGGGCGGCCAGATGGTCACCATCCAGGGCATCGCCGGGCGCTACCCTGACCTGCTGGTGCCCCTGCATGGATCCCACCAGGCCCAAAACGCCGCCGTGGCGGTCGCCGCACTGGAGGCGTTCTTTGGCGGCGAAAAGGAACTCGACTTCGAGGTCCTGCAGGAAGGATTCGCTGCAGTGACCTCGCCCGGCCGCCTGGAAGTGGTGCGCACGGCGCCCACCATCGTCGTGGATGCCGCACACAACCCGGACGGCATCCGGGCCTCCGCCGCCGCCCTGCAGGAAGCATTCACGTTCACCAAGCTGGTTCCGGTAGTGGGCGTACTCAAGGAGAAGGACGCCGAAGAGATCCTGCGCGAACTCAAGGAATCCCTGGGCGGCCTGGCAGACGAGTACTGCTTCACCCAGTCCAACTCCCCGCGCGCAGTTCCGGCAGCCGAACTCGCCGAGCTCGCCATTGACCTTGGCTTCGGCGAAGACAAAGTGCACATCGCCGAGAAGCTGGACGACGCACTGGAATGGGCCGTTGAGCGGGCCGAAGCCAACGACGACCTCTCCGGCGCCGTCCTGGTCACGGGCTCCATCACCCTGGTGGCTGAGGCACGGATCTTGCTCGGAAAGACTGAGGCGTAATCCATGGCCAGACTGACAAAGGCACAGCGCGAGTGGCGCCCCGGGATGCCAAAGAAGCGCCGCTCCACCAAGGTCATGTTTGCCTCCACGGTGCTGCTCCTGGAAGCGTTCGTCATGTTTTTCGCCACCCTCGCGGTGTTCGGCCTGCGCCGGGAGGAGTTCCCGCCCGCCCTCATTTTGGGCGTGGGCCTTGCCCTGAGCGCCGTCATGGTGATGGCCTGCGCGGTCCTCAATAAGCCCTGGGGGGTGGCGCTGGGGTGGATCCTGCAGGTCATCCTGATCCTGACCGGCATCTTTGAGCCGGCCATGTTCCTGGTGGGCGCCCTGTTCGCCATCGCCTGGTGGTACGGGATCCGCACCGGCATCCGGCTTGACCGTGAAGCGGCGCAGCGCGCCCGCGAGCAAGCTGAATGGGAAGCCTCCCACCCGGACCAGGCCGCCGGCCCGGCCCAGCCATAGTCCCCGTAGACTTGACCTGAAACCCCACCCGAACCATTGGAGCAGTTGTGACCACAGAGCGCACCCTCGTCCTGATCAAGCCCGACGGCGTCGCCCGTAACCTGACCGGCGCCATCCTGGCCCGGATCGAAGCCAAAGGCTACAGCCTTGTTGAGCTGAAGAAGGTTGACGCCACCCGCGAACTGCTGGAGCAGCACTACGAAGAGCACGTGGGCAAGCCGTTCTATGAGCCGCTGGTGGAGTTCATGCTCAGCGGCCCGGTCGTGGCAGCCATCTTCGAAGGCCACCGCGTCATCGAGGGCTTCCGTTCGCTGGCCGGGACCACCGATCCCACCACGGCGGCGCCGGGCACCATCCGGGGCGACTTCGGCCGCGACTGGGGCCTGAAGGTCCAGCAGAACCTGGTGCACGGCTCGGACTCCACCGAATCCGCCGGGCGCGAGATCAAGATCTGGTTCCAGGGCTGACAGGCCCCGGAACAGCAAGAAGCCCTTGGTTCTTCGGAACCAAGGGCTTCTTTCGTCTGCGGCCTAGAAGCCGGAGGTACCTGCGAACACCTGGATGAACGCAAAAAAGATGGTGGCGATGACGGCAACATACAGCAGCGCCGTGATGATCCAGCCGGAGTCACCGAGGATGCGGGTTGCCCGGGCGGGCAGGGGGATCACTCCTGCCGTGATGTTCCTGATGGTGGTCCAGACGAAGAGCGGGATCATGGCCGACCACACGATCATGCAGAACGGGCACAGGATGTGGATGGAGTACAGGGCCTGGGACCACAGCCACACGACGAATGCGAAGCCCAGCGTGACGCCCGCCTGCAGGCCAACCCAGTACCAGCGGGCGAAGGTGGCGCCGGCGAGCAGGGCCATGCCCACGGTAATGATGATGGCGAAGGCCACGATTCCGATGAACATGTTGGGGAACCCGAACAGTGAACTCTGCCAGGTCTGCATGACCTGGCCGCATGAGATCCACGGATTCACATCGCAGACGGTGGTGTGGTTGGGGTCCTTGAGAACCTCGAGCTTCTCCAGGACAAGGGTTCCGGAGGCAAGCCATCCCACGATTCCAGTGATGACCAGAAGCCAGCCGAACGGCCGGTTCCGGGTCATCCGGGGAAGGTTTTCGGCAGCAGCGGTGCGCGGCGCAACGGCTCGATCGCTTTCGTGGGCGCTGACGGGGGAGATGCTGGGCATGGGTGTGGCGTCCTTTTCATCCGGTGCTCCTGTGCCTGATTGTAACGCCGGTGGCTGGTCCCGCCACCCAGGAAGGCAGGAGCAGCGCGGGCCTCCGCGGCGATCCGGCCCGGGTATGAGAGAATGAACGTGGCTGGAAGCCGATCCACATTCGGACTCCGGTCCGGTGGTTTGTTCCCAAGACCGCCAATGATGAGCAGGGCAGGCTTCGGAATTCTCCGGCACTCCCGCGACTCCATTGAGCGGCACCTGGTTGTGGCACGCAGAACAACGGGTTTCAGAACATCCACCGGCTCCTGTGGGCTGCCGCACCCCAATGACGGTGCGAACCCGGGAGCATCCATTTGACTTCTGTCAACGCCTGCGGGTTTTGACAATATGTGCCCCAATGGGTGCCGGATGTGGCGGTACGTCAGGGGCAGGAGTGTAGCCACATATGGATATTGATCGAGAACTGGCCGTTAACGACGAAGCAGTGGCCCCGGAGGCCGCTGCTGCACCGAAGAGGGCTCCAAGGGTCCGGCGCAAGGCGGCGCCCAAGGCTGCCGAAGCCGTAGCGGACGAAGCTGCCGCACCAGAGCCTGCGGCCGACGCGCCGGTGGAAGAACCAGCCGCGGAGAAGAAGGCCCCGGCCCGCCGCACCCGCGCCCGGAAGAAAGCCGACGCCGCCGAACCCCTGCCCGCGTTCGCCGACGACGCTGCGTCCACCACCGCCGCAGCCGTTGCCGCAGTTGAGGTATCCGCACCGGCGCCGGCCGATGAGGGCCAGGCTGCCGGCCCCGCCCCGGATGCCGAGGCGGACGTCGAAACGAAGCCTGTGCGCCGCCGTCGGGTAGCCACCCGCAAGGTCGCTTCCCCGGCTCCGGCCCCGGAAACTGCAGCGGCGGAAGCTGCTGCCGCCGCTCCGGTGCAGGACGCCGTGGAGGAAACCGCAACGGAGGAAACCCCCGAGGCGTCTGTTGCTGCCCCGGAAGCCGCCGCCCCCGCGGTCGAGGAGGTCCCGCAGGCGCCGGTGCAGGCACAGGAGCCCGCCGCCGCACCTGCAGCTCCCGAGGCCGGAAGCGACGCCGCGTCCACGGCGGCAGCAAGCCCCTTTGGTTCGCTGTTCCTGGAACCAGGTTCCCCCACGTCAGTCCTCTTCCAGGCGCCGGACCTGAGCACCGTGGTCCGCCCCGCAACGCCCGCGGCGGAAGAGACCGACGAGGAAGAGACCGACGACGCAGACGATTCCGCCAGCCGCCGCCGGCGCCGCAGCCGTGGCCGCCGTGGCCGCAGCCGCATCGGCGAGCGGACAGATGAAGACGTCGAGGGCGGCACCGATGACGCCGATGCCGAAGACGAAGCCGACGAGGACGCCAACGGGCCACTGGAAGACGGCGTGACCTCCCGCCGTCGCCGCCGCCGCCGCCGCGGTGACCAGGACCTGGAGTTGACCGGTGGGGAAGGCGACGATCCGCCCAACACGGTGACGAGGGTCCGTGCGCCGCGCGCGGTCAGCGAAGCGCCGGTCAACAACCGGGTCACCAGCGTCAAGGGCTCCACCCGCCTTGAGGCCAAGAAGCAGCGCCGCCGCGAATCCCGCGATACCGGCCGCCGCCGCACCGTGATCACCGAAGCCGAGTTCCTGGCCCGCCGCGAATCCGTGGACCGCCAGATGATCGTCCGGCAGCGCGACGACAGAATCCAGATCGGCGTCCTCGAAGACGGCGTCCTGGCTGAGCACTTCGTGTCCAAGACCCAGCAGGACTCGCTGATCGGCAACGTCTACCTGGGCAAGGTCCAGAACGTGCTGCCGTCCATGGAAGCCGCTTTCGTGGACATCGGACGCGGCCGCAACGCCGTGCTCTACGCCGGCGAGGTCAACTGGGAAGCCGTCAACCTCGAAGGCAAGCAGCGCCGGATCGAAAACGCCCTGAAGTCCGGCGACACTGTCCTGGTCCAGGTGACCAAGGACCCTGTGGGCCACAAGGGCGCCCGCCTCACCAGCCAGATCTCCTTGCCCGGACGCTACCTGGTGTACGTGCCCGGCGGCTCCATGACCGGCATTTCCCGCAAACTGCCGGACGTCGAACGCAACCGCCTCAAGCGCATCCTCAAGGACCGCCTCCCCGAGCACGCCGGTGTCATCGTCCGCACCGCCGCAGAGGGCGCCTCCGAAGAGGAACTCACGCACGACATCAACCGGCTGCGCGCACAGTGGGAAGGCATCGAAAGCCAGTCCACCTCCACCAAGGTCCTTGCCCCCGAACTGCTGTACGGCGAACCTGACCTGACCATCAAGGTGGTCCGCGACGTCTTCAACGAGGACTTCTCAAAGCTGATCGTCTCCGGCGAGGAAGCCTGGGACACCATCGAGGCCTACGTCACCTACGTCGCCCCGGACCTGGTGGGCCGCCTCGAGAAGTGGACCAAGGACCAGGACATCTTCTCCGCCTGGCGGATCGATGAGCAGATCCACAAGGCACTCGAGCGCAAGGTGTTCCTGCCCTCCGGCGGATCCCTGGTCATCGACCGGACCGAAGCCATGACCGTGGTGGACGTCAACACCGGCAAGTTCACCGGCAGCGGCGGCAACCTCGAGGAAACCGTCACCAAGAACAACCTCGAAGCTGCCGAGGAAGTGGTGCGCCAGCTGAGGCTGCGCGATATTGGCGGCATCATCGTGATCGACTTCATCGACATGGTGCTCGAATCCAACCGGGACCTGGTCCTGCGCCGCCTCGTCGAGTGCCTGGGCCGCGACCGGACCAAGCACCAGGTTGCCGAGGTCACGTCCCTGGGCCTGGTCCAGATGACCCGCAAGCGCATGGGCACGGGCCTGCTGGAAGTCTTCGGCGAGCAATGCGAGGCGTGTGCCGGACGCGGCGTCGTGACCCACGACGATCCCGTGGAGCACCGCCGCGCCAACATCGTGGCGGCCGAACACCACGTCCAGCGCGCCGACAACCGTCCCGAAGCCCGCGGGGAGGCCCACCGCCCCGACGGACAGCGGACCGATGCCGGCCAGCCCGGTGCACGCCCCGAGCGGAAACGCCGCCGTGGACGCGGCGGCCAGCAGGCCGAGGCAGTACCGGCGCCGGCAGTGCACGTGCACACTGTGCAGCCGGATCCCGGTGACGCCGAGCGGCACGCCAAGGCTGAAGCCACCCGGCTCGCGTTGGCCAACATCGCCGCGGCGGCCCACGCGGCGCATCTCCACGACGACGAGCTGGCAGCTGCCCGGCACGCGCCGGCAGAGCAGGCCACGGCCCCGCAAGCACCGGTCCAGCCTGCACCGGCAGCTGACGGGGAAAAGCACGACGCCGATACGCACGGGCGTCCCGCGGCGGTCCTGACGTTCGGCGGCGAGAAAGTCCCGCTTCCGTTCGTGGAGCACGCGGAGGAGCAGCAGCCCAAGCCCGCCCTGACGCTGGACCGGCTCGCGGAAGCATTCGCGCACCTCGGCCAGCCGGTTTCCGCCGTCGAGGACGCTCCGAAAAATCCTGCAGCGGCTGAACCGGCAACGGAACAGGCCGCACAGGAGCCCCGGCCGCAGGGCGGCGAAGCCCCTGCGCGGGCCGCGGAAGCACCGGCTGAAAAGGACTACTCCGACCACACGCTGGAGCAGACAAGGCAGCGCAGGCCGCGCCGCCACCGGGCCGCCAGCCGAGCCCAGGGCGCCGCGAACGAAACCGCCGTCCAGCACCATGAGAACGTCCAAGCCGCAACTACCGGGCACTCGCACGCAGCCAAGGCCCCCGAGCCCGCGAACCAGCAGCCCGCTGATAGCGGCAAGCGTTCCGAGGAACCCATCATCCTCGGCGTGGGCGTCCCGGCTTCGGAGCTCTAAATTCCGGCAGGCCACGGCGTCGCTAGGTGAAGTCCCCGTCTCGTGGACCATTCCCCCCGAAAGTACAGGGGGAACAGTCCACGAGGCGGGGACTTCCTGCATCCGGCCGCTGTCACCTTTAGCCCGGTACCGCGCCACCGGCTAGGCTGGGAAACCGACACGGGGTGCCGCGCAGAAGGCCGGCTGAGATCCACACCCGTTGAACCTGTCCGGCTAGTACCGGCGAAGGGATGTCTGTTGTCTTCGACCCTCTCCATGCCCCTGCCAAGTGCCTCCACTGACTCCTCCGGGACCCCTGCGGGGCGCGATATCCCACGCGTCCTCTCCATTGCGGGCTCTGATCCTTCCGGCGGAGCAGGAGTCCAAGCGGACCTGAAGAGCATTGCAGCGCACGGCGGATATGGCATGGCCGCCATCACGGCACTGACGGCGCAAAATACCCGTGGCGTTGTGGCCGTCCACGTCCCGCCTGCTGCGTTCCTGGCGCAGCAGCTCGATGCCGTCAGCGACGACATCACCATCGACGCCGTCAAGATCGGCATGCTCGGCGACGAAGCGGTGATCCGCACGGTCCAGCAGTGGCTCGACAAGGTGCGTCCCGCCGTCGTAGTCCTGGACCCGGTGATGGTGGCCACCAGCGGCGACCGCCTGCTGAAGGAAACCGCCGAAGCCGCCCTCCGCGACCTGCTTCCGCTTGCCCACCTCATCACCCCCAACCTGCCCGAACTGGCCATGCTGGTGGGCGAAGAGCCAGCGGGGGACTGGGAAGGTGCGCTGGACCAGGGCAGGCGCCTGGCGGATGCCACCGGCGCCACCGTCCTGGTAAAAGGCGGACACCTGTCAGGCGAAGGCTGCCCGGATGCCCTGGTGAACACCGCCGGTGTGCTGGCCCGGGACGTGGTGGAAGTGCCCGGCCCCCGCGTCAACACCCGCAACAGCCACGGGACGGGTTGTTCGCTGTCCTCTGCCATGGCCACGGTCCAGGCCCGGTTGGGCGACTGGGAAGGGTCGCTGCGGACGGTCAAGCCCTGGCTGGCCGGAGCGCTTGAGGATTCCGGCAGGCTGGAGGTCGGCCACGGGAACGGGCCCGTGCACCACTTCCACCATGTACGGCCCCACCTGCCGGAAGGCGGCTTCGCGGCCAGGCTCTGGGCCGAAGCCCGGCAGGACCTGGCGGATATTTACGCCCTGGACTTCATCCAAGGCCTGGTCTCCGGCGAACTGGCGGAAAAGGACTTTGCCTACTATCTGGCCCAGGACGCCCAATACCTGAACGGCTACTCCCGGGTCCTGGCCCGCGCCAGTTCCCTGGCCCCCTCCGAAGAGGAGCAGCTGTTCTGGGCAGGCTCGGCCCGGCAGTGCCTGGAGGTTGAATCGGAACTGCACCGCTCATGGCTCAGCACCCGGCCCGGGCAGACGGGCCTGGGACCCGTCACCAAGTCCTACGTCGACCACCTCACAGCCGTCTCGGCGTCGGGCAGCTATGCCGTCCTTGCCGCCGCCGTCCTGCCCTGCTTCTGGCTCTACGCCGAGGTTGGCAGGACACTGCACGCCCGGTTCCTCGCGGCGGGCGAACCGGACGGGCACGCGTACGCCGCGTGGCTCCGCACCTATGCCGACGAGGGCTTCGCCGAGGCCACCCGGCAGGCCATCGCCATGGTGGATGCGGCCGGACGGAAGGCCTCCGACCATGAACAGGCCGCCATGGTCACGGCGTTCAAGCAGTCCTGCCGGCTCGAAGTGGAATTCTTCGACGCGCCGCGCATTCACTCCTGACATCCAACGGCGGCGCCCCGGCTACAATAGATACGCACGGTTGCGGCGCTGCATGCCATGCTGTGGTTACTATCACAGCCGGCCCTCCGGAACCAGCCTCATTTGCGGCTGGAGACGGATTTAGCGTATTCTGGATCTTCGGTGCTTACGCCAACACTTGGGTTATGACCCCACGGCGTTGAGGCACAGCGAGAAACCAGGCTTTTATTGAGTCGGTTCCGCACGCAAATTTTGTTATAAACGTCGAGAGAAGTGAGTTCCCAAGTGGTGTACGCGATTGTCCGCGCAGGCGGCCGCCAAGAGAAGGTTTCCGTTGGAGACTTCGTTACCCTGAACCGCGTCGCCGGTGGAGCCGGCAGCACCATTGAGCTGCCCGCACTGCTCCTGGTTGACGGTGACAAGGTCACCTCCGCAGCCAAGGACCTGGCCAAGGTAACTGTTACGGCTGAAATCCTCCAGGACCTGCGTGGTCCTAAGATTGTCATCCAGAAGTTCAAGAACAAGACCGGCTACAAGAAGCGCCAGGGTCACCGCCAGGAACTGACCAAGGTCAAGATCACCGGCATCAAGTAACCACCGGTTACTGTTCAGGCATTTCAACAGATTCCCCAGAATTTAGAGGCAGGCATTCCAGATGGCACATAAAAAGGGCGCGAGCTCCACTCGCAACGGTCGCGATTCCAACGCACAGTACCTCGGCGTCAAGCGCTTCGGCGGCCAGGTCGTTTCCGCAGGCGAGATCATCGTCCGCCAGCGTGGCACCCACTTCCACCCGGGCGCCGGCGTAGGCCGTGGCGGTGACGACACCCTGTTCGCACTGACCCCGGGCGCCGTTGAATTCGGCACCCGCCGCGGACGTCGCGTGGTCAACATCGTTGCTGCTGCAGCCGCAGAGTAACAACCAGTATTGAAGCGGTGGAGCGGGCCTGAGGGCCCGCTCCACTGTTCTTTTAACCGCATTACAATCGTTGTGGCGTCCCCGGGCGCCGCTTGAACAGCATCTGAGGAGATCCACGTGGCCAGCTTTGTAGACCGGGTAGTACTGCATGTATCCGGCGGTACCGGCGGCCATGGATGCGTTTCCGTCCACCGTGAGAAGTTCAAGCCCCTTGGCGGGCCCGACGGCGGTAACGGCGGCAACGGCGGCGACGTGATCCTCCGGGTGGACCACCAGACCACTACCCTCCTCGACTACCACCACGCGCCGCACCGGCACGCCAGCAACGGCGGACCCGGCATGGGCGACTGGCGCGGCGGCAAGAACGGCGAAACCCTGGTCCTTCCCGTTCCGGACGGCACCGTGGTCAAGTCCAAGGACGGCACCGTTCTGGCCGACCTGGTGGGTGAAGGCACCGAATATGTGGCCGCCGCCGGCGGCATCGGCGGACTCGGCAACGCAGCCCTGTCCTCCCAGAAACGCCGTGCTCCCGGTTTTGCCCTGCTGGGAATCGAAGGCGAATCCCGCGACGTGGTCCTGGAACTGAAGTCCATTGCAGACATCGCGCTGGTGGGATTCCCGTCCGCTGGCAAGTCCAGCCTGATCGCCGCGATGTCTGCCGCCCGGCCCAAGATCGCCGATTACCCCTTCACCACCCTCATCCCCAACCTGGGCGTCGTCCAGGCAGGCGACGTCCGCTTCACGATTGCCGATGTCCCCGGCCTGATTGAAGGCGCCAGCGAAGGCAAGGGCCTCGGGCACAACTTCCTGCGCCACGTTGAGCGCTGCGCCGCCCTGGTGCATGTGCTCGACTGCGGCACGCTCGAATCCGACCGCGATCCACTCTCGGACCTCGCCATCATCGAAGGCGAACTCGAAAAGTACGCGGTGGACATGAGCTACGCAGGCTCCGACGGCCAAGTGGTCCCCCTCAACCACCGCCCCCGCCTCGTCGCACTGAACAAAGTGGACCTGCCCGACGGCAAGGACATGGCAGAATTCGTGCGCCCGGAACTGGAATCGCGCGGCTACCGCGTCTTCGAGGTCTCTGCCACCAGCCATGAGGGCCTGCGCCAGCTCGGCTTCGCCATGGCCGAAATCGTCCAAGCCGCCCGCGACGCCGTCGCGGCCGAACCTCCCAAGGTCCAGCCGGTCGTGCTCCGGCCGCGCGCCGTCAATGAAACCGGGTTCAAGATCCGCCGCGAGGAAAAGAACCTGGAGCCGCTGTTCCGTGTCCTCGGCGAGAAGCCCGAGCGCTGGGTCAAGCAGACCGACTTCACCAACGAGGAAGCCATCGGCTACCTTGCCGACCGGCTGGCCAAGCTGGGCGTGGAAACCGAACTGTTCAAGCAGGGCGCCAAGCCGGGGGATACCGTGGTCATTGGCGAGGACGACGGCGTTGTCTTCGACTGGGAGCCCACCATGATCGCAGGCGCGGAACTCCTGGCTTCACCCCGTGGCACGGACGTCCGGTTCGCCGATATCGGCGACCGCCCCACCCGCAGCCAGAAGCGTGAGGAACAACAGGAACGCCGCGACGCCAAAGCCGCCGCCCGTGCCGAACTCGAGGCGGAACGCAAAGCCGGTATCTGGACCGAGTCCGTCAGCGGACGCCGTGCTGCCCGCCCCGTCCAGGACAGTGGAATGGAAGCGGACGATGACCTCTAGGGTCGTGGACGCGGCGCCCGTTGCGGGCTCCGCGGACAGAAGCCTGCTGGCAGATGCCCGCCGCATCGTGGTGAAGGTGGGGTCCTCCTCACTGACCAGCATCAAGGGCGGCATTTCCGAGGAGTCGCTCACCGCGCTGGCCGACGCCCTCGCCGCCAAGCGCAACGCGGGTGCCGAAATCATCCTGGTCTCCTCCGGCGCCATCGCCGCCGGGTTGGCCCCGCTGGGGTTGGAAAAGCGTCCCCGGGACCTGGCCACCCAGCAGGCGGCGGCCAGCGTGGGCCAGGGCCTCCTGATGGCCCGGTACACCCAGGCGTTTGGCGCCCACGGCGTCACTGTCAGCCAGGTCCTGCTCACGGCCGAGGACCTGATGCGCCGCAGCCAGCACACCAACGCCCTCCGCGCCATGGACCGGCTGCTCAGCCTCGGAGTGGTCCCCGTCGTGAACGAAAACGACACCGTGGCCACCCACGAGATCCGCTTCGGCGACAACGACCGGCTCGCCGCCCTGGTGGCACACCTGGTGCGCGCCGACGCGCTTGTGCTGCTGTCCGACGTCGACGCCCTCTACGACGGTCCGCCGGCCCACGGTGCCAAGCGCATCCCGCTGGTCACCGGAGCGCAGGACCTCGAGGGCGTGTCCATTGGCAAAGCAGGCAAGGCCGGGGTGGGCACCGGAGGAATGATGACCAAGGTGGAAGCCGCCAGCATGGCGGCAGGCTCCGGCATCCACGCGCTGGTGACATCCACGCCCAACGCCGCCGCCGCCCTGAACGGCGAGGACGTCGGCACCTGGTTCTCCGTGAACGGCTCGCGCAAGCCCGTCCGCCTCCTCTGGCTGGCACATGTCGCGTCCGTGCAGGGCCGCCTGGTCCTGGACGACGGCGCGGTGCGGGCCGTGCGCCACCATCACACGTCCTTGCTGCCGGCGGGCATCTCGGCGGTGCATGGCGACTTTGAAGCGGGCGACGCCGTCGAACTGGCCGGTGCCGACGGCACCGTAGTTGCCCGGGGACTGGTGAACTACTCATCCCAGGAGCTGCCGCACATGCTGGGGCGCTCCACGAGGGAGCTGGGCGAGGAACTCGGCAGCGGCTATGACCGCGAAGTTGTTCATGTAGATGACCTGGTGCTGGTCCAGGCCCCCGGCTCGCCTAAACTTGGACTATGACTGACGCCCTGATCCACGCTGCCGTTGATACCGGAACCACTGCTGACCACGCGCAGACGGGCCCGGCGGCAGGACAGGAGACAGGGGTGCCGGCCGCCGCAGCGGACGTCGAAGCGGCAGTCCACGCCATCGCGGACCGATCCCGCCACGCCGCCCGCAGCATGGCCACCGCCAACCGGGCATGGAAGGACCGCGGCCTCCGCGCCGTGGGCGCGGCCCTGCAGGAGAACGTGCAGGCAATCCTCGCAGCCAATGCCATGGATGTCCGGCGCGGCCGGGACAACGGCACCTCCAAAGCGCTCCTGGACCGGCTCACCCTCACCGAAAGCCGTGTTGACGGCCTGGTGGCGGCCCTCGAGAACCTGGCCAACCTCCCGGACCCCGTGGGCAACGTTGTCCGCGGCCAAACCCTCCCCAACGGACTGCGCCTCCGCCAGGTCAACGTGCCCATGGGCGTTGTGGCAGCCATTTACGAAGCACGCCCCAACGTCACTGTGGACATCGCCGGCCTGGCGCTCAAGAGCGGCAACGCCGTCATCCTGCGCGGCGGCAGTGCAGCAGAAGCCACCAACCAGGTCCTGGTGCGGGTACTGCGCGAAGCCCTCGAATCCGTAGGCCTGCCGGCCGACGCCGTCCAGACCGTGGACCAGTTCGGCCGCGCCGGCGCCAATGTCCTGATGAAGGCCCGCGGCCGGGTGGACGTGTTGATTCCCCGCGGCGGCCGCGACCTCATCCAGACGGTGGTGACCAATTCCGCCGTGCCGGTCATCGAGACGGGAGAGGGAAACGTCCACATCTTCCTGGACGAATCCGCGGACGAGACCATGGCGGTGGAGATCCTGCTCAACGCCAAGACCCAGCGGCCCAGCGTCTGCAACACCGTCGAAACCCTGCTGGTCCACTCCGGCGCGACCGTGCTGCCCGCCGTCGCAACAGCCCTTCGAGACGCCGGGGTCCGATTGCATGTGGACCAACGGATCGGTGCAGCCTTGCCCGCCGGGATCGACGCGGAGCCGGCCACGGACGAAGACTGGGCCACGGAATACATGGACTTGGACCTTGCCGTGGCCATGGTGGACAGCCTCGACGAAGCCGTGCAGCACATCCGCACATGGTCCACGGGCCACACCGAAGCGATCCTCACCAACAACCTCGCCAACGCTGAACGGTTCATCGCAGAGGTGGATTCCGCAGCGGTCATCGTCAACGCCTCCACACGCTTTACCGACGGCGGTGAACTCGGCCTGGGCGCCGAGGTGGGGATCTCCACCCAGAAGCTGCACGCCCGCGGCCCGATGGGACTGACCGAGCTGACCACCACGAAGTGGATTGTCCAGGGCGAAGGCCAGGTCCGCGGGTAGCAACGCGGTAACATAGACCAGAACCTTAGAAAGCAGCGGAAGGTTCCGCTGCCTGAAAATCCTTGACCATAGGGGAGAAAATGCTGCTCCAGCAGATCGTCACGTCCATCGCCGCGGCAGGCGACGCAGCCCATGAGGAGCCCGCCCCGCTGCTGGCAGAGCCGTGGGTCTTCGGCGTGTCAATGTTCGCCATCCTGGTGGTCCTGATGTTCATCACGCTGTCCTACAACAACCTGGGCAACCGGCACGCGGCCACCGAAGAGCACGCGGATCCGCACCGCCAGCACCCCAACAAGCACGATCGCGGGCAGGGCCACTAACATTTCGCACAACCTGCACCGCAATGGTGCCCGGGGAAGGCTGCGGCTTGGTGTCATGGGTGGGACGTTCGATCCCATCCACCATGGGCACCTGGTGGCGGCCAGCGAGGTCGCGGCCGAATTCGACCTCGACGAGGTGGTCTTCGTGCCTACCGGGCAGCCATGGCAAAAGTCCCATAAACAGGTCAGCGAGCCTGAGCACCGTTACCTGATGACCGTGATCGCCACGGCCTCCAATCCGCGTTTCACCGTGAGCAGGGTCGACGTGGACCGGCCGGGTCCCACGTACACCATCGACACCCTGCGCGACCTCCGGGCCCAGCGGCCGGACGCCGACTTGTTCTTCATCACGGGTGCTGACGCCTTGGCTCAAATCCTGTCCTGGAAAGACATTGACGAGCTCTGGTCGCTGGCCCACTTCGTGGGAGTCACCCGCCCGGGGCACGTCCTGGACGGGATGGGCCGTAAGGACGTCAGTCTCCTGGAAGTGCCTGCCATGGCCATTTCGTCCACGGATTGCCGTGCCCGCGTGGCAGCGAACCATCCGGTGTGGTATCTGGTCCCGGACGGGGTGGTGCAGTACATCGCCAAGTACGACCTCTATGCCGATCCGCCGGCAGGCGCGGATGAACCACTTTCCGAAGCACGCGAACCAGCCAGTACTGAATGAGTTCTCAATGAGTCAGGAACAGCCTCCCATCCGCAGCCGCCGGGAACTCCGGAAGGCCAGGGACGCCCAACAGGGCACCCCGGCCATCACGGAGCAACGCCCGCCTGCCGCGAATCGGCCGGCCGAGGGTGCGCCCGAACCTGCCAGGCGGGCACCTGCCGCGCAGGACCCTGCGGTCCGCCCTGCCTCGACCGCAAGCGCCGAGCCTGCCGCGCGTCCAGAGGCTGTTCCAAGCCAGTCGGCCCCCCAGCGCTCATCGCAGATCCGTGCCCGCGACCGCGCCGCATTGCGCACCATCAAGGAGCTCGAAGAGAAGGAGGGGCAGCTGTCCGCCGGCGGTCCGCCCACCCGGCGCCAGCTGCGGTTGCAGCAGCTCAAGGAGCAGGCACTGACGGCCGCCAATCCAGTGGTTCCACCCGCGGCCGGCCCAACCTCCCCGCCGGCCGCCGGAGCTCCTGCGCCCACAGCCAAGCCGGCCGGCGGAAAGAACAGTGCGCCAGGTGACACCGTCAACCCGGGACCTACGACGGAAGCCGGCAGTTCCGCCCCGGACGGCATGACCGTGGAGCAGGCCCTGGAAGCACGGGCCCTCATCGCCGCACAGGCGCGGAACCAGATCGCCAAAATGGAGCACATCGCCTCCCAGGACCCCGAAGCGGTGGACCCGGAAATCCTCGCCGAACAGATCGCGCTGGCCGAGAGGGCCGCTGTCATGAACCGGCGGGCGATGGCCCGGCAAAAACTCGCCGAACAGGCGGGAGGCCAGGCCCAGGCCGCAGATCCCGCGAAGCAGGCAGCGGCTGCGGGCACCCAGGACAAATCCGGCCCATCCACCGCCAGCAACCTTGCCATGGTCACGCCGCTTGAGTTCGTCCAGGTGCCCGGCGTGGAGCGCCCGGTGATGAAACCGCCGGCAACTTCGCATGTTCCGGTCACCACCCGGCCCGGTACGAAGGTCCAGGCGGGCGGCAAACGCCGGCCGGCAGCCCGTACCAAAGCAGCGCCAGCCGAGTCCGGCACCGGCCGGTCCCAGGTGATTGCCAGGGCCGAAGCGGCCGCAAAGGCGGCCGGCCGGCCCAAACCGGCTGCACGGCCGGAGGGCCAGTCCGAAGACCTCTTCGAAGACCTGCCCCGGGTACCCGCACGGTCCGCCTACGGCCTTGATCCGCTGGACGCCGCAACAGCAGGGCTCAGCAGGGCGCGCCGCAACCGGGTCCTCCAGTTCTGCATCCTCGCGTTCGGGATCCTGGCACTGGTTGCCGGCATCATCCTGATCGTCACCGGCATGTCCCGCTGATCCCACCAGCGGCAACAAACACTTAACCCAAACAAGGAGTCCCGTGACTGCAACACAAACGTCCATCGCCATGGCCCGTACGGCCGCCAAGGCTGCCGCTGACAAGATAGCCCACGACATCGTGGCCCTTGACGTGAGCGAACGGCTGGCCCTGGCCGACGTCTTCCTCATCGCCTCTGCACCCAGCGAACGCCAGGTCAACGCGATCGTGGACGGCATCGAGGAAGAACTTGCCAAGCAGGACCTCCGCCCGGTGCGCCGCGAGGGCCGTTCCGGTGGCCGGTGGGTGCTCCTGGATTACTCGGACATCGTCATCCACGTCCAGCACGAGGAAGACCGCGTGTTCTACGCCCTCGAGCGGCTCTGGAAGGACTGCCCGGTGGTGGACCTGCAGCTCGGCGACGACGTCCCCGCCCAGGCCGGTGCGGCGGCCGACGGCGAGTAGGCGAGACGCCAGATCCGTGAATATTCCCGATTTGGAATTTTCGGAATTGCTGTTCTAAGATATTTGAGTTGCTTCGGGGGAGACGCCGGACAAAGCTTCTCGGAGCGGCAACATTCCGGGGCTGTGGCGCAGCTGGTAGCGCACCTGCATGGCATGCAGGGGGTCAGGGGTTCGAGTCCCCTCAGCTCCACCGGACATCCGCCGGAACCATCACGGTTCCGGCGGATTTTTTGTTCTGCGTTGTTCGCGGCAGCCGCCGGCAGCTTCCGGCGGCGGTCCATCGCCGCCGGTGCCGCGGGAAAAGCCCGATTGGCGTCCAGCGGAAAAGTGCATTACTCTGGTCAGGTTGCTCCGGGGAAATCGACCGAAGGAACGCGAAGTACGGGGCTGTGGCGCAGCTGGTAGCGCACCTGCATGGCATGCAGGGGGTCAGGGGTTCGAGTCCCCTCAGCTCCACCGTGCAAAGTAGGAAAAAGGGAACCATCACCTGGTGATGGTTCCCTTTTTCATTGCTCCCTGGAAGGGGGCGGCCCCGGTGCAAAACCCTTCCCGCGCAGGTCAAACCGGCGTACAACTGATCATGGAGGGCACAGCGTCCCGCCGCTGGTCTTCATTCACCAGAGTCCAGCCCCGGGACGTCGCTGACGAGGAGGTCGCAGATGTCCCAGGCGAATGAGTCCGGCTACGGTGCGAATGGCGAAGGGGTTCCCCGCGGGACGCCGCTGTCGCGTGACACAGCCATCCGGGGACCGGCCAGGCCGGCTCCGTATATTGGGGCCGGCCTCCTGCTGGCGGCAGCCATTCTCCTCCCGCTGATGCCGCAGCTGTACTCCTTTGACGCACCCCGGCTGGGCGGCATGCCGTTTTTCTACTGGTACCAGCTGGCATGGGTGCCAATTTCCGCCGTGCTGACCGGCACAGCCTATTGGCTGGTCACCAGGGAAGACCGACGACGGCGGGCTGAGGCACGGGCCGGCGGCCCGCCGAGGGCGGGTGGCGCCTCCGCCCGGACCGGCCGGGGAGGGGACCGGCCATGAACGGGCGCGAAATCAACTGGACCGCCCTGGTCATCGTGGTGCTGCTGTTCGTCGTCGTGGCCGTGATGGGGTTCCTCGCTGCCAAGTGGCGGCGCGGATCCGAAGTGGAGGGCCTGCACAGCCTTGACGAGTGGGGCCTGGGCGGCCGCGGGTTCGGAACCTGGATCACCTGGTTCCTGCTGGGCGGGGACCTTTACACCGCTTACACCTTTGTGGCGGTCCCGGCGGCCATGTGGGCCACGGGCGCGGTCAGCGGCTTCTTCGCCGTCCCCTACACGATCGTCCTCTACCCGATCATCTTCATCATCATGAGCCGGCTGTGGTCGGTCTCCCACCGCCACGGCTACGTCACCTCGGCCGACTTCGTGGGCGGCCGGTACGGCAGCCGCTGGCTTTCCCTGGCGGTGGCAGTCACCGGAATCGTAGCCACCATGCCGTATATCGCGCTGCAGCTTGTCGGCATCAAGGCGGTGCTCACGGTCCTGGGCCTGGGCAGCTCCGGCAACGTGCTGTTGACCGACCTGCCATTGATCCTGGCTTTCGTGGTCCTGGCCGCCTACACGTACACCTCGGGGCTGCGTGCACCGGCGATGATCGCCGTGGTCAAGGACCTGCTGATCTACCTCGCCGTCATCGTGGCCGTGATCTACCTGCCCATCAAGTTTGGTGGCTGGGACACGATCTTCAATTCCGCGCAGGCCAAACTGGGCACCGTCAACCAGGCCACGGGCAAGCCGGCCGGCGTCTTCATTCCAGGCGCCGCCAACTACTCCGCATACTGGTCACTCGCCCTTGGTTCAGCCATGGCACTGTTCATGTACCCGCACTCCGTGACGGCCGTGCTGGCCTCGAAGGCACGGAACACCATCCGCCGCAACGCCGCGATCCTCCCGCTGTATTCGCTGATGCTCGGCTTCCTGGCCCTGCTGGGATTCGTTGCCATCCAGGCCGGGACCAAGCCCATCGACCTGGATGGATCGGTCAACCCGCAGCTGGTGGTCCCTCAGTTGTTCCTTGACCACTTCCCGGCCTGGTTCGCGGGAATCGCGCTGGCCGCCATCGCCATCGGTGCCCTGGTGCCGGCAGCGATCATGTCGATCGCCGCCGCGAACATGTTCACCCGCAACATCTACCGCGACTTCATCCGGCCCGACGTGGACGCCAGGACCGAAGCGAAAGTATCCAAGATCGTCTCCCTGGTGGTGAAGGTGGGCGCACTGGTCTTCGTCATCGCCATGGACCAGTCCGCCGCCATCAACATGCAGCTGCTGGGCGGCATCTGGATCCTGCAAACGTTCCCGGCGGTAGTGGCCGGCCTCTACACCCGCTGGTTCGACCGGTGGGCCCTCCTGGCCGGCTGGGCAGTGGGCATCGTATTCGGAACAGTCTCCGCCTATAACGTGGTCAACCCTGTCACCAAGGCGCACTTTGGTGGCTCGGTGGCCGCCTTCCCGGGGACGGACTTCAGCGTGTACATCGCGGTGTCCGCGTTCGCGCTCAACCTGGTGGTCGCCGTCGTCCTGACCGTGGTGCTGCGGGCACTGAAGGTCCGGACGGGGGAGGACCTGACGCGGCCCACGGACTACGCCGCCGATGAGACCGACCCGAAGGTCGTGCAGATCGAGCAGACCCAGCATTACACCCAGCCGGGAGGCCCGTCGCCAGTGGCCTAGCCGCCCATCCGGGCCTGGTGTCACAACCAGTCGTGGCGGCGCAGTGGCGGCTCAGCCCCGCCCGGCCGGCGGGCAAGGACCTGGTTGACGCCGGTCAGCCCGTTTTCGAAGCCCAGGGCGCTGGCCGCCATGTAGAGGCGCCATACCCTGGCGCGCCCCGCCCCGGCGAGGGCTACCGCTTCGTCCCAGTTCTCTTCCAGCCGCCGAACCCAGGCCCGGAGGGTCAGGGCATAGTGGCGGCGGAGGGCCTCGACGTCGAGGACTTCGAACCGGGCTGTTTCCAAGGCGGCCACCATCTCGCCCAGGCTGATCATTTCCCCGTCGGGGAAAACGTACCGGGGAATGAACGAGTCGGGATCGGGGCTGGTGGGGCCGGCATTCCAGGAGATGGCGTGGTTCAGCAGCCGGCCGCCGGGCTTGAGCAGCCCGAAGAGCGCTGCGGCGTAGGAGGGGGTCTGGGCCCGGCCCACGTGCTCGGACATGCCAATGGAGCTGATGGCGTCGAACGGTCCGTCGTGCACATCCCGGTAGTCCTGCACCCGGATCTCCACGCTGCCGGTGAGGCCGGCATCTGCAGCCCGCTTGGCGGCCAGGGCGGCCTGTTCCATCGACAGCGTCACCCCCACCACGCTGACCCCGTACCTGGCGGCCGCGTGGAGGGCGAAGCTGCCCCAGCCGCACCCCACGTCCAGGACCCGCATCCCGGGCTGGAGGCCCAGTTTGCGGCAGACCAGGTCCAGTTTGGCCTCCTGCGCGGCGTCCAGGCCCACGTCCGGCGCCTGCGGATCCGGCGCGCCGGCGGCCGGCCATACCGCGCAGGAATAGACCATGGAGGATCCCAGCACCAGGGCATAGAAATCATTGCCGACGTCGTAGTGATGGGAGATGGCGGCAGAATCCCGGCCCCGGGAATGCATCCGGCCCTTCCGTGCAATGCGGGCCTCCTCCGGCGGCGGAACCGGGTTGGGACCTACCGCGCCCAGCCTGACCGCAGTCCGTGCCAGCAGCAACAGTTCGCGGGCAGTGGGCGGACGGAAGGGGCCGGGCTCGGCAAACTTCCCTGCCGAGCTCAGTGCCCCGAAGGCCGCGAACACGTCTCCCGGAGCGTCGATCTCACCCGCTACATACGCCCGGCTCAGTCCCAGCTGCCCCGGTGACCACAGCATCCGCCGGAGTGCCCGGCGTGACCTGAACTCCAGGACCGGGGCGTCCGCGGGCCCGGCCTCGGAGCCATCCCAGGCCCTCAGGCGCAAGGGGATCCGATCCGTCCCCAGCACCACCCCCAACGCTGTTGCCAGCCGGTCAGCATGTCCCGTGGCCTTGGCGGCTCCCGCAGTGTCCATGGGCCCACCCTAAGGCTGTGCTGCCCTCCGCGACTATCATTGGGGAGTGATTCCTGAGCCGACCGATGTGGTGGTCATCGGGGCGGGCCAAGCCGGCCTGTCCGCCGCCTACCACCTGCAGCGCCGGAGATTCGATTTTGCGGTGCTCGACGCCGAGGACGGTCCGGGCGGTGCCTGGCGGCATCGGTGGAAGAGCCTGCGCATGGCAACGGTCAACGGAATCAGCGACTTGCCGGGGATCCCCAAACCGGACGTCGATCCAACCGAGCCCAGCTCCCAATTCCTGACCCGCTACTTTGGCGGCTACGAGGCCGCCCTGGGCCTTGCCGTGCACCGGCCCGTCAAAGTGCGTGCTGTCCGGCGGGAAGACGAGGACCCGGCCGGACGGCTGAGGGTGGAGACGTCCGACGGCGTCTGGAGCGCCAGGGCCCTCATCAACGCCACAGGCACCTGGAGCCGCCCGTTCTGGCCCATCTACCCGGGCCGGTCCTCATTCCGCGGCCGGCAGCTGCACGTTGCCGACTACGTCTCCGCCGCTGAATTCACGGGCAAGCACGTGATTGTGGTGGGCGGCGGCATCTCCGCCGTCGGCCTGCTGGACGAGATTTCCCGGGTGACGTCCACCAGCTGGTTCACGCGCCGGGAACCGGTCTGGCGGGACGCCCCTTTCGATGCCCGGGCCGGGCACGACGCAGTGGCCCTGGTGGAGGACCGTGTCCGCCGGGGCCTCCCGCCGCAAAGCGTCGTATCGGCGACCGGACTCATCTGGACTCCGGCGCTCCGCGCAGCACGGGAGCGCGGCGTCCTTGACCGGCAGCCCATGTTCACGTCCATCGAACCGGACGGAGTCCGCCGCGCCGATGGCAGTTTCCTGACGGCGGACGTCATCCTGTGGGCCACCGGCTTCAGGGCCGAACTGGAACACCTTGCCCCGCTCCACCTCCGCGGACCGGGCGGCGGGATCGCGATGGAAGGAACCCAGGTGGCAGCTGAGCCGCGCGTCCACCTGGTGGGCTACGGTCCGTCGTCGTCCACCATCGGCGCCAACCGGGCCGGCCGGGCTGCAGTGGCAGCCATCGCGGCACTGCCCGGGATGGCTCCGGCGGCGGAAACGGTAACGTGGGGGTGACTCCGGGGAACCCGGGGCCGGCACGGACGACAGAAGGCGGCAGGACAGCGGTGGCAGCACATACCCTGGCGGAGATTTTCGATGTCCTGCGCCGGCGGCCCGATGTTGAAGCGCCCAACCTCCACGCCTGGGACGCCACGGACCGGCTGCTCCTGGACACCGCTGTGCAGCTTGGCCGGTCCGGCAGCACCATTGCCGTCATCGGTGACCGTTACGGCGCCCTGACCTTGGGCGCCTCCGCAGTCCTCGCCCCGGCCTCCCTGCGCGTGCACCAGGATCTGGTGACGGGGGAGCGGGCGCTGCGGTTGAACGCCGCGCAATGCGACGCACAGTTGCCGGGATACGCCGGTGACGGCACGGAGTTCGTCCAGCTGCCCCTCGGGCCTGAGCTCCTGGCAGGCGCGGAAACTGTCCTGCTGCAACTGCCCAAGACCCTGGCGGAGCTGGAGGAGATTGCGGCTGCCGTCGCCCGCCATGCGGCCCCCGGGGTGCTGCTGCTGGCCGGCGGCAGGGTCAAACACATGTCCCTGGGCATGAACGCGGTCCTGGAACGCTTTTTCGCGTCCGTCCAGCCGCAGCTCGCCCGGCAAAAGTCGCGGCTGGTCCTGGCCGCCGGACCAAAGCCGGCCGCACCGCCACGCTTTCCGGTGGTGGAGCACCTCGCTGAGCTGGACCTTGACGTTGCCGCCCACGGCGCTGTCTTCGCCGGCGCCAAACTGGACATCGGCACCCGATTCCTGCTGACGTTCCTGCCCGCCATGAAACCGGCACGGCACGCCGTCGACCTCGGCTGCGGCACCGGCATCCTCGCCGCCATGTACGCCCGCCAGTTCCCTGGCGCCGCCGTGACGGCCACCGACCAGTCCGCGGCCGCCGTGCAGTCGGCCCTCGCCACCGCACGGGCGAACGGCCTGGCGGACCGGATCACTGTCTTGCAGGATGACGCGCTCAGTACCTTCCCCGACGGCGCTGCCGATGCCGTCCTGCTGAACCCGCCCTTCCACGTTGGCGCCGGCGTCCACGCGGGCGCCGGGATCAAGATGATCGAGGCGGCAGGACGCGTCCTGGCCGCCGGCGGGGAGCTGTGGACGGTCTTCAACCGGCACCTTGCCTACCTGCCGGCGCTGGAACGGCACGTCGGACCCACCGTCGTGGAAGGCATGAATCCTAAATTCACCGTCACGCGAAGCGTCCGCCGTCCCCGCTGATCCGGGCCGGCGGCTGCCACCCGTTGACCGGCGCCCACCGCCAACCCGCCGCTGACGTGGACCGTTCCCGCGCCGCGCCGCCGCCCGGCCATGTGGGCGGGCGCCCGCCCGTAACGTACGATTCAAAGCATCACCGTATGCAGGTAGCCGAAGACGTTTAGGGGACACCGTGTCTGAGATCCGCCAATCTTCTCCGAGGCGCGGAACCAACTTGCCCAGGATGGGGGATTTCAACCTCACCGTCATCCTCGACGCGATCCGCAGGACCACCGGCGGTTTGAGCCGCGTGGAACTCGCGCAGATCGTGGGCCTGTCCCCGCAGACCATCTCCAATATTTCCCGGCGCCTGCTGGACCAGAACCTGATCGTGGAAGCCGGCAAAGAGGGCAGCGGACCGGGCAAGCCACGCACCATCCTGCGGCTCAACCCTGGCGGAATGTACGCCTTGGGTGTCCACCTTGACCCGGCAGTGACCACGTTCGTGGTCCTGGACCTCGTGGGGGCGGTGGTCCGGCATTCACGCATCAAGACCCCGGGCGGGAACGATCCCTCCGCCGTCATCACCACCATCGCCGCGGAACTGGCGCAGCTCGTCACCGATTCCGGCGTGGACCGCAGCCGCATCGCAGGCGTGGGCGTGGCCGCTCCCGGCCCCATCGACCTGGACAACGGCACCGTGGTGGACCCGCCGCTGCTGCCGGGCTGGGACCGGGTGGAACTGCGTGAGGCGCTGGCCAGGGCCACCGGCTACTCGGTGCTGGTGGACAAGGACGTCACCAGCGCGGCCGTGGCGGAAACCTGGGCGGGCGGCCCCAGCGGCGCGGGGAGCTTCGTCTTCATGTACATGGGGACCGGCATCGGCTGCGGCATCGTCCTCAACGACGAGGTCATTCGCGGAACCTCCGGCAATGCCGGCGAGATCGGCCACATCGTGGTGGATCCGGACGGCCCTCCCTGCGACTGCGGCCAGCGGGGCTGCGTCAAATCCTCCTGCATCCCGCAGGTGCTGGTGGCAGAGGCGGAAGCGGCCGGCATCCTGGAAGGGCCCCCCGCCAGCAGTGCCGCCGAAATCAAGCAGAGCTTCGCCGATCTCTGCGCACGCGCCTACGGCGGGGACGAACGGGCCTCCGCCATCCTGGACAAGTCAGCCGTCCTGGTGGCACGCGCAGTTTCAGTGGTCACCAACACCCTGGATGTTGAACGGGTTGTCTTCGGGGGACCGTTCTGGACGTGCCTGTCCCAACGCTACCTGGAGCTGATCCCGTCCCTCCTGGATACCAACAGCGCCGCCCGCCTGATCCACCCCATCGAGGTTGTGGGCACCGGCGTAGGCGAGGACGTGGGCGCCATCGGCGCAGCATCGCTGGTCCTGGAACATACCCTCGCGCCCCGCGCCCAGCGGCTGCTGCTGGAAAGCTGACCGGACCATGCTTCGCCGGGTATCCGCCACGGTGTCCCTGCTGGCCGCCGCAGCACTGGCCCTCGCCGGCTGTACTCCCGCCGATCCTGCAGGCGGCAAGACGATCAAGGTGGCCTACCAGAAGACGGATTCCTTCACCGCACTGGACACCATGTTCCAGGACGCCAAGAAGGAGTTCGAAGCAGCGCACCAGGGCATCACAGTTGAACTCCAGCCCATCCAGGCAAACGACGACGACTACGGCACCAAACTGGCCCTCGCGCTCAGGTCGCCTGCCACCGCCCCCGACGTTTTTTACGAAGACACTTTCAAGGTCCGTTCGGACGTGGATGCCGGGTACCTCTTGAACCTGGACAGCCGGCTGGCGGCGTGGGAAGACTGGGACAAGTTCGACGCCGGCGCGAAGGAAGCCGGGAAGGCGGACGACGGCGGCACCTACGCAGTGCCGCTGGGCACCGACACACGGGCCATCTGGTACAACAAGAAAGTCTTTGAAGCCGCGGGCATCGCGCTGCCCTGGCGCCCGGCCACCTGGCAGGACATCCTGGACACCGCCAGGAAGATCAAGGCCTCGAACCCCGCCGTGATCCCGTTCAACATGTACGCCGGCAAAGGCACCGGCGAGGGAACAGTGATGCAGGGGTTCTACGAGCTGCTCTACGGCACCGGTGCCGGCCTCTATGACCAGGATGCGAAAAAGTGGGTCGTCGGCTCAGCAGGCTTCAAGGATTCACTCGCCTTCCTCCAGACGCTTTACCAGGAGGGCCTCGCAGTGCCGCCTGCCGATGCGCTGGACCCGAACGTCTGGAAGAAGGTGTTCGGGGACTGGTTTCCGAAAGCACAGTTGGGCGCCACCGTGGAAGGCTCCTATACGCCGTCGTTCTGGCAAAAAGGTGGAAGCTATGAATGGCCGGCGTACGCGCAGGACATGGGCGTGGCCCCGTTCCCCACGCAGAACGGCGGGGCACCGGGTGCCGTGAGCATGTCCGGCGGCTGGACCTTGGCCGTGGGCGCGGAAACCAAGCAGCCTGACCTCGCCTTCACGTTCCTGACCACGGCGCTGAATGCAAAGAACTCCCTGCAGTTCACGGTCGCCAGTTCACAGATCGCCGTCCGCACCGACGTCGCAGCCGATCCGGGCTACCAGTCCGCCAACCCCTTCGTCAAAGACGTGTCCAGCCTGGTGTCGGTGACCCGATACCGCCCCGCCACCTCGGACTACCCCCGGATCTCCGCTGCCGTCCAGGAGGCCACCGAAGCCGTCATCACGGGCAAGAGGACCCCGGAGCAGGCGGCCGCCGACTACGACACGGCCGTGGCAGGCATCGTGGGCGGCGACAAGACCGTCCGGAAGTAGCGGTGGCACGCCACCACCAACGTCGGCAGCTCGCCCGCTACCTGCCGGTCCTGCCGGCCGTCCTGCTGCTTGCTGTCTTCCTGGCGGGCCCGGTGCTGTGGGCGTTCCAGGCCTCGCTGACCAATGCCGGACTGACCGGCCGGCATGCCAGGAACCCGGAATGGGTGGGTCTGGAGAACTACCAGCGGCTGTTGCAGGACCCGGTGTTCCCGCTCTCGCTGGCCCTGACGGTGCTGTTCGTGGGCGGCTCCGCCGTTCTGGGCCAGAACGTCCTGGGACTGGCCCTGGCGGTCCTTCTGCGCCGGGCACGGCCCGCAGTCTCGGCGGTGGTGGGTACCGCCGTCGTTGCCGCCTGGGTCTTGCCCGAAATCGTGGCGGCTTTCGCTGCCTACGCCTTCTTCAGCCGCGACGGGACGCTCAACCAGTTGCTCGGCGGGATGGGACTGGCGGAGGTCGACTGGCTCTACGCCGTGCCCATGCTGGCCGTGATCATGGCGAACGTGTGGCGTGGCACCGCCTTCTCCATGCTGGTGTACCGCGCGGCGCTGGGCGGGGTGCCGGCCGAGCTCACCGAAGCGGCACACATGGACGGTGCCGGCGCCTGGCAGCGGCTGGTGTTCATCACCCTGCCGGTGATCCGGGGCAGCATCGCCACCAACCTGATGCTGGTCACGCTGCAGACCCTGGCCGTGTTCACCCTGATCTGGGTCATGACCGCGGGCGGTCCGGCCAACGGCAGCTCCACATTGCCCGTCATGGCCTACCAGGAGGCCTTCAAATTCGGCGATATCGGCTATGGCACGGCGGTCGCTTCGGTGCTGATCCTGATCGGGGCAGTGTTCGGGGCCGCCTATCTTCGACTCTTGCGGGAGCAGAAGCCGTGACCGCCGCACGGACTGCCCTCCGGCCACGGGCCCGCCGCCGTCCGCGGGGGAGCGCGGTGGCGGATGCCGTCCTGCTGGTGATCGGCGCGTGCTTCGTGCTGCCGCTGCTGTGGCTGGTCCTCGGTTCGCTGGACCCGGCCGCCGGGCATGGCACCAAAGTTCCGCTGCGGCCTGCCCTGGACAATTTTTCCGCAGTCCTCACCCCGGAGCTGCTGTTCCGGCCGCTGTGGAACAGCCTGTTGCTTTCTGCAGGGACCGGTGCCGTGACGCTGGCAGCGGCCGTATTGGCTGCCTATCCGCTCTCCCGTTTCCGGTCGCGGTTCAACACCCCGTTCCTCTACGGCATCCTGTTCGGCACCTGCCTGCCGGTGACGGCCATCATGGTTCCGGTGTACGGATTGTTCGTTCAGCTTCAGCTGTTGGATTCCTTGCCCGCCACAGTGCTGTTCCTGTCCGCGACCAGCCTGCCCATGGCCATCTGGATGACCAGGAACTTCATGGATGCGGTGCCCTTGGCCGTGGAGGAGGCCGCCTGGGTGGACGGGGCGTCCCGGCTGGCTGCCTTGCGTTCAATCGTGCTGCCGCTCATGGGCCCGGGCCTGGGCGTGGTGTTTATCTTCGTGTTCATCCAGGCTTGGGGGAACTTCTTCGTACCGTTCGTGCTCCTGCTCTCTGAAGCCAACCAGCCGGCGGCGGTATCGATCTTCGGCTTTTTCGGCCAGTACGGGGCCGTGGCGTATGGCCAGCTGGCCGCGTTCTCCATCCTGTACTCCCTGCCGGTGCTGGCCCTCTACGGCATCGTGGCGCGCGGCGCCGGCAACCCGTTGGCGCTGTCGGGAGCTGTCAGGGGTTAGTCGATGTCCTCCAGCACCACCCCGAAGGGGAGGGTATCGTCCAGGTGGGCTTGGTGTCCGTGGTGGGTGTCCACCACGCGGACGCCGTGCAGTTTGTCCGCCGCGGACTGCATCAGGACCGGCCTGACGGTGTCGACGAACAACTGGTTCTTGCCGGCGAGGTACTCCTTGTAACTGTCTGGAAGCTCGGTCATGGCAAAAGGATAGACCTGCCCGGCCCGCATGGGGAGGGGTGCCCATTGCCGTTCCGGGCCCCGCGGTCTTGGATAGGATGGCGGGCGGGACACGGCCGGCCCGGCCCGCGACTCCATCACCGTCACCAGGGGGAATACCAGTGCTTTCGACCAGCGTGCCCGCAAGAATCGAACCGGCGGAGCTGGCCAGGGCGCAGCAGGTGGTCGCGAACATTTCCCGCAGTTTCGACGCCAAGGTGGTGGGGCAGTCCCGGCTGCGCGAATCGCTCCTGGTGGGCCTGCTGACCGGCGGCCACATCCTCCTCGAAAGCGTCCCGGGACTGGCGAAAACCACTGCGGCGCAAACGGTGGCCGAGGCCGTCAGCGCCGAGTTCCGCCGGATCCAGTGCACCCCGGACCTGCTGCCCAGCGACATTGTGGGAACCCAGATCTACGACGCCGCCAAAGGAACTTTCGTCACCCAGCTGGGTCCGGTGCACGCAAACATCGTGCTGCTGGACGAGATCAACCGCTCCAGCGCCAAGACCCAGAGCGCCATGCTGGAGGCCATGCAGGAACGCCAGACCTCCATCGGCGGCCAGGACTACCGGCTGCCCTCACCGTTCCTGGTCCTGGCCACCCAGAACCCGATCGAGCAGGAAGGCACATACCAGCTCCCCGAAGCCCAAATGGACCGCTTCATGCTCAAGGATGTGCTGGACTACCCCTCGCCTGCGGAGGAAGCGGAGATTATCCGCAGGATCGATGCCGGCATCTTCACCGCGGACCAGAAGCCTGCTGCCGCCGCCTCCCTCGACGCCATCACCGAAATCCAGGCCCTCGCCAGGCGGATCTACATTGATCCTGCGGTGATCAACTACATCGTGGGGCTGGTGTACGTGACCCGGCATGCTTCGCAGTACATCGACTCCCGGCTTGCCGGATTCATCGAATTCGGCGCCAGCCCCCGCGCCAGCATCGCCTTCAGCCAGGCGTCCCGTGCGGTGGCCCTGTTGAATGGCCGCGACCACGTCATCCCCGAGGACGTCAGGTCGCTGGCCCACCGGGTGCTGCGGCACCGGCTGATCCTGAACTTTGACGCCGTGGCCGAGCAAGTACCGGTCGAATCGGTGATCGACGCCATCGTCGCAGCCGTTCAGACCCCCTGACCCCGCATGCCAAGCCTGCTCCAGCGCGTGAAGTCGAAGATGGCCATCTTCGCGCAGCGGAAAGCCCGGGGAATGCTCGACGGCGAATACGGTTCCGTCTTCCGTGGCCGCAGCCTCGACTTCGATGACCTGCGCGCCTACGTTCCCGGTGACGAGGTCCGCGACATCGACTGGAAGGCCTCGGCGCGCCACGGCTCACCCCTGATCCGGCGCTATGTGGCAGTCCGGAGGCAAACAGTCCTCCTCGTTACCGATACCGGGCGCAACATGGCTGCGGATGCCAAATCCGGGGAGGCAAAGAAGGACATTGCCATCCTCGCACTGGGAGTCCTGGGCTACCTTGCCCTCCGCCATGGGGATGTGGTGGGCCTGGTCTGCGGCGACTCTTCCACCACCCGGTCCCTGCCCGCTAAGGGCGGTGAGGAGCACCTGGAGCGGCTGCTGAGGCACGTCGACACCAACACCAGGCTGGACGGCCCCCCGAGCAGGCTCCAGGACCAGTTGCAGCACGTGGCCGGCAACGTCAAGGGCCGCCGCCTGTTGTTCGTCGTCGCGGATGAACTGCCCGCTGATGACGCCACGGGCCGGCTCCTCCGCAGGCTCCGCGCGCAGCACGAGATCCTCTGGCTGACGGTCCGGGACGCGGACCTGGCGCCGTCCAGCCAGGAAATACGGGAGTCTTCCACAGCCGATTCCTTCAGCGTCGCCGATTCCGCGGTCCTGGCCTGGCAGCCTGCGGCGGCGGCCGGCGTGGCGGCCGCCTATGCCACCGCGGCCGCCCAGCGCGATGCGGAGCGCAAGGCCATGCTGCGTGCTGCGGGGATCGTTGAGGGGGATGTGGCCGCCAGCGACGACGTCATGACCGGCCTGTTTGCCCTGCTGGAAAGGCACCGGCGTGCAGGCTGACCCCGGATTCTACGGACCGCTGCCGTACAACCCCGCATGGGTGTGGTGCGGAGCGGCAATCCTGGCCCTGGTGGCCGGCTGGTACGCCTTCGTGTGGTTAAGCTCCCGTGCCGGCCGCGCTTCCGGTTCCGCACCGGCGCGTCCCGCCCTGACAGACCTCCCGTCGCTCAAGGCCGCCTACCTGCAGCGCATCCGTGACGTGGAACGCGATGCTGCAGCGGGCACCCTCGACGCCCGGGCCGCGCACCAGCAGATCAGCATGCTCCTGCGCGGATTCGTCCGGGACGCCACCGGGGTGGACGCCACCCGGATGACGCAGCAGGACCTGGCGCAGCACCCGCTTCCTGCGGCCGCGGACGCGGTCGAAGCCCTCTACCCGGCCGAATTCGGGCCCGGTCCGCTGCCCTCCGTGGGCGCCTCCGCGGCACGGACTTCGGCGGTGGTGCGCGCATGGAGTTGATGTTGTGGTGGGTGCTGCTGCCGGCTGCCGCTGCCGTGGCGTGGGCCGTGTGGGCCGGGCTGCGGCGCAACGGACGGGAAGACGTTCGACGCCGTCCGGTGGCCCACGCGGACCGGCTCACCGCGCTGCCGGAATACCAGGCAGCCCTTCGGCGGCACCGGAGATGGCTGCTCGTGGCCGGGACCGCGTGTGCCCTGCTGCTGGCCTCGACGGCGGTGGCTGCTGCCCGCCCCGTGGACGTGGCAACCACCAGGCCGGAGCAGCACAACCGGGACATCATGCTGTGCCTGGACGCATCCGGCTCCATGAGCAACGCCGACGCCGCAGTGGTGGACGTCTTCGCCGGCCTGGCCAGGAAGTTCGACGGCGAGCGGATCGGCCTGACCATTTTCGACAGCAGCGCTGTCCAGGTGTTCCCGCTGACGGACGATTACGCTTACGCCCAGGAGCAACTCCAGGCCGCCAAGGACGCTTTCGACGGCAAGCCCGGCAGCTCCGGATTCCTGGACGGCACCTGGAGCGGCCGTGGTTCCTCGCTGATCGGCGATGGCCTGGCGTCCTGCCTGAACAGTTTCCAGGGCGCCACCGGCCCGGGTGCCGCCGGACCGCAGCGCTCGCGGTCGGTAGTGCTGGCCACTGATAACTTCCTTTCCGGCAAACCCATCATGACCCTGGAGCAGGCGGCGCAACTGGCCAAGGAAAGGTCGGTGCACGTCTACGCCCTGAATCCGGGAGACGTTGACTACGGCGCCGGGACGGACCAGCCGGGCGCCCGGCTGCGGGCTGCGGCGGAGTCTACGGGCGGCTCCTACTACGCCCTGGACAGCCCTGACGCCGTGGCCGGGATCGTGTCCGGCGTCGAAAAGACCGAGGCTGCTGCAATCCAGGGAGCGCCGCGGGCCGTGCTGACGGAGGTTCCCGGAGTACCGCTGGCCACCGCAGCTCTGTCAGCACTGGTACTCTGCGCTGCACTGTGGCAGGTGCAGCCACCGCTGAGGCGCGGCCGGCATGGCACGCCGCCACGTCCCGCCGGGCCGGGGCGCCGTGCATGGTTCAGGCGTTCCGCCGTCGTCCTGCTCGTCGGGGCAGCAGCCCTGCGGCCCGGCCTGCCCGGCGGTAACGTGCCGGCCGCCTCGACGGACCTCAACGTGTTCTTCGTGGTGGACACCACCACCAGCATGGTGGCCGAGGACTACGGCGGCGCAACCCCGAGGCTGGAAGGCGTCCGCAAGGACATCAAGGCCATTGCGGAACAGCTGCCGGGCGCGCGTTTTTCAGTCATCACCTTCGACACCACCGCCCATGTCCGGATGCCGTTGAGCACCGATACCCTGGCCCTTGAGACCATCACCGACGTCCTCGAGCCCCAAGTCACCGCGTACGCCAAGGGCAGCAGCATCACCGCCGCCAGGCAGGTCCTCGCAGAGCGGCTGGCCGCCGCCCGGGACAGCCACCCCGGCCGCCCGCGGCTGGTGTACTACCTGGGTGACGGGGAACAGACCAGCGGCACGGAACCGGAGGCAATGGCGTTCGACGCCGGACTGGTGGCTGGGGGAGCGGTCCTCGGCTATGGCACGGCGGAGGGCGGCCGGATGAAGGAAAACTCCGGCCTGGACGCCGGCGACGGCTCTGCCGGCGGCGCTGGGACAGGACCGCACGGCGGATATGTCCAGGACAACGGCGCAGGGGACGCACGCTCCGTCATCGACGAGGGACGGCTCCGGACCATTTCGGCGCAACTGGGCCTACCGTACGTGCATCGGGACGCGGGCGCCCCGGTGGCGGACATGATGCGGCAGGCGCACCCGGGAAAGGCGGAACACTCGGACGGCGACGGTTCCGTCGCGGCCCGGACCGAGGTGTATTGGCTGTTGGCCGCCGGTGCGTTCCTGCTGGCCCTGCCCGAAGCGGCGGCGGTCCTGCGCCGGCTGCGCGGGCTCCCGCGGCCGGCACGGGCGGAGGCCGTACGGTGAGGCCTCCGGTCCGCCGCCGTCGCCTGCTGCTCTGGTCGCTGCTGCCGGTGCTCCTGGCGCTGTGCGTGGCGGCAAAGCTCCTCAGCCTCGGCGTCCTCGCCGAGCATGCTGCCGTACGGTACGCGGCCGGGGACGCCGCCGGCGTGGACGCCGCCGCCGGTGGCCTCGGCGTGGCCAACGTGGTGGAGCCGCACAAAGCGCCGTTCGCCGCCGGCGGCGCTGCGGTGCTGCGCGGAGACTACGGGGCAGCCCGGACCGACTTCGAAACGGCTCTCCGCACCGTCCCGGCCGGTTCCGGGGATGAATGCCTGATCAGGGTCAACCTGGCCCTGGTAATCGAACGCCTTGGTGACGAACGGCTGGAGGCCGGGGATCCGGCGTCGGCCGCTGCCCTGTACCAGGCCGCACTGTCCGCGGCGAAGGAGGCGCCGGGTTGCTTGTCGCCGGACGCGCCAGCCGGGGCCGGTGGACGGTTGGGGCAAGCCGCCGAACGGCTGGAAGGAAAGCTTAGCTCGGCCGCCCAAGGGCCAGGCCCAACAGCGGCACCATCGACGGAGCCCGCGCCCGACCCTTCGGCAGAGGCGCGGCAAAGCCAGCTGGACCAACTTCAGGACAGTGCGCGGCAGGCCGAGCGGGAACGGAACAGCGGCCGTGAACGCGAGCAATACCTGGACGACTCCAGCGGAACGGCGCCGGACCGGCCCTGGTAGGGCTGGTCCACCGGCGAAGGAAATTCTGCAGAGGGTGTGGAACACGCCGTAAAACTGCGTCTTATTCGGTTGCCGACTTGAATGCACCCTCCGTGCCCCCATAGAGTCGTAGACAAGTTACCGCGGTAACGTGTCAGCGATCCTCCGTTCCGGAGGGTGTGGGTGCCCCCATGTGGGCCTGACATTTGCTCACGGACTACTTCATTCCAGGCGTAACAGTCGCGGCTGCGTCCTCAATGGAGTCCCTCCGTGTTCCCCAAACTCAATTCATTGCGGGTTTCCCTGTAGATTTACCGGCAGGCAACCCCAGTGGCCCAAAGCCAAGGACGCAAATGTCACCACCAAGCCTCATTGAAGCACACCCAAACCTCTCGGACACCGCCCCGGTGGCACTCTCCTATGAGCTGTTCCCGCCGCGCTCCCCGGCCGCCGCCGAGACGCTCTGGACCACCATCCGTGAACTCGAAACCACGGCGCCCGACTACGTCTCCGTGACGTACGGTGCCAGCGGATCCAACCGTGACACCGCCGTCGAACTCATTAACCGGCTCCTGCTCGAGACCACCCTCCGGCCGCTGGCACACCTGACCTGCGTTGGAAACACGCCGCAGGAGCTGGCCGGAATCATCGGCGAACTGCTGGACATCGGAGTGCGGGGCATCCTCGCGCTGCGGGGCGACCTGCCCAAGGACGGCGTCCGGCCCTCCGACGGTGCACTGCGGTACGCCCAGGACCTGATCGAGCTGATCAGGCGGGTGGAGCAGCGGCGTTCAGCCCTGCTCTGCGCCGGAAAGATCGCCGTCGGCGTGGCCGCGTATCCCTCCCGGCACCCGGAATCGCCCAGCGAGGAACACGACGTCGAGGTGCTGCTGGCCAAGCAGCGTTCCGGCGCCGACTTCGCCATCACCCAGGTGTTCTTCGAGACCGAGCAGTACGCGAACCTCCTCACCAGGGCACGCCGCGCCGGAGTCACCATCCCCATCATCCCCGGCGTCATGCCGCTCACCAGCCTCCGCCGGCTCACCCGGCTCGGTGAACTGGCCGGCGTCGAACCGGCACCCGCACTGATGGAACGCCTGGCCGCCGCCGACAGCGACCTCGAACGCCTCCACATCGGCGTCGACGCCACGGTGAACCTGGCCAATGCCGCCCTGGATGCCGGAGCCCCCGGTATCCACCTCTACACCTTCAACGAGCACCAAAGCGCGCTCGAAGTGCTGGACAAGCTGGCCCTGCCGCGCCACAGCCGCCTGGGCACCCGCCGGGACTCCGCCGCCCGGCCCCAGCTCGCCAGCTGAGCACTTCCCGGCCGAACCCCACAGACCACCCCCGCACGCTCCACACTTCCTAGGAGAACTCCATGCCTGAACTGACCGCGCCCAAAAACACCCCGTTCCCGTCGGCATCGCTGCTCGGCTACCCGCGCATCGGCCGCCGCCGCGAACTCAAAAAGGCCGTTGAAGCCTACTGGGCAGGCAAAATTGACGCCGCCGCCCTCGACGCCGCCGCCAAGGACATCCAACTGACCACCGCCCGGCGCCTGCAGGACCTTGGCCTGACCGAAGCCGCCGCCGTGCCGGGGACGTTCTCCTACTACGACCAGGTCCTGGACACCACCGCCCACCTGGGCGCCGTCCCGGCCCGCTTCGGCAAGCTCCTCGACGCCGAGGGCCGCCTGGACATCGACGCGTACTTCACCCTGGCCCGCGGCAACAAGGACCAGCAGCCGCTGGAAATGACCAAGTGGTTCGACACCAACTACCACTACCTGGTCCCGGAGATCGGCCCGGAGACCAAATTCACCCTTGCCTCCACCGCCAAGGTGGACGAGTTCGCGTTCGCGCTGGAGAACGGCATCGAGACCCGCCCCTACATCGTGGGTCCGGTCACCTACCTGCTGCTGTCCAAGGCGTCAGACGACGCACCGGCCGGCTTTGCGCCGCTGTCGCGGCTGGCGGACATCCTCCCCATCTACATCCAGCTCCTCGAACAGCTCGCTGCCGCCGGCGCCAGCTGGGTCCAGCTCGACGAGCCCGCCCTGGTGGTCGACCAGGACCTCCCTGCCGCCCAGATCGAAGCCGCGGTTGCCCGGGCCTACGAGGTACTGACCGCTGCGGCCAACCGCCCGCAGATCCTGGTCTCCACCCCGTACGGTTCCCTCGACGGACAGCTTGGCACCCTTGCTGCCACCAACATCGACGCCCTGCACATCGACGTTTTCAAGGGCGCCGTTCCGTCCGCCGCGGCGCTGGCAGGACTGGGCAACAAGACCCTGGTTGCCGGCGTCGTTGACGGGCACAACATCTGGCGCAACGACCTTGCAGCGTCGGCGGCGAAGCTGGACGAACTGAAGGGCGCCGCCGCCAAGGTCGCCGTCTCCACGTCCACCTCCACCCAGCACGTTCCCCACGACGTCGATAAAGAAACCCAGCTGTCCGCGCAGCTCCGCAGCTGGCTGGCGTTCTCCGACCAGAAAGCCGCCGAAGTCAAGATCCTGGCGTCCTGGCTGGCCGACCCCGCGGCCGCACAGGCAGCCATCGATGACGCCACCGCCGTGATCGCTTCGCGTGCCACCGCCCACGGTGTCCGCCGCCAGGATGTGCGGGCCCGCACCGAAGCGTTGACGGCCGCCGACTTCAGCCGTTCCGAATACGCCGCCCGCGAAGCCGCCCAGGAAGCGGCGCTGCAGCTGCCGCCCCTGCCCACCACCACCATCGGCTCCTTCCCGCAGACCTCGGAGATCCGTTCCGCCCGTGCCCGCAACACCAAGGGCGAGCTGAGCGACGACCAGTACGAGCGGCTCATGAAGGACGAGATCAAGCGCGTCGTGGACCTGCAGGAAGAGCTGGGCTACGACGTCCTGGTGCACGGCGAGCCCGAGCGCAATGACATGGTCCAGTACTTCGCCGAGAACCTCGAAGGCTTCGACGTCACGGTCCACGGCTGGGTCCAGTCCTACGGCTCCCGCTGCACCCGCCCGTCCATCCTGTGGGGCGATGTCACCCGCAGCGCCCCCATCACGGTCAAGTGGGCGGAATACGCCCAGTCCCTCACCGCCAAGCCCATGAAGGGAATGCTGACCGGGCCCGTCACCATCCTGGCCTGGTCCTTCGTCCGCGACGACCAGCCGCTGGGCGAGACCGCCAACCAGGTTGGCCTGGCGCTGCGCGACGAAATCGCCGACCTCGAAGCCGCCGGCATCAAGGTCATCCAGGTGGATGAGCCCGCCCTGCGCGAGCTGCTCCCGCTGCGCAAGGCGGACCAGGCCGGTTACCTGAAGTGGTCCGTTGACTCCTTCCGCCTGGCCACCGCCGGTGCCGCAGACGCCACCCAGATCCACACCCACCTCTGCTACTCGGAGTTCGGCGTGATTATCGACGCGATCGACGGCCTGGACGCCGACGTGACCTCCATCGAAGCAGCCCGCTCCCGCATGGAGGTTGTCCACGACCTCGAGTCCCACGGTTTCGGCCGCGGCGTTGGCCCCGGCGTCTACGACATCCACTCGCCGCGCGTTCCGGGCGAAGCCGAAGTCACCGAGCTGCTGTCCACCGCCGTCAAGCACGTCCCGTCCCGCCAGCTTTGGGTCAACCCGGACTGCGGCCTGAAGACCCGCGGCTACGCCGAGACCGAAGAATCCCTGCGCAACCTGGCCAAGGCAACCCAGACGGTCCGCGCCGGCCTGCTGGAAGCGGCCAAGTAGGAAGTTTGAGAAGCGGGCAGGCGGCCGGTCACATCACGTGGCCGGCCGTCGCCGGTTTCTTCATCCGCCATGCGCCGACCGTCAGCCACACCGCCGACACCACGATGGCCGCAATGCCCACCAGCGTCGGTACCGCATTGTCGGCGGAGAACCCGGATTCCCCGATAATCCACCCTTGCGCCATATAGGCCAGCCCGGCCAGCGCCATCGCATAACCGGCTGTCCGGGACATTCGGTGCGAAGCGGCCACCACGAAACCCAACAACACCAACGCCGTGCCCAGCAGAATACTTTGATAGCTGCGCATGCCCCATTCCAGCCAGCGGATGCCCTCAGCCGTGGCGAACCGCGAGGCCTTCTCCGGTTCGGGCGAGGCAGCCCAGGCGTCCACCGCCTGTTTCAGGGCCACCCCATCCACCGCCTGCAGGGCTGCGTACAGCGCAATGGCCGCAACAGCGAAAAGGGCACCAAAGCGTGCCGTCCACGCGAGCGACCGGCGCTGGCCACCGAGCACGGTGGCCAGGCAAACCAGGCCCGCGCCCACCAACGCCATGCCCACGAACTGGCCCAGATGCACCGCGGTCCAGATTCCACTGTTGGCGTAGGCGGTGAAGGATGCCACGTGATCATTCGCGTCGTGGGATTCGGCGTGCAGGACGCCGGCGAGGATCGACACCACGACGCCGGCCAGCAGCAGCGAGGACGCCAGCCGCCGGGTTCCGCGACTGTCATCAAACACATCCATGGCGCCTGCACTCCTTAGTGCCGGGGTGTCACAACAGCGCCGGCAACCTCACGACTCCCAGACGATCTCGTCGTCGACCACGCCGTCCTGGTCAGCGCAGGCCACCAGGACCTCATCGGTAAAGTGCTCGCCGAGGGTGAAGTCCAGGACAAAGTAGCGTTCGGGCTGGCCGGGGTAGATGCCCACATGGCCGAGCTTCAGTGCTTTGAGGAACACCTCATTGGTGAGCTGGCTGCGGTCCTGGACACCGAACACCTTGTGCAGATGTTCTTCCTTGAGCGCGTTGCAGTGGAAGTGCAGGTATTCCTGCGGGCTGGTGCCCTCCTGCTCAAGTTCCTCGGCGATCATCTCGCGGACCTCGTCCACCAGTTCGGGCAGGAAACGCAGCCGGTATTCGACTTTCCGGAGCGCGGCTTCATCGAAGTGGTCGTGGGCATTGATGTTCAGGTCGAGTTCCAGCGGGTGGCCGCGCAGCTCGTGCCGGGCGGCGAAGAGATGATCCATGCCGTGGTTCAGGTCGATCTCTCCAAAGTGCTGGCTCGCTACCTTGTTCATATTCTCAACATAGACCCGAAGTCCGGCCCATTCCAGCGTTCGGGGCTAATTCACTGCGGTGCGCATGCCGGCAAGGGTTTCAGCCAGCAGGTCGACGAACAGCTGCACCCGTGCCGTTTTCCGGTCATTGATCAGAAGCGCGAACACGTTGCGTGCCAGCCGGATCTCGGGGACGTCCAGCACCACCACCCCAGCCGGTTTGTTCCGCAGCGCGAGCTCCGGGACAAGGGCGGCGCCCAGCCCGGCAGCTGCCATTTCCAGGCTTGCGTGGAAGTCGTCGCTGTGCGCCACCACGCGCGGGTGCAGGTTGCAGCCGGCGAAGAGCCGCTCAATCACCATGGCATCACTGGTGCCGGGGTGGTGCATGATCCATGGCATGTCGGAGAGATGGTCCGCTGCCACCTTCGCGTCGGCGCGGAATCCCCAGCCGGCAGGCAGCACCACCCGGAAGTCGTCGTCGCCAATCCATTGCCGGTTGATCGTGTTGGGCCAGGCGAAGCCAGTCTGGCCCACCTGGAACACCACCGCCAGGTCGAGGTCGCCGCCGGTCCGCAGCCCCTGGATGGTTTGGCCCGGTTCAGCCACGGACACCCGCAGGTCAATGCCCAGCTTCTTCCAGGCCGGATTTTTCAGGATCCGGGGCAGGACATAGGTGGCGAGGCTGGGGAAGATTCCCAGCCGGAGCTCCTGGCTTCCCGTGTCCTGTGCCCTGGACGCTGCCGCCATCAGGGCTTCGATGTCCGTGAGCACTTTCGCGGCGTGGCGGGTCATGACGACGGCGGCTTCCGTAGGGACCACGGCCCGCGCCGAGCGCTGGAAGAGCGTGACGCCGGTGTCCCGCTCCAGGGCGGACATCTGCTGCGAAACAGCGGAGGCAGTATAACCAAGTGTCGCGGCGGCCGCGGCGAATGAGCCAAGCCGCGTGACCTCCAATAAGGTCTTCAAGTGCACGGGGTTTACCACCAGCCCACAGTACTGCACCCATCCGCCGCCGCCACGGTACCGAATTGCCCTCTGTACACCCGGTCCGGCGGCAGATGTCCAACAGAGGAGCACGAATTGTCACCTAATCCAGCAGTAGATGCAGGCGGGCGGCGGCGCATCGCCGTCATCGGCAGCGGCGTGGCCGGACTTACGGCCGCCTACGTGCTGAACCGGCAGGACAACGTCACCTTGTTCGAGGCAGATTCACGCCTGGGCGGCCATGCCCACACCCACGACATGCCCCAGCCGGACGGCAGCGCCATCGGCGTCGATACTGGTTTCATTGTTCACAATGAACGGACCTATCCCACGCTGCTGCGCTTGTTCGCCGAACTGGGCGTGGAAACCCAGGACTCGGAGATGAGCATGTCCATCCGCTGTGACGGCTGCGGACTCGAATATGCCGGCGCCCGGGACGGCGCACGCGGCATCATCGCCAAACCGTCGAGCCTGCTGCGCGGCCGCTACCTGCTGATGCTCCTGGAGGTCACCCGCTTCTACCGGAAGGCGCGCGAACTGCTCAGGACCGCGCCGCCATCGGCCGTCAGCGGCGGGGTGGACGTTCCCGACCTGACGCTCGGCGCCTTCCTGGAGCGGGAAAAATTCAGCCCCTACTTCATCTCGCACTTCATGACCCCGGTAGTGAGCGCCGTCTGGTCCTGCGACCCCACCACCGCATTGTCCTACCCTGCGCGGTACCTCTTCACGTTCCTCGGCCACCACGGGATGCTGGGCATCAAAGGCTCACCCCAGTGGCGCACCGTCACCGGCGGCTCCGCCCGCTACGTCGAAAAGCTGGCTGCGGCCCTCCCCGATGTCCGGTTGGAAACCCCGGTCACTGCCCTTCGGCGGACCCCTGACGGTGTGGAACTGGCAACTGCCGCTGGGCTGGAAGCCTTCGACGCCGTCGTCATCGCCACCCACCCGGCGCAGGCACTGGGGTTCCTGGCCGACGCCACGCCTGAGGAGAAGGAAGCGCTCGGCGGCATGCCGTACTCGGTCAACCACACCGTCTTCCACCGGGACCCCGCAGTCCTGCCCGCGGCGGAGAATGCCAGGGCTTCATGGAACTACCGGCTTCCCGGCTGCGACGCCCGACCGGACAAAGTCCTGGTCAGCTACGACCTGACGCGCCTGCAGCGGCTTGAACCGGCCGACGGCAGGCCGTACCTGGTCAGTCTTGGCGAGTCCGAACTGATTGCCGACGTCGCCGTCCTGGACAGGATGGTCTACGAGCACCCGCAGTACACCCCCGAGTCCCTGCAGGCCCAGCAGGCCATCAAGGCTCTCAGCAACGACCGGATCGCCTATGCCGGGGCCTATCTTGGCTGGGGCTTCCACGAAGACGGCGCCCTCTCCGGGGTCCGTGCCGCGGAGCAGCTCGGCCGCACCTGGCCGGTGGCCAGGGCCGATGACGGCGGAAACTCCTCCGGCGAGGGGGAGCGGGAACTGCTTGCCGCGGAACCGGCGTGACCATGGGTGCCGCCATCTACCGCACCGCCATCTCGCATGTGCGGCAGACCCCGCTGAAGAACGCGTTCACCTACCGCAGCTACAGCTGGTTCGTGGACGTGGATGACCTGCCACGCCTGCCCCGCCTGCTCCGGCTACTGGCGGAATTCCGCGCGGGAGACCATCTGGGCGATCCCGGGGCCAGCTTCAGGGCCAACGTGGAGCGTTACCTGCGGACGCAGGGAATCGAGCCCGACGGCGGCCCCATCCACATGCTGACCAGTGCCAGGGTTTTTGGCTACGTCTTCAACCCGCTGACGCTTTTCTGGTGCTACGGCACCAACGGAGAGCTGCGGTGCGTGGTGGCCGAGGTCCACAACACCTACGGCGAACGGCACTGCTACCTGCTCCGGACAGACCCCTCGGGACGCGCGTCCGTGCCGAAGGCTTTCTACGTTTCACCCTTTAACGACGTTGACGGCGAATACCGGATGAAGCTTCCCGCCCCCGGAGAGCGGCTGGCGGTGTCAATCGTCCTGGAACGCGAAGGGCACCGACCCTTCGTGGCAACCATGGACGGCAAGCGTAAACCGGCCACCATCCGGAACATCCTCGCGGCAGCCGTTGCAGTGCCTGCCGCGCCGATGCTGGTATCCGCACTTATCCGGCTCCAGGGCGTTAAGCTCTGGGCAAGACGCCTGCCCGTCGTCGCCAGACCACATCACCCCCCACAGGAGGCAGTTCAATGACAATGACGGACGATAACGGCACCGCCTCGGCTGAGCGGCCGGCGGACCATCACGGTTCCGCCGCACCGTACACCGTGCCGCGGCCACCCGCGTCCATCGATGCGGGCATCTGGCCGGGAATCGCCGCCGTGCCTTCGGGTTTCAAGGCGAACGGTGCAGCGCGGATTGCGGACGGGATCTTCAAGGCCGCGGTGCGGCGCCTTCCGCTCGAGGTGCGCTACCCCGATGGCCAGGTGCTGGGTTCTGCCCCGGCCGGCTCGGGCGCACCCGTCATGACCATCCACCGGCCCGCGCAGTTTGCCCTGCGGCTGGGCGACGGGGGCTTGATCGGCCTGGGCGAGTCCTACATGGCCGGCGACTGGGATGCAGACAACCTGACAGCAGTGCTGGAGGTCTTCGCGGAGCGGGCGGGCACCCTGATACCGGCTCCGCTGCAGAAACTGCGGTCCATTTTCCTGCCGCGCCAGCCGCGGACGGAACGCAACTCCCTGAAGAACACCCGCTCCAATATCTCCCGTCACTACGACCTCTCCAACGAACTGTTCGCCACGTTCCTCGACGAGACCATGTCCTACTCCAGCGCGCTCTTCCCGGCATCGGGAAGCGCCGTGAAGGACATGCCGTGGGAGGGCTTCGCCGCCGCCCAGCAGGCGAAGATCGACCGGCTGCTGGACAAGGCCGGCGTCGGACCCGGAACCCGGGTGCTTGAGATCGGCACCGGGTGGGGCGAACTGGCGCTGCGTGCAGCCGCCCGCGGCGCCACCGTCTACTCGGTCACGTTGTCCAGCGAGCAGCAGGCGCTGGCCCGGAAACGGGTGGCGGAGGCAGGCTACGCGGACCAGGTGACCATTGAGCTGAAGGATTACCGTGCCGTGGAGGGCGAATACGACGCCGTCGTTTCGGTCGAGATGATCGAGGCCGTCGGTTACGAATATTGGGCCACGTACTTCCAAACCATCGAGCGTGTCCTTGCCCCCGGCGGAAAGGTGGCCATCCAGGCCATCACCATCGCGCATGACCGGCTCCTGGCCACCCGGACCGGATACACCTGGGTGCACAAATACATCTTCCCGGGCGGCGTGATTCCGTCGGTGCGGGCCATCGAGGAAGTCACAGAGAAGCGGACCGGACTGCAGGTGCGTGAACGCCTTGCCTTCGGCGAACACTACGCCGAGACGCTGCGCCTCTGGGAGGAACGGTTCATGGCGCGGAAGGACGAGGTTGCTGAACTCGGCTTCGACGCCGTCTTCCAGCGGATGTGGCTCTTCTACCTTTGCTATTCAAGGGCCGGTTTTGCCTCGGGCTACCTGAACGTCCAGCAAATTGTGCTGGACCGGAGGAAGAACGCTGCCGTCAACGGAGGCCGCTGATGACCGCTGCACTTGCCGAAACGATCGCAGAGGTGCTGCGGCCCGTGGTGGGCGGGGACCTGCCTGTCCGCCTGAAGGCCTGGGACGGTTCGGAAGCGGGGCCGGTGGACGCCCCGGTGGTCCTGCTCAACAGCCCGGACGCCATCCGCCGGTTGCTGTGGAACCCCGGCGAACTTGGCGCCGCACAGGCTTACGTCACGGGTGAACTGGACATTGACGGTGACCTCAATTCGGCGCTGCAGCAGCTGTGGGAAGTGGTCCGGCAGCGCCGGTTATCCGGCATCCGCCTTACGCCCGGAGTCATCGCCGGCATCGGCAGGATCGCCCGCTCGGCCGGGGCCCTGGGGACACCGCCGGCGCCCCCGGCAACGCAGGCCAAGGTCCGGGGACGGCTGCACAGCCTGATCCGTGACCGCGCCGCGATCAGCCACCACTACGATCTCAGCAACGACTTCTACGGCCTGATCCTGGACCCGCAGATGGCCTACTCCAGCGGTTACTGGACGGAAGCTCCCGGTCCGGGCTACGGCGTCGAGGATGCCCAGCGCGACAAGCTGGACCTGGTGTGCCGCAAGATCGGGCTGGAACCGGGTATGCGCCTGCTGGACGTTGGCTGTGGATGGGGTTCCCTCAGCCTGCATGCCGCGCGGCAGTATGGAGCCAAGGTAGTTGGTGTCACTCTCTCCGTGGAACAGAAAGCATTCATCGACGCCCGGATCAACGAGTACGGCCTGGCGGACCAGGTGGAGATCCGGGTACAGGATTACCGCGAGATCCCGGACGGGCCATTCGACGCCGTTGCCTCCTTGGAGATGGGCGAACATGTGGGGCAGAAGAACTATCCCGTCTACGCCCAGGCCTTGTTCGATAACCTGGCGCCGGGCGGGAAAGTGCTGGTACAGCAGATGTCCCGGCGCGGCCGCCACCCCGGCGGCGGTCCGTTCATCGAATCATTCATCGCGCCGGACATGCACATGCGCCCGGTGGGGGAGACGTTGAACTTCCTCGAGGGCGCAGGGTTTGAGGTGGAGGGGGTCGAGGGCATGCGCAGGCACTACGTCCGCACCCTTGACGCCTGGTACGCGACGTTCGAGCAAAACCTGGACCGGGCCCGGGAAATGATGGGCCCGGAAGTGGTCCGTGTCTGGCGGCTGTACCTGGTGGGGGCCCTCCGCAGCTTTGCCGAAGGCCGGATGGGCGTAGAGCAGATCCTCTGCAGCAGGCCCGCCCCGCTGTAGCGGCTCCCGCCGCTTCCACCAGCACCAGGCGGTGGGTGCGATTGGTCACCCCAAGGGGTTCCGAAGGTCACTTCGGGACCCCTTTTCCGTGCCCGGAAGCCCTGTGGACAACGCCGCGACACGCCGTCGTTTTCGCGACACGCTGGCCGTTAATTGTGGCTAAGTAGTCCACAGGGTGTGGACGGAACTTCCAAAAATCCCGGGATCCCGGCCATTTTATGGGGCCCTGCCTGTGGATTAACGGTGCATTAAATGACATACTTGTAATACATCATCTTGGGGTCCAAAAGAGGCGCCTGCACTACATGTAGTATCTACATACGGCTTGGACGGGGACACCGCACCAGCAAGAGATTTCAACTAAGGGGACAGCGACAATGACCGTAACGGTTTACACGAAGCCTGCGTGTGTTCAGTGCAACGCCACCTACCGTGCGCTCGACAAAAAGGGCATCACCTACCAGAGCGTCGATATCTCCCAGGACGCCGAGGCGCTGGAGCGCCTGAAGGCACTGGGCTACATGCAGGCTCCCGTTGTGGTCACCGACCAGGATCACTGGTCAGGCTTCCGCCCGGACAAGATCGAGGAACTGGCACTGTCCGCCGTTTCCTCCGTGGCCTAAGGTTTCCGCTTTTCCCGACAGCAACAAGCTGAGGTGACGTCCATGGTGGCACCCACAGCACAGCGTGACCATGCGGCTCAGCGCATGGAGGCGTCCGCATTGGCCGGTGCACAGGCTGATGCAGGGCCGGTCAGTACCGGCAGCCAGCTCATCTATTTTTCCTCCGCATCCGAGAACACCAGCCGCTTCGTCAGGAAGCTAGGCCGTGAGGTGGCCCGGATCCCGCTCTACGCGAAGGACGCGCCCCTCCTCGCCACCCGGCCGTTCGTGCTGGTGGTGCCTACCTACGGTGGCACCGGGGGAGAGGGGTCCGTTCCCAAGCAGGTCATCCGGTTCCTCAACAACCCGCAGAACAGGCAACTGCTCTGCGGCGTGATTGGTGCCGGCAACACGAACTTCGGGGACAACTACTGCATGGCCGGTGACATCATCTCCGCCAAGTGCAAAGTACCCCACCTTTATCGATTCGAACTTATGGGAACGCCGGAAGACGTCACCCGGGTCAACCAAGGATTGGACACGTTTTGGACACGACTGTCGCAGACACGGAAGTAACCAGGGCCGGGAAGCCCGAGATGCCGGCCGCCTACAAGGGCCTGGGCTACCACGAGCTGAACGCCATGCTGAACCTCTACGGTCCCAGCGGCGAAATCCAGTTTGAGGCGGACCGCGAGGCCGCCCACCAGTACTTCCTGCAGCACGTGAACAACAACACCGTGTTCTTCCATGACCTGGAGGAGAAGCTCGACTACCTGGTGAAGAACCAGTACTACGAGCGCGAAACGCTGGACCAGTACACGATGAACTTCATCCGTGAACTGTTCAACTGTGCCTACAAGAAGAAGTTCCGCTTCGAAACCTTCCTCGGTGCCTTCAAGTTCTACACCTCGTACACGCTGAAGACCTTTGACGGCAAGCGTTTCCTGGAGCGCTACGAGGACCGTGTGTGCATGGTTGCCCTGCACCTGGCCCGCGGCAACGAGCAGCTCGCCCTGCAGATGGTGGACGAGATCATCGAGGGCCGCTTCCAGCCGGCCACCCCCACCTTCCTGAACGCCGGCAAGAAGCAGCGCGGCGAGCTGGTCTCCTGCTTCCTGCTCCGCATCGAAGACAACATGGAGTCGATCGGCCGCTCCATCAACTCCGCGCTGCAGCTGTCCAAGCGCGGCGGCGGCGTGGCCTTCGCCCTGACCAACATCCGCGAGGTGGGCGCGCCCATCAAGCAGATCGAGAACCAGTCCTCCGGCGTCATCCCCGTGATGAAGCTCCTCGAAGACAGCTTCTCCTACGCCAACCAGCTCGGAGCCCGCCAGGGTGCCGGTGCCGTATACCTGCACGCCCACCACCCGGATATCTACCGCTTCCTGGACACCAAGCGGGAGAACGCGGACGAGAAGATCCGAATCAAGACCCTCTCCCTGGGCGTCGTCATCCCGGACATCACGTTCGAGCTGGCCAAGAAGGACGAGGACATGTACCTGTTCTCGCCGTACGACGTCGAACGCGTCTACGGCATGCCGTTCTCCGACGTCTCGGTCACCGAAAAGTACTACGAGATGGTGGACGATTCCCGGATCAAGAAGACCAAGATCAAGGCGCGCGAGTTCTTCCAGACCCTCGCCGAAATCCAGTTCGAATCCGGCTACCCGTACATCATGTTCGAAGACACCGTGAACCGGGCCAACCCGATCGACGGCAAGATCATCATGTCCAACCTGTGCTCGGAGATCCTCCAGGTCTCCCAGCCCACCACGTACAACGATGACCTGTCCTACGCCGACACCGGCAAGGACATCTCCTGCAACCTGGGCTCGCTGAACATCGCCAAGACCATGGACTCGCCGGACTTCGGCCTCACCATCGAGACTGCGATCCGCTCGCTGTCCGCCGTCTCCGACATGTCCAACATCACCTCCGTGCCGTCCATCGCCAAGGGCAACGACCAGAGCCACGCCATCGGCCTGGGCCAGATGAACCTGCACGGCTACCTGGCGCGGGAGCGGGTCCACTACGGCTCCGAAGAGGGCCTGGACTTCACCAACATCTACTTCTACTCGGTGGTGTACCACGCGGTGCGCGCCTCCAACCTGCTGGCCATCGAAACCGGCCAGACGTTTGGCGGCTTCGAGAAGTCCAAGTACGCCTCAGGGGAGTTCTTCGATAAGTACACGGAGCAGGAATGGGTTCCGCAGACCGAGAAGGTCCGCGAGCTCTTCAAGAACGTGCACATCCCCACGCAGGCTGACTGGCGCGAGCTGAAGGCTTCGGTCATGGAGCACGGCATCTACAACCAGAACCTGCAGGCCGTGCCGCCCACCGGCTCGATCTCCTACATCAACAACTCCACCTCCTCGATCCACCCGGTGGCGTCCAAGATCGAGATCCGCAAGGAAGGCAAGCTGGGCCGCGTGTACTACCCGGCGCCGTACCTGACGAACGACAACCTGGAGTACTACCAGGACGCGTACGAGATCGGCTACGAAAAGGTCATCGACACCTACGCCGCCGCGACCCAGCACGTGGACCAGGGCCTGTCCCTGACGCTGTTCTTCAAGGACACCGCCACCACGCGCGACATCAACAAGGCCCAGATCTACGCCTGGAAGAAGGGCATCAAGACGATCTACTACATCCGTCTCCGCCAGCTCGCGCTGGAAGGGACCGAGGTGGAGGGCTGCGTCAGCTGCATGCTGTAGCCCCGGCGGTCGAGCCAGTCGAGACCAAAGGTTGAGTACGACGGCGGGTGCCCGCCCGCCGTCGTACGCTTTAACTTAGAGAAAACCCACCCAACGCATAGGGGATGACATGACCGAAAAGGTCAAGCTGCTGAGCCACGTCGAGGCCATCAACTGGAACCGTATCCAGGACGACAAGGACGTGGACGTCTGGAACCGCCTGGTGAACAACTTCTGGCTGCCGGAGAAGGTGCCGCTGTCCAATGACGTCCAGTCCTGGAACACGCTGACGCCGGCCGAGCAGCAGCTCACCATGCGCGTGTTCACCGGCCTGACCCTGCTGGACACCATCCAGGGCACCGTTGGTGCTGTCTCGCTGATCCCGGACGCGCTGACTCCGCACGAGGAAGCCGTGTACACGAACATCGCGTTCATGGAGTCCGTGCACGCCAAGAGCTACTCCTCCATCTTCTCCACCCTGGCCTCCACCAAGGAGATTGACGAGGCGTTCCGGTGGTCCACGGAGAACGAGAACCTCCAGAAGAAGGCCCAGATCGTCATGGATTACTACCAGGGCGACGATCCCCTGAAGCGGAAGGTGGCCTCCACGCTGCTGGAGAGCTTCCTGTTCTACTCGGGCTTCTACCTACCCATGTACTGGTCTTCGCGGGCCAAGCTGACCAACACGGCTGACCTGATCCGCCTGATCATCCGCGACGAAGCCGTGCATGGCTACTACATCGGCTACAAGTTCCAGAAGGGCCTGGAGAAGGTTTCCGAGGAGAAGCGCCAGGAAATCAAGGACTACACCTTCGAGCTGCTCTTCGAGCTGTACGAGAACGAGGTGCAGTACACCCACGACCTCTACGACGGCGTGGGCCTGGCCGAGGACGTCAAGAAGTTCCTGCACTACAACGCCAACAAGGCCCTGATGAACCTGGGCTACGAGGCGATGTTCCCCGCTTCCGTCACCGACGTAAACCCGGCCATCCTGTCGGCGCTGTCCCCGAACGCGGACGAGAACCACGACTTCTTCTCCGGATCCGGTTCGTCCTACGTGATCGGCAAGGCTGTCAATACTGAGGATGAGGACTGGGACTTCTAAATCGGGTGTGAGAGAAGCTGGTTGGCGGTTTGCGGCTGGTTATGAGTTGACGACTTAGTTGGCAACACTGACAAGCTAGTTGGCGCTGTGACAAACAGGGGCGCGGCGCCAACTAGCTTGGCCAGCTTCAGTCGCTTGGCCACTTTGACCTTGGCTGGTAATCGGCGCCGCGCCCGGTGTACGTCCACCGGCAGTTCACACTGAAATGTTTCCGCAACCGGTGCAAATGGCAATCAGATCCGGGGATGGCCGCCAGCCCCGCCGCGCTGCGAAAGATCATGAATCCGTTGAGCCTGCATTCTCGTAGTCTCCGAAGCAAGATCAGCTCAAGCACCTTGTACGGGGTCCAGTCGGGTGGTTCAGTGCAGGCATGTCAGCAGCACCGACCGGGCCTCAGAGTCGTAAGCCGGTTGCCTCTCAGGAGGAAGCCCGGCGCAGGATCAACCGAATCGCGTACTGGTCGCTGCCCTTCATGATCGCCTTCGGGGTCTGGAATCTAATTCCGAACTGGCGGGAACGGGGCTCGCACCCGCGGCTCCGCTGGTCGGTCACAGCGAGCGATCCCCCAATCCCTCCTTGCCCGGCCCAGTCCAGCGACGGGCCTGCATGTACGTGGGGGACGGCGCTGCCGGGGGCTAGACTCGATTCATAAGCGAGCTTGGGGGAAGCAACGCATATGCGCATGGCAACAGGTTGTTTGGTATCCGCAGTCCTCATCGTCGCGCTGGCCGGATGTGAGTACACCGGCCCGGAGAGCGCGGCGGTCAGTTCCCAGGCCCAGGCCGGCCGCACGCGAATGCTGTCCTTTGAGGAAAACGTTGATGAAGTTGCGCGCGCACTTATGGTTTCTTCGGATGAACCAGGGATGCCGACGGTTGGGGAACCATTGGGGTAACTATCGGTTGACCTCGCGCCAGGGGACTACGTGATCAAGAGTGCATGTGCTGGTGTTCACGGTGTCACAGTCTCCATTGTCCAAGGCGAGAAGCCAACGATAGGGGTGCCCTACACGTGTGACTCTGTCTTGGAGCGATTTGTCCGGCACGCCGGCGGCCCGATCACCATCAGTACCGTCTCGCCCGTGGACAAGCCTGCCGCCGCCGGTGTCATGCTTGAACTCAACACTGATCCGCGCGCGTCAGAGTTTGAGGACATGTCGGAATGGGTGGCTCGGCAGCTTCAACCCAAACTGCCTGGACAGTTGGCGGGTGCCGCCAGCTCAAGCTCGCCCACGAGCCAAGGATTATCGGCAGAACCGGGCAGCTACGAAGTGCAGTTCCTTTGCGACGGAGCGGCCGACGTTGAGTTTTCAGTGGCCAGTTGGACAGGGGCGGAAGTTTTGAGCCAGATGAGCATTCCTTGCAACGGAAACGTCTTCAAGGCCCCTGTTGAGCTCCGGACTCGGGGAGCAGAATTCAGCATGGTCCCGAGCAGCGGGACCAAAACCCGTTATGCCTTCAAGCTTGTTCCAAACCCGTAGTCGCTTCCGGCAGAAGTGGTGCCGTCCGCTCGCGTGGTCGGGGGCCAGCTGATGGGCGGAGCTCTTCGTCCGGATAATGGTCTGCCTATCGCGTTTCGAGTGGGTGTTGCTTCGCCTCGCCCGCCATCCAGGGACCACGAATGCAGCGCCGGCAGTGAAGAAGACCCAGTCGATGCCGGTCCAGCGAAGCGGTCGGAATTAGACATGGGGAGTCCGGAGGGAGGCGTGTGCTGCAGCCGGCACACCAGCTTCCGGCCCACCTTGATTGGACTTACGCAATCGCTGGTGAGCTCCTTCGCGAGGTCCAGAGCGAGATAACCAGGGCTGTACCCCAAAGCAAGAACAGGGGATCCCACAACCATGCGTGTCCAATCATCGCGTTGAGGTCATAGCCACCTGAAGGATGGATCAACCTCCTAGGACGGCACTGCTGACGACGGTGTTCACGCCCCCGTAGCTGACCAGGAGCAGGCCTCCGGCCCAGCTCACCGCACGCCAGAATCTTCGCCAGGGCATACGGTCATGAGCGACGACGACGGGGATCGTCGCTGCCAGCAACTTTCCTATCCCAACGAGGCCAAGCACTAGCCCTGCCTCAAGTGGGGGCCTCCACGGACAGCTGGACCGCCCATTGGCCCACCGTGGCTACAAGCCATCGCCCACCCAGAGCCCAGTACAAGCTGAATCCGGCATGAACAATACCGGCTATGCATGCCAACCAAGCCAACGATCGGCTGAAGGACATTTTTCTCTCAAGCGTCACCTGGATCACTGTAGCTAATTGCTGAAGATCGGCGTCTGCTTGGAGGGCGCCGAGACGAACTGCGGCGCGCCGCCAGCGGCGTCTCGAAGCTGGGCACTGTCCAACGTGGTGGACGATTCTGGCATGCCCATGCGTGCCGCTGGGGGAAAAATGGGGCGCCAAGCCCGGACCATTCTTCGTCGCTCTCGTCCTGCGGGCGCGGCGGGGTGGCTCCGGGACGTGCAGGTCCTGGAAAAAGCCACGGTCGTCCTTGGTCCACGGGCGGCGACCAACCAGCGGAACGACGGCGTGAGCCGCCCTGGATCCCCTCATCCGTCCGGGACGGATGGGTAGCATTTCAGCCTCTATGCTCATGGCAGGACGACGACTCGCTTTGCGAACTTGGGAGATCTGATGAAACCTAAACTTGGGATGCCGTGGCCGTTGATGTTATCTGGCGGGTTACTCGTTCTCTCCGTCGCGGCCATGGTCCTGCTTGGCCAAATGGGGCGGCCCTACTTTGTTTATGCGGGGGGTGTGGCGGCGGGTGCCGCTGTGCTGTTGGGAACCTGCCTCCTTGCCGACGTCCGCGGATCGGCGCAATGGCTGGGGCAGGTCGCTCAGAACAATGCCTCGCTGTATGCAAAGGGGTCGGCTCCCGACAGCGGTGTCTACCGGATAGTGGGCGCAGGGATTGCTGTGCTGGGGGTTGCCATCGGCGTGGTCCTCCTGCTGAATCTGCCGCGGTGACTCGATCGGGACCGCCAACCTGCGACGAAGACTAGGACAAGCGCATGCAGGGTGGGCTGGTGTTCCTCTATTAGCCCGTGGCGCCTACATTTTATGTCCGCCACCGCCCACCGTTTGACGGGCTTTCTGTCGCCGTTCGTCGGCTTGGAGGATGCCGTCACGGACGGCAGCGCGGATGATGCCGTAGAGGAGGTAGAAGAACACTGCCACGAAGACGACGGACAGGACCAAGCTGTCGAGTGCCATTACTCTCCGTCACCTTCCGGCCAGTACTGCCGGGCGCCGGCCGCGGCGTCGCGGAGTTGGGTTCCGTCGAGGTCAATGGAGGTTTCAGGCATGCCCATGTCGGTCCATTGGGTGACCAGGCGCATGGCCCCCGCCGGCGGCAAGGGCCACAGCCAGAGGGTTCCGCTGGCCGCCATCTCGTCGTCCCCGCCGCTGCCGCCTTGGCCTTGAAAGAGAACCACCGGCGGCTCCGGCTGGGGTGCGTCGGGTGCAGGGTGGGGTCTGTTCAGCATCGCCCCGGTGGAGGCTTTGGAGCCGTCAGCAAACTCCACTCCGCAGAGAAGGGCCGCGAGAGGCATGCCGGCCTTGGCCCACCGGGCGTGCGGCTGGCTGAAGAAGGAAGCGTTGAGCTCAGCCCATTCTTCGTCGTTCTCGTCATGCCGACGCAACTTCCACGACAGATCAAAAAGGCAACCCGTGGAATACACCTTGACGGCTTCAACAGCCATGACGAACGTTGGCGACAGATGGAGGAAACGGCCAACCCCCACCACCGCGGGCAGCTCATGCCGCGGGGCGCCCGCCCATACGGGCGGTACGTAGCGGATGGTACGGCCCCGGCGTGGTAATTCGGGTACGGGCAGGTCCTGGAAGAAAGTCAAGGCGGTTCCTTGGGGTGCTGGCGTCGACTGACCAGCGGAACAGCAGTGCGAGCCCGCCGTGGATCCCCCAATCCGTCCTTACGCGGCCCAGTCTACCGGCCGGTCTTGCCGGATCCACCGCGAGGACCTCGCGTCTTGACTGTCGGCTGGCGGCGCTTCGGTACGAAGGGACCGCTACGTCCGTGCTGCAGCCACATCAGATGTTCGCGACTCCAGGTCCGGGGCGCGTGATGTCTTCGCGCAACTCCGGACCGTGAGAACACGAAAAGGGTGCGCCCCGTTCGCTGAGCGCACCCTTTCGATCCTCCACAACCCGGATCCCCATCCGTTACCCCTATCATAAGCATGCTGATAGTTAGGTGGTCAAGACATGGCGAACTTGTAGCGTTGGCAAAGGCTGCCCGAGGACGTAGCTGACTGGGTCACGGCCCACGGCCCACGGCCCACGGCCCACGGACCACGGACCACGGCCCGCGGCCCACGGCGCAGAGACCACGGCCGATGATGTAGAGATGGCCCTGGAGGCCGTTCAGCGCGTGGCGGGGCAGGACTCGGAGAGCGCCGAACTGGGGGACGATGCCGACGAGCCGGAATGGCGCGCATCGCTCGACGACTTGGTGGAGCCGCTCCGCGCAGCCCTGCGCTATCGTCGGCTGCAGGCCGGGAAGCGGGCGTGGCGAGGAGTCCGCCGCCGGGAAGGACGCGGATAAGGGGTGCGCCCGTTCACCGAGCGCACCCCCTTTATTCCCCTCACAGCCGTCTCCCGTCGGCTGCACCTATCATAAGCATGCTTAGCTTTGTTCGCGCAATACCCATTGTCTCTGAATGGCGACAGCGACAAAAAGCCTGGCCCTTGACGTGAAACGCGGGGGAGGAGGCCGGGTTCGCCAAACGATACGCTGGGATCATGACAATGGGGGAAACGGCGCAGGAGCCGCTGGTACACATTCAAGACTTCAGGATGGACTTCGGGGACACCACGGTCATCCGGGACCTGTCCTTTGATGTCCACGCCGGAGAGACCTTCGGGTTCCTTGGCAGCAACGGTTCCGGGAAGACCACCACGCTGCGGGCGCTCCTGGGTATTTACCGGCCCACGGCAGGGACGTTGCACATCGGCGGGAAGGTCTTCGAGCCCAGGGACGGGGCCAGCCTCGGATACCTGCCCGAGGAGCGCGGCCTGTACAAAAAGGAACACGTCCTGGACGTGATGGTGTACTTCGGCCGGCTCAAAGGATTGTCAAAGGCCACGGCCCGGTCCTGGTCCGAGGACTACCTGGAACGGGTCGGACTGGCGGGCAAAGCCAAGACCCGGCTCGACAAACTCTCCAGCGGCCAGCAGCAGAAAGTCCAGCTCGGGGTAACCATCATGAACAACCCGGGACTGCTGATCCTGGACGAGCCCACCAAGGGCTTCGATCCGGTCAACCGGCGGCTGCTGATGGACATCATCGAAGAGCACAAGCGGGCCGGGGCGACCGTCATCATGGTCACCCACCAAATGGAGGAAGTCGAGCGGCTCTGCGACCGCGTCATCCTGCTCAAGGACGGCGTCTCCCGCGCCTACGGGACAGTGGAAGAGGTACAGGAAGAATTCGGCGGCACCGTCTACCGGGTCACCCACGACGGTCCGCTGCCTGCGTCGGCCCTGTTCGACGTCGTATCGGAGGAGAACGGCCGGGCTGAACTCTCGCCGCGGCCCGGGGCAACGGAGGAATCCGTTCTCCGCGCGCTCGTGGACGCCGGCGCCGGTATCCGGTCCTTTACCCCGGCAAGGATTTCCCTGGATGAAATCTTCATCCAGGTTTACGGCGAACAGCATGAACTGGCGGAAGGCTGAGATGGCAATGGGACAGCACAACCTCGGCACCGTCATCTCCTTCGAGTTCTTCCGGACCATCAAGAAGCGCGGATTCGTGATCGCCACCCTGGCGCTCCCGGTCATCCTCGTGCTCATCTTCGCGCTGGTCTACGCGTCCAACGCCAGCACCAAGGACACCGCGGCCGCGCAGAAGAGCGCAAGGTTCGCGTTCACCTACACCGACGCGTCCGGAATCATCGTGCCCGCTGCTGCCAAACTGGCCGGCGGGACGGTAGCCGGCGACCCGGCGGCTGCCATCGCAGCTGTGAAAGACGGCACCTCGGAGGCATACTTCGCCTACCCGGCCGACCCTGCGAAGGAATCGGTGAAGGTTTACGGGGCTGACAAAGGCATGTTCGAGAATGATAAATACCAAGCAGTGGCCAAAGAGCTTCTGGCGGTCTCAGCCCAGAACCAGGTGGGCTCACCCGAGCTGACCGCTGCCCTGACCGGAGCCGTTAAGTTTGACTCGCAAACGTTCAAGGACGGCAGCGTCGCACCAGGCGTCGGCGGAATCATCCCGCCTTTGTTGTTCCTGGTCGTCTTCTACATTTCGATGATCCTTCTTTCGAACCAGATGCTGAACTCCACCCTGGAGGAGAAAGAAAACCGTGTCACCGAGATGATCCTGACCACGCTGAACCCAACCACACTCATTACCGGCAAGATCATCTCGCTGTTCGCCGTCGGGCTGGTCCAGATCCTGGTGTTCCTGGCGCCAGTGGGACTGGCTTACCTGTTCTTCCGGGACCGCCTGGCCTTGCCGGAGGTTGACTTGTCCTCCTTGGTCTTCGAACCCGGCCCCATGATCACTGGTGCGCTGCTCACGCTGGGCGGGTTCACGGTCTTCACCGGGGTCCTCGTAGCCATCGGGGCGATCATGCCAACCGCCAAGGAAGCCGGAACCGTCTTCGGTCCCCTCGTGGCGATGATGTTCATCCCCTTCTACACATTCAGCCTGATCATCTCCAATCCGGGTGCACTGATCGTCCAGATCTTCACCTACTTCCCGCTGACCGCTCCCGTCACCGCCTTGCTTCGCAACGGGTTCGGAACCCTCAACCCTGTTGAAGCGACCGTCGTCGTCGTCGAACTCTTCGTCGTCGGGACCCTGATCCTTCGACTGGCCGTCCATCTGTTCAGGTACGGATCCATTGAATACGGCCGCAAACTCTCCATTGCCGGAACGTTCCGTCGCAACGAGCTGGCCGCCAAATGACCCTGGTCCTGGCTCGGGGAAAGGTGCCATGACACCCGGTGCCGCCGGCGACGTCCTGATCAGGAGCGGCGTGATCCTGACAGGCCGGGCGCTCTTCAAGGGCTGGGCCATCACCACGACATTGTGGCTCGTCGGCCTGTATATCGTGCTGGCCGCCACCTCGCAGGGGTTCCTGCTCGACCTTGCCCTGATGGTCCTGATGTACGGGTATGGCATCGCGCTGGTGACGGGAGTCCCGCTGGCATGGATCCTTGGCCGCCTGCTCCGACCCATCCGCAACCAGTGGATCCATGTTGCCGCGTTCTTCATCGTGCCGACACTGGGCTTCTGGGCGCTGGGTTCCGTGCTCGGCTTCGGTTGGTCCGTCGGTGCCCTCGGCCTGTGGGCAACCGTTGGTTTCGCCGCTGCCCTGGGTCGACTGGCCGTCTGGCGGGATGTGGCCGTCAGATGACCGCGGGCCGGCCCGCCGCCCGGGAAGTGAGGCATTGAGGAGCCGCTCAAGCTGGGGTGTCATCCTTTTCATCGGTGCAGCCCTGTCGGTAACGGGTTTCTGCATACTTGACGATGCATATTGGGCCGCCAGGCGCGAGCACCAACTGTTGTTTGTCGGCGCCCCCTTGAACTCCCTGGCCGCTTGGCTTCTCGTCGTGGCGGTTCCCATCGGCGCCGCAGGCCTGCTGCTCCTTCTTCCGGTGCTGATCGGCCGTATTCGCAGGAGAGCGGTGCGACGGCTCGCCGGATGGACCATCGTAGGAGGGGCCGCAGCGGCTGCGACCTGTTTTGGGGTGGTTGCCGTTTTCGCCCTCCTAGAGGCCACGGGGATCGGAGATACGGTCAGGCTGGAAGCCGTGGACGGACGGTCGGTGCTCGTTACCCAGGACGGATTCGACGGAGACGTGGTGGACATTTATACGGAGAACGGCAGCTTCTACTACAAATGGGCCCGCAGCGCCCCGGAGTTGTCCGGGTGGCCGCGGGTAAAGGACCGGGAGTGCAGGCTCGACGCGGGTGAGGCGGTGCTGCTGCTGGTGTGCGGGGAGAAAACGGTGGAAATCGACGTCGAAGAACCGGCCAGGTGAAACCGGGGGCCAGGCGCTGCCTCTAAGACACACGCCAGCCGGTTACCCGCACTCCAGCCACCGCCCCCGTCCAGGGTGTGTCACCGTGTGCAGGCAGGGAAAGGTGCGCCGAAACATAGCCCTGTTGCAGGGTGATGACCTGTGACGTGGATCCCGGGCAGTCAACGGTGATTTCGACAGGCCAGAGTGTGACTTTGGGATTCTCCTGGCGGATGTAGATCGTAGCGTTTGGGGCGCCGATGCAGGCAGCCGTGACGGTGTATTCTCCAGCCGTGATGACCTGTTCAGTGGTGCCAAAACCGCTGGCGGGCCCGTCCAAGGGCCCTTCTTGAAAGAGCAGGGCGTCCCCCGGGACAGCCTTGAGGAGTCCGTCCAAATCCCGATAGTTCCCCACCTCGCGCTCAAGGACCTGGGGGTCGGGGCTTGCGACGGATTGCGCCGTCACGGCTGTGGCCGTGCCGTCGGTTTCGGCGCCGGGGCTGTGCGCCGGATCCGGGTAGTCGTAGGAACACCCGGCCGTTCCGGCCGCCGGCACCAGAAAGCAGAGGCTCATAGCCAGCCGGCGCCGGAAGCCTTTCATTCGCACGCTTCCATGGTGGGCGCGGCCACCGGTGAACGCAACCAACACCGGCGGACAAGGTGGGGCTGGACCGGCGGCGTTTGGGGGGCGGCACCCATGGTCTCGTGGATGCTCCGGCCGCCGGTCCTGTCCTGGTGCCAAGATCCTGCCCTCGCCGGCAGGATCTTGTTTTCAACGGTAGGACTGGAACCCCAGCGGCCGCCCACGATCCCCGCAAATTTGGCTCAAGATTCGGACCCGGGGCGCCGGCGATCAGGGCGGCAGCGCGCCGGTGCCGGCCCCGGACCAAGCCCTCAGCGCAGCCCGGCGAGTGCCGCAGACATTGCCGAAAGCCGCCTGGTCGAGGCAAGTCCCAGATGATACACGTGCAGTTCGTCGGCGCCGGCCGCATGAAGTGCGCCCCACTCGCCGGCCAGCCCGCCGCCGTCGGGCGCCTTTGGCGGCAGCGCCAGGACGTACGCGCCGGTGCGCACACCGTTGGTTGACATGGCTTGGACCGTCAGCGCACCGTCGTCCGGGTTGCCCCAGCAAGGCACGACGGCGGTCACGTCACCACGCTGCCTCCACAGCCGGCTCCTGCGCAGCGCCTCCACCGGCAGGAACGGTCCCGTGTTCCAGGGATCCGGGGACGCGTGCAAGGAGATTTGGGGATTGGAGCCGGAGGCTGCAACGGCCGTCAGGCACTGATCGAGAAGCGCTGCGGCGGCGTCCCACCTGACCTCCAGCAGCGGGAGGAAGTCCTGCGCCCCGGCCGCTGTGGCTGCGGTGAGCCCGGGATCCTCTGATTCCATAACTGCTGCACGCACCCGGCCCTGCTCCACGTCAGCCGGCAGGCCGCGAGCCTCATAGGAAGCCTTGCATGCCTCGCAGAAACACAGCGACAGCAGAGCCTGCACCCATGGTGAGTACTCCGCGCCCTCCGTCTTTTCATGCCTGTTCTGGTGGCTGAATCCCAGCGGCCCCACAGCTTCCAGGATGAGGCCGTCGGGCTGCCCGTGGGCCAGGACCTGGGCCACGATGCCGGCGGTGTAACCGCGGACCTCCGGGTGCGAGGGGCACAGGGCATAGCTGTAGACCTCGCCGAAGGCGTTGCGCACGCACATGCCGGGGTTGTTGCCCCCGGCTGCGCTTGAGTGGGTCAGGACCGTCCATGCGTCCACCGGGATGTTGGCGGCACGGAGTACCAAAGCGGCCTCACCGAACGCGTTGTCCGTGCCCGTCCATTCGCTCGCACTGCCCGGGACGATGGGGTTGGCTGCGAACGCATCCGCGGCGGGAACATAGAGTGCCGCGGATTGGGCGTCCACCACGCGGCGGCCGGGGTGCCTTGGCGTGCCGGCCCGCACCGAATGGTAAGCCGCCGCAAGCGCCACGCGATCCACGCCGCTGGCCTTGATCCAGTGAACGGCTCCGGGGTCACCCAGCACGTCCCAGGGATAGAGGTAGCCGGTGGCCCGCGGCGCCTGCGTGCCTACCACCGGGGGAGGTCCGCCGTGAAGTCGGGAACGAAGCGCTGCATGTAGCCGGTGTCATCGCGGGCCGTCATCCGGGCGTCCAGGTACTGCTGGTGCAGTTCGGCCAGTTTGTCCCGGTCCAGTTCCACGCCCAATCCCGTGCCTGTGGGAACCCGGACGCTGCCGTCCTCGAAGCGCAGGGCGCCGGGCTTGACCACATCGTTGTGCCCGTTCCAGGGATAGTGGGTGTCACAGGCGTACGTCAGGGCCGGGGTGGCCGCGGCCACGTGCACCATGGCGGCGAGGCTGATGCCCAGGTGGGAGTTGGAGTGCATGGACAATCCTATTCCGAACGTCTCACAGATGGCTCCGAGCTCCCGGGTGTGGCGCAGGCCGCCCCAGTAGTGGTGGTCGCCGAGGATGACCTGGACTGAGTCCAGTTCGACGCTCCGCTTGATGTGCTCGAACGCAACGACGCACATGTTGGTGGCCAGGGGCATGGTGGCTACGGCGGCCACCTGCCCCATTCCCTCAAGGCCCGGCGTCGGATCCTCCAGGTACTCCAGCAAACCCTCGGTTTCCCGGGCAACCCACTGGGACGTTTCCACTGTCCATGCGGTGTTGGGGTCGAGCCGCAGCGGCATGTCCGGAAACGCTTCGCGAAGGGCCCTGATGGCCTCGATTTCCTCCGCCGGCGGGAAGACTCCGCCCTTGAGTTTGATGGACTTGAACCCGTAATCGGCAATCATCTTTTGTGCCTGCCTGACAATGCCCGCGGGGTCCAGCGCCTCACCCCACTCGTCGCCGATGGCAGGTTTGCCGTCCATGGCCGGATGCTCCTTCCACTTGTAGAAAAGGTAGGCGCTGAAGGGAACTTCGTTGCGGACGGTGCCGCCCAGCAGTTCACTGACAGTCCGGCCCGTGGCGTGTCCCTGGATGTCCAGCGCGGCAACCTCGAAGGCGGAGAAGACGGCTGCCCGTTCGAACGCGGACAGGGCGGTGTCGAGGGCCTGGTTGATCAGCTGTTCCATCCGGGTGGTCTCGAAGACATTCACGCCTTTGATGGCGTTGGCCCCTACAGCAAGGTTGTCCAGCCGGCTGCGGCCGCCGGCGCATTCGCCCAGCCCCAGCAGGCCGTTGGCTGTCCGGACCTCAATGACCACCCGGTGGACCAAGGGTTCGTGCACTCCGACGGCGTTCAGCAGCGGAGGGTCTGAGAACGCAATGGGCGTGATGGTGATATCCGTGATGATGAGGTCCGCCGCTACGGGTGTGGACGCTGCGTGGATGGTGGTGCTGGTTTTCATAAGGTTTCTTTCGTGGAATGGGCGGCGGGGGAGTGAAGGGTATGCCCTACCCCTTGGTGGCGCCCGAAGTGATGCCGCGGATCATGGAGCGTTGCAGGAAGAGGTACACCAGGAGGCTGGGAATCATGGCCATCAGGGCGCCCGCCAGCAGTACGCCGGGGCCCACCGTGGTGTCATTGCGCAGCACCGAGAGCGCGACGGTCAGGGTGTAGTCGCTGGGGTCATTGGCGGCGATGAGGGGCAGCAGGTACTGGTCCCAGACCATCATGAAGCCGAAGATTCCGATGACGCCGAGGGCGGGTTTGCAGAGCGGCAGGATGATGGTGAACAGCATCCGGAATTCGCCCACTCCGTCCAGCCGGGCGGCTTCCTCGATCTCGCCCGGGATCTCCTTCATGAATTCACTCATGATGAAGATGGAGAAACCCCAGATGCCCACCGGGAGGATGACGGCCAGGACGGAACCGCGCAGGCTGATCCCCAGCAGCGGCAAATCTCCAAGGACCAGGGACAGCGGGATGCCGATAATCTCTTCCGGGAGCATCATGGTCATCAGGACCAGGAGCAGCACCAGCGCCTGTCCGCGGAACTTCCTCCGGCTCAGGCTGTAGGCGGCGAACACCGAAACTGTCATCTGCAGCAGGAGTCCGCCGCCGGCCACCACCAGGGAGTTCAGCAGGTAACCCCACAGCCCTTGTTGCGTGGCCGCCTCAAAATTCCGCAGCGTGAAGTTCTTGGGCAGCAGCGATATGTCCGTGGGGCTGGAATTCCGGTCAAAGGCACCGGAAATGATGGCCACGAAGGGCAGCGCAAAGATGCAGAAGACCAGCACGCAGAGCAGGACGCGGAGGACCATGTTCGGCCCCAGCCGGGGAGACCAGCCCAATGCGGTGTCGAATCGCGCTCCGGCGGAAGGCTTGGCTGGGCGCGCCTTGGGGCGGGAAACGGTATGGGTCATCGTACGGCCTTCCTTTTGCCAACAAGCTGTGTCCCCACCGTGAGCAGCAGGGTGACCACCAGCAGTAGGACGGCGGCCGCAGACGCGACCCCGATGTCATTGCGTTGGAATCCGAGAGAGTACATGCGCGTCATCCAGACTTCGGTGGACCCGGCGGGACCGCCGCCGGTGAGTACGTAGACCTCGGTGAAACTTCGAAGGCTCCGGATGGCGGCCAGGGTCAGGACAATCACCAGCGATGGGCGCAGGGCCGGCAGAGTGATATAGCGCAGACGCTGCCAGACGCTGGCTCCGTCCACCCCCGCCGATTCGTAGAGGGAACGGTCCACGCCGGTGAGGCCGGCGAGGATGATCACCATGTTGTAGGGTGCGCCGCTCCAGATGCCGACGACGGCGATGGACCACAGTGCCGTGTCCGTACCGTTGAGGAACTGCAGCGGACCGAGTCCCAGCCAGCCCAGGATATTGTTCAGCGGTCCGTCAGCGGTGGGAAAGTACAGGATCCGCCAGATCTCGCCTACGACGGCCAGGGCCGTCACAACAGGCAGGAAGATGGTGGTGCGCAGGATCCACAGCGACCGGGCCTGGCCTTCAAGGAGGAGGGCCAACGCGAACCCGACCACGAGGGCGCCCAGCGTCTGGGTTACGCCGAGTACCACCGTGTGGCCCAGGGCTTCCATGAACCGGGCGTCCGTCAGGACGCTGATGTAGTTGTCCATGCCGACAAACACGTCCCCCAGGAACGGCTGGACCTTGAAGAAGCTCAGCCGGATGCCCTCGACCATGGGGATGAACTTGAAATAGAGGCCCAGCACGGCCGCCGGCACCAGGAAGAGCCAGATGGCCAGGAGTTGCTTGCCGTTGCTGCGCTTCCTGCGCACCGGCACCTGCCCCGTGTCCGGAGCTCCGGTCAGCGACCGTGCTGGTTTGGTTGGGGCTGTGGTCATGACTTCGCGTTCTGGCTTGTCAGTTCGTTGTTGATGGCGGTGTCAAGGTCCTTGAGGCCGGACGACACGTTGTCTGCAGCGCAGTCGGAGGCGATCTTGTTCAGTGCTTCCGCGGCGGCCTGCTTGATCGGGACGAAGTTGATGGCGGACGGGAAGGCCTTCGAAGAGTTCTTCAACGCATCCTGGACCACGGCCCAGCGCGGATCGTTGTAGACGGCGGCGGCATCGACGCCCGAATTCACGGGAACCCGGACGATTGGCTGCTTGCCGGCGGTCATGCCCGCCTTCTGCCCCTCTGCCGAGACGAGGTAGTCGATGACCTGCTTGGTCTGGTCCTTCTTGCCATTGGTGGCAGTGACGTAGATGTTCTCGCCTTCTGCCAGGACGGTGTTGTCCTTGCTGCCCTTCGGGGTCTCGATGACCTCGTACTTGTCCTTGCCGAGCGAGGCATCGAACGAGGAGAAGTTGTAGGGGCCGGTCAGGATGATGCCTGTTTTGCCGGTCTGGAAGAATGGGGTCGCGGCGCTCGTGGCCGCGGTGAGGGCGCCCGGCTGGGTGTTGCCCGGGGTGCAGAACTGCTGCTTGATCCACGTGACGCCCGCTTGGGCGCCGGAGGCGGAGGCCGAGTACTTGCCGTTGCCGTCGTCCTTGAGGTAGGCCCCGCCGTCCTGCCAGAGGTAGGAGGAGGCCCACCAGCCGAAGTAGCCGCGCTCTGTGGAGCCGGGAACAGTCATGCCATAGGTGTCGGCCTGGCCGTTGCCGTCGGGGTCCTGCGTGGCGAAAGCGGTTGCGAGCTTTGCCAGGTCCTCCTGCGTCTTGGGGATGGGCAGGCCCAGCTTTTCACGCCAGTCTTTGCGGATCATCGTCACCATGGTCTGGCGGGAAAACGGTACGCCGTAGGTGGAGCCGTCCAGGCCTTGTGTTTCCTTCCACAGGGAGTCCGGGATCGTGTCATTTCCTGCGACGGAGGACTTGTCAATCTTCTGCAGGTAGCCCTGGGATGTGTAGTTGCCCAACGCAGCTGAGTCGTTGATGACGATGTCGGGCAGTTTCTTGGACGCCGCCCTGGTCTGAAGCTGCTGGTCCAGGTCCGGGACACCCTGGAAGTTGACCTGCACACCCGTCTTGGCGGTGAACTCCTTGAACAGTGCGGAGTATGTGGTGGCGGCATCGGTTCCGGCTCGCGCCCACACCTCGATGGGTTGTCCATCATCCTTCGCCGCCGGTGCCGAGGATCCGCTGCCGCAACCGGTCAGCAAGGCAGCCGAAGCTATGGACAGCGCCAGCGCCGCCCGGGAGCGGGACTTGAATTTCGAATCCACTCTGATTCTCCTTTTTACATATATAAATGACTGTTACTATGTGAAACGTACTTCACGAGAGTATGATCATGGTCACAGGCTGTCAACCACTGGAGGAAATCTTGGCCGCACGATCGAAGCCCGTCACTGTTGCCGTCACCGGAGGGGCGGGAATGATGGCCACGCTGCTGCGGCCTTATCTGGCAGAGGCCGGATATGCCGTCCGCCTGCTGGACCTGGCAGAGGCTGCCGACCCCCGTGCGCACGAGTCGGTATACGTGGGATCGGTAACGGACCCCGACTTCATGAACGCCGCCCTGGCCGGAGTCACCGGGGTTGTGCATTGGGGCGGCCTGCACCGCGAGATGACGTGGGAGGAAATTGTGTCCACCAACATCACGGGCACCCAGGTGACGCTTGAAGCGGCCCGTCGCAACGGCGTCGACCGTGTCCTCCTGGCCAGCTCCACGCACGCCGTGGGATTCCATCCCACGCACGCGGCGGCAGAGGATGCTGTCCTGCCGCCGCGCCCGGACACCTACTACGGCGTCAGCAAAGCCGCCGTGGAGGCGCTGGGCAGCCTGTACGCCGACAAGTTCGGCATGAAGGTGGTCAGTGCGCGCATCGGCACCGGCGGTGCGCGGCCGGACAACCTGCGGACCCTTGGTTCGTGGCTCTCCCCGGCGGATTCCTTCCGCCTGGTGGAGGCGGCACTCAGCGATGCGGGCGCGCCCGGCCACCATGTGGTGTGGGCGGTATCCGCCAACAGCCGGGGATGGGCGAACCTGGAAGCCGGCCGTGCCATCGGATTTGAGCCGCGGGACAATGCGGAAGAATTCGCCGGCGACGTTGACACCACGACTCCCGATGAATGGGCTGCACTCCTTGGCGGCGCCTGGGCGGGCAGTGACCATAAGGTGGGAATAGACAACTACCCGCACCTGGCCGTCAAATGAGTTGCGGCGAGCCGGGACTGTGGCGACAGGGGGAGCACTGATGGCATCACTCGAGGTCCAGGAGAGTCCGCGCGGGGAGGCGCCGGGCGGCGACGTGAAACTGGTAAAGTCCGCCGAGCGCACCATCGCGATCCTCGAGCTGGTCGCTGCGGCCCCGCAGCCGCTGACAACCGCCGAGATCTTCAAACTGACCGGCTATCCGCGCTCCAGCCTGCACTGGCTGCTGCTGACTTTGCTTGAGCTGAACTGGATCGAGCAGACGCCGGAGGGCGCCTACCGGATCGGGACGCATGCACTCCTGTGCGGCACCGCGTACCTTGACCGTGATCCTGTGATGGAACATGTCTCCGGCATCCTGGAAAAAGTCCGCAACGCGACCACTTTCACAACCCACTACGCCCGCCTGGACCGTTCCGACGTCATCTACCTGGCCACCCGGCAGGCAGTGGACCGCCGCCGGCTTTCCTCCCGGGTGGGCCGCAAGCTGCCGGCCCAGGTGACTGCGCTGGGAAAGGCCATCCTGTCCGAATACACCGACGAGGAAGTAAGGCAACGGCTTGGTCCGGGACCCTACGCCCCGCTGACCCCCAACACGGTGCCTGACTTCGGGGCCCTGCAGGCAGAGCTCGCCGAATTCCGGAAAACCGGGCACGCCGTGGAGTGGGAACAGAACACGGTTGGGCTGTGCTGTGTCAGTGTGGTGGTCCCGTACCGCATCCCCGGCACGGACGCCATGAGCTGCTCCATGCCGATCGAGCTGGCCACCGATGACGTCATCGAAAAGACCGTGGAGACCCTGCACTCAGCGGCCGGCGAACTGGCCCGCACTTTGCGCGCCGCAGGCATCCGCTAGGCCTTCCCTCAGGGCCTGGCTGCCGATCCGCCGGCCCCTGGCGGCAGCAGGGCGCTACGCCTCCCCGGCCCCGGCGTACAGGGCCAGCAAATCCCGGCTGAACTCGTGGGGCGAGGTTTCGCAGGGGCTGTGGCCACCCCGGTACACCCCGATCCGCGCCTTGATGGCCTGGGCAAACTGCCGGTGCAGGCTCAGCGGCCACAGGTCGTGGTCACCGACCGCTACGAACTTGGGCAGGGATGCCCCGGCCAGCTCCTGCCGGACATCCGGAACATGCTGCATGAGGGTGTAGATGTCCCGGATTGAGGCCCGCCGGGTGAAACGGAATCGATAGTTCACGAACCGCTGCCTGCCCCGCGGGACCCTCGCCACCCGGCCGCTGCGGATGCCCCAGATGAGCAGGGCGGCCCCTGCCCGGCCGTTCACCCACGTGCTGAACCGGCCGATCCTGCCCACTCCCTTGAAGCCATGTCCCGGTTCGGGCGGGCAGGCCAGCAGCGTCAAGGACCGGAAAAGCCCGGGCCGCTCCACATAGGCGAGCTGGGCGATGATGGCGGCGAACGAGTACCCAACCACATGGACCGGCGTTGCCGTCGTCTCCAGGACGGCCACAAAGTCATCCACGAACAGCCGGTAGTCGTAATGGTTGCGTGGCGGAACCAGATTCTCCGGGCCGGCCCCGGCTGACTGGTATTGGCCTGCAAGGTCGTAAGCGAGAACAAAGTAACCCGCCGCGGCGAGGTCCGGCATCATCAGGGAAAAATCCTCTTTCGACCCCGTGGCGCCGGGGACCAGCACGACGCAGGGATCATCCGGATCGCCCAACGCGACAGCCGCAAGCTTGCCGCTCGGCACGTCGATGGTGAAGTCCACCGAGCCTGGCGGCGGGACTGCCCAGTCGACGTCGCCGAGCCCCGCATCCAGCTGTGCGGCCGCGTCCGCCCGGGCACGACCGAGGTCCCCCGGGTCTTCCCCGTTCCCGCTCCGGCCAGGCTTTGCCATGGTCCCAACATAGTCCGGTAAACCCTACGTGGGGCCGCCCCCGAGAATCCGGCGTGCATCGGCCTGCGCTTGGAGTTGGGCCGTGCTGACCACGTCACCCGCCACGTTGCCGCCGGCGGAGGCCATGGTGCGCAGTTCCGCAACCGTCCGGGGCGGGTTCTCGCTGTGCGCGACCACGTGGCAGTTCCGGCACAGCGGGACGAGATCGGCTACGGGGTCAAGCTGATAGCTGTTCCCCAGCATCTCTGCCGGAACCAGGTGGTGCACGGCAACCATGGCGGCACCGGCCACTCCGTAGGTGGCTTCAAAGGAAAAGCCGCAGGCCGCGCAGGACGTGCCGTGGAACGCCAAACACAACCTGCGGGTATCCGGGTCCCGCTCGTAGCGGTTCACTTGGACGTGGCGGACGGCAGAAGGGTGAAAGGTTCCACCGGGGAGTTCATCGGGATCCGTCATCGCAGGACCTTGGATACGCCACAGCCTGTGAAGGGCCGGCTCGGACTCCGGCGGGACTTCCACCAAGGAGTGCGCGGACTCACCGGCAAGGAAACCGCCCGGAAACGCGGACTCAATGATTTCAGGGCCGGTCTGTTCACCCAAGGGCAGCAGCGAGTCGAAGACCACCGTGATGAACCAGCCAGTGTCTGAGGCATGGTCGGCTGCGGGGACCTGGTAAGGCTCGGACTCCACCAGCCCATGGCCGATCAGGCCATTGCCCTGCCCGCCGCCGCGCAGCAGCAGCCAGGCGTCCGTTCCCGGGATTGCTTCCGGCCGGGAATCGAGTTTCCACCGGTCCACGAACCTGCCGGACTCCATGACCTGTTCGACGGCGGCACGGTAGTCCCGGCGATGCAGGTCGTCGGCGTCCACGGCCAGTATTACTGCAGCCACCGTTCACCTTGCCTTGGCGCGCGGGGCCGGCCCCCACCGTGCAGCGGGATTTAGATCGGTTCCTTGGCCAGCGCCTTGGTCTTGGCGGGTGTTTCGCGCCCCAGCCTTTCATCGAGCGTGACCCGGAGCCTGGCCGCAGCGACCTGGACCCGGCGCTCGGCGGGGGTTGCCTTCTTTGTGGCCGAGGGGGCAGCGGCTTTCCGTGCGGGGTGGACATAACGCTGCTCAGGCGACGTTGCGCTCATGGTCCAACCTCCTCGGCATTTTCTTCGTCTTTCGTTTCATTCTCGCCCAAGATGGCGCGGCCGTCCACGCCGGCCGCCTCCTCCCATGGGCCCGTGTCCGTCTCAGTGTCCTCTCCGTTCTCTTCCCCGGAGACGCTCTTCCAGGCAATATCGAACAGCTCGAGCTCCTCGGTGCGCGCGAGCCCGCTCCGTGCCAGCACCTCCAGGGTGGCCAGCCCCAGCGCTTTGGTTCCTTCTTCCGGGTCCAGGGCCCTGTCCAAGGCCCACTGGGTCCGCCGCCACCACTCGGCCCGGCGGGACTTTTGGCCCTTTGTCCGGCTTGGTCCTGGTTCCATCCTGATTCCACGCAGTAAGGAGAGGGACATGGGTACTCTGGCCAGCCGGATTGGTGTGATCGTGCTTGCGCTGGGTGCCCTCCTGGTGGCGGTGCCGGCGGCGAGCGCCGCGGGTGCGCCCGTGGCCATCGTTGTGGAGGACACCGCAGGGGTGCTGGACCAGAACACGCTGGTCCCCGCCGTCGAAAGTATCCAGTTCTACGAACCCACCCGTATCGCAGTCTTCACCTACAACGGAACCGCCGCGGACAACCTTAACGAAAAGGTCCTCGCGTTTGCCCGGTCCCGGCATCCGGAATGGATCAGTGCGGATGGGCAGAAATGGGCGGACGGGTTATTCATTTTCGCGCTCGATCCTGTGGGCCGCCACGTGGGCACATACATGGGTGAGGACCGGAAAGTGTCCTTGGAGCAGCGTGGCGACATCCAGGACGCGTCGAAGGAACTCTTCCGTGACGCCCAGTGGACCGACGGCACCGTGGCCGGCATCCGCCGGGCCGCCGAGCTCATCAACCAGCCATGGTACCGCTCTGCCGGGTTCCTCATCACAGTGTGGGTAACGGGCGGGCTGGCGGCGCTGGGCGCAGCCGCATGGCTTACAGTCCGCGGCGTGACACGAGCCAGGTGCCGCAGGCAGATTGATCGGGGGGACCGCAGCTATTCCAACGTCAGCATGGACCTGGAGGTCACGGAGCTGAACGCGGGCACCATCCCCGAATCGTCGCGCTATGGCAGCCAGGTCCTGGAGAAGCACCGCACTTTCCTGAGCCGGTACGCAGCCACCACGGACTTGTCCAACCAGGTGCATGCGCTCCCGCGGCGAGCGCTGAGCCGGCGGAAAAGCCTCAACCTTGCCCGCGAATTCGCCGACAACGCAGCCCAGCTGGATGCCCTGGATGACGTCATCGCGGACAGCAACGCCCTGCTGAACCGCGCCGCCACCTGGCCCCCGGCCTGGGACCGGCAGCTTGCACCGTTCCGCGAGGACTTAGCCGGGCTGGAGCAGCTCCTGAGCAAGAGGCACGGGCAGGGCGAGTCCGCCAGCGCGGCGGCCCTGCGGTCCTTCAGGGACGAAAGCCTGCGGGAGATCGAGCGCTGGACGGCTGACCTGGCCGACGGAACAATCACGCCGGAGCAGGCACTGGACCGGCTCTACGATGCCCGTTCCCGGCTGTCGGAGCTGTTGGAGCAGCACGCCGAAACGGTCATCCAGGGGTTCGCCAGGAATGAGGACGAGGCGCGCTTGATGCGGGAGAAAATGGACGCCGCCCATGAAGGGCCCACCCACCACGGGCAGCGCAGGTACGAACCCAGCATCCTTGGCACGTGCTATCCCACATACCAGTTCTTCTCCGTTGCCACCTTCAACTCCGGGTTCAGCACCGGCATCGGCAGTGTCAACTCGGCCAGGGGCGGCGGCAGCACCACCGGGTACGGCAGCACCGGTGGGAGCTTTTCCGGGTCGGGCAGTTCGTCAAGCTTCTAGTTCCGGGGGCGGTATCCGGAGGCCTACGCGACGCCGCGCGCACCCAACCGGCCGATTCCGCGCCGGATGCTGTACCGGGTGGGTGCTGCGGGAGCGAGGACGAGTCCCGCTGGTGGCACCACGTCACGGATCAGTCCGGTCCCTGCACATTCCCGGACTTCTTCTATGGCTGCGGCCGCCGACCGCTTGTCCGTGAACGGGCCGGAGACAGCCAGAACGTGGCCGTCCGGCATCACAAGCCGGAATCGGATCCGGCGCGGATGTACAACCACAGCGGTGTTCCGGCCCAGACCACCATCCCAGAGGACACGGCCCGCGTTTAGGGCCCAAAGTCCCGGTTGGCCGGTTCCGGCTGCCGGGCAGGGCCCACGGCAGGGCGCCGAATACCAGGGCCACCAGCGGCAGGCTCCCGTCAAAGAGCAACAGGCCCAGGCCTCTTCATGCCTGGGCTCCGCCATATGGGGCGCCGGCGTAGACAGCACCATTCGGCCCGGCTGTCAGGCGGTTCCGTTGGTTCACCCAACGAGGTACCAAGTGCCCTGTTCTGTGGCGCCGGTCCTTGCACGTTTCCCGGGCCGCCGCTGAACCGGACTCCTCCCGAGGAACAATGGGCACCGGGCCTGCAGGCCAGCCTCCGCCAACTGCGCCGGGACATAGCCCGTGACGGGTGGCAACTATCTGCCCGCGGCACACAGCCCTGGGATCTGACCTTCAGCCGTGCCAGGAGCTGATCGACGGCGTCTGCCCTGCCTTAGGCAACGGGCCAAACCACCTTGGTCTGCCACGTGGCCGGATCCGGCTGCTTTTCCGGATCGCTCAAGTAGTATTCCCACACCATCCCGCCCGGGGTGGCGCCGTCTTCCTCCATGCGCTGCCGGATGGCATCGTAGGTGGTGCCCAACGTGTCATACGGGCCGCTGTGGATGGCCTCATACGCATCGGTGTCGGGAAGCGTCCCGCTGGCCACCTCGCCTGTTCCGTGAAAGCGTCCCGCGACGGGGAAACCCGCTTCGACGTCCACTGATTCGCCAGGCATACCGTGGTACAGCGCGAACGGCGGGCCTGCAGGGCTGGCGCCCTGCATCTGGACAGCCGCCATGACGGCACCGAAGGCCCTGCCAAAAAAGCCTGTCAGTGCGTCCATCGGGACGCGTTCGCGGACGACTGCCACAGCCTGCTCCGCAACGTGGGTCTTCCGCGGTTCCTGCCCATTTCCGTTCATGCCACCAGCATTGCCGCGAGGCCGGTTACATGACAGGGCCAAAGGTCACACCGCCACAAGGAGCGACGAGCCCGGTGCCGGGTCCAAATGCCCTACCCCAGGCAGTGCCGGACCGGTACGTTCGGCTCTATGCGTGAACACCATCGGTACACAGCTTTGAAGTGTCCTGAATGAGGAAGCCGGCCGCCCCGCCCACGGCGTCGGGCGGGCGCCTCGATGGAGTTGCCCCCGAAGGGCCCGCAAAGTTCCCCGCGGAGAAGGCGTGGCGTTTCACCAAGCAGTATCCCGTCGTCGCGCTGACGTGCCTGGTGCTGGCGGCCACGCTGGTGCTGATGCAATCCGGCCTGGAACTGCAGGTCCGGATCCTGGCCTCTGCCTATGCCGCTGTGATCGTGGTACTGCGTTCCGCCGGGATGGTCCGCGCCCTGCGGGAAGGGCGCTGGGGGATCGACCTCCTGGCGCTCATGGCGATCGGCAGCACCGTGGCAGTGGGCGAATACCTGGCCGCCCTGGTGGTCATCCTCATGCTGACCGGCGGGGAAGCGCTCGAAAACTTCGCCCAGGGACGTGCCGCCCGGGAGCTGCGGTCCCTGCTGGACCGGGCACCCCGCTTCGCGCACCGCGAGCGAGCCGGCACCGTGCTCGAAGATATCCCGATCGGCGAGGTGGTGCCGGGGGACGTGCTGATGGTACGCCCCTCCGAGCTGGTGCCGGTGGACGGCACGCTGCTGTCTGAAACGGCCAGCCTTGACGAATCTTCGCTGACGGGCGAGAGCCTTCCCGTGGAACACGCACGGGGGCAGGTGCTGCTCAGCGGATCGGTGAACGGTGTGGCAGCAATCCGCATGCGGGCATCGGCCACCGCGGCCGACTCCCAGTACAGCCGCATCATCGCCCTGGTAGAGGAAGCATCAAACAGCCGGGCCCCGGTGGTGAGGCTCGCTGACCGGTACGCCGTCCCCTTCACCCTCCTGGCACTGGCCATGGCCGCCACGGCCTGGATCCTGTCAGGTGAAGCGCTCCGCTTTGCACAGGTCCTGGTGGTGGCTACGCCCTGCCCGCTCCTGATCGCGGCGCCGGTGGCTTTCCTGGCCGGCACCAGCCAGGCCGCGCACAAGGGCATCATCATCAAGAACACCCGGACCCTCGAGCAACTTGCGAAGGCGCAGACAGCGGTTTTCGACAAGACCGGAACCCTCACCTCCGGGCGTCCCGTCCTTGTCGAGGTCCGGGTGGCCCCGGGCAAGGGCGGGTCCCTGGGCAGCCACCGGATCCTGCAGCTGGCTGCCTCGGCTGAACAATACTCCTCGCACGTCCTGGCAGGCTCGGTGATCGAGGCGGCACAGTTGGCCAACCTGGAGCTCCTGCCGGTACAGCAGGCGGCCGAAACTGCCACGCACGGGGTGGAAGCTGTCTGCGGCGGCCGGCGCGTGGTGGTGGGCAAAGCAGCTTTGGTCAGCAATGTCTCGACCGGGTTCCGTGAAACACCGGTCCACAGCGGCCAGCTGGCCATCCACGTGGCCGTGGACGGCGAGTACGCCGGTGCGCTGGTCATGAAGGATCCGTTACGCCGCAACGCCGTGGATACCCTGGCACAGTTGAACTCCCTGGGAGTGCGGAACACCATGCTGCTGACCGGGGACGCCCAAGCCACCGCGGCGCACATTGCCGAGGAAGCGGGAATCGGCCGCGTGCAGGCGGAATGCCTGCCGGAGGACAAAGTCAACACCGTGGCCGCCATCCGGGAACGCCCGGTCATCATGGTGGGCGACGGCGTCAACGACGCGCCCGTCCTGGCCGCCGCCGAGGTAGGAATAGCCATGGGCGCCAAAGGCGCAACGGCCGCCAGCGAATCGGCCGACGTGGTAATCATGCTCGATGACCTGTCCAAGGTGGCCCAGGCCGTCGCCATCGGCAAACGGACGGTAGCCGTGGCCCTGGTGAGCATCTGGACCGGGATAGGGCTCAGCCTGGTCCTGATGGCCATCGCCATGACTGGGTACATTCCCGCCGTCGCCGGTGCCCTCCTGCAGGAGCTGGTGGACCTGGCCACCATCCTGAACGGCCTGCGCGCCCTCCACGGTGCCGACCCGACGCGGATGGCAGGCTCCAGGCGCCCTTCGCCTGCTGCCGGCGTTGTCCGCCCGTCAGCATGACTTTCGGCCCTTCCGCCCAAATGCACCAGCGGCCAACGTGGTGGTATGAACGCAGAAACAGTGGCCAAGCCCGTCATCGTTGGCGTGGACGGTTCCGAATATTCCTCCGCCGCCCTGCGGTATGCCGGCAAGCTGGCCGCCCGCCTGGGGACCCGCCTTGAGGTCATCACATGCGTCGGGATGCCCGACTACCTGGTGACCTCACGCCTCGAGGGGGCAGACCGGCAGTTCACCGCGAGGCTGGAGGACGCCGCCGAACGGCTCGTGGAGGACGCCCTGGGCCGGGCCTTCCCGGGCGAGCGGCCGGCGAACGTCGATGTGGACGTCAAATTCGGGCCACCGGCGAAGGTGCTGGTGGACGAAAGCCGCCGGGCGCAGATGCTGGTGGTGGGCAGGCATGGAGAGGGCGGCCTCCTTAAGCAGTCCATGGGGTCCGTCACCAAGGCGTGCGCAGCGCACTCCGCCTGCCCGGTGCTCCTGGTGGGCCAGGAGGCGGACGCTGTGTGAGGACCGCGGAGGGCCTGACATCTGCAAGGGCCGCGCAACTCCTGGAACAGGCCGGCCCCAACCAGCTGCCCACTGAAAAACCCGTCCCGCAATGGCGGAAGCTCTGGGCCGAGATGACGCACTTCTTCGCCCTCATGCTCTGGTGTGCCGCCGGGTTGGCCTTCATTGCCGACATGCCCCAGCTGGCGGTGGCGATCGTCGTCGTCGTGATCGTCAACGGCGTGTTTGCCCACATCCAGCAAGAACGCGCCCAGCACGCCGCAGCCAAGCTGCGCGCCCTGCTGCCGGCCGACGTCATGGTCCGCCGGGACGGGAAGGTGCAGACCGTCCACGCCAGCGCACTGGTGGTGGGCGACGTGGTCCTGCTCGCTGCCGGAGACCGGCTCCCCGCCGACATGGCCCTCATGCTGGCCTCGGCATGCGCGGTGGATGAATCGATGCTGACCGGCGAAAGCGAATCGGTCTCCAAAGCGGCGGGAGACCGGGTCTGGGGCGGCACCTTCATGGTCAACGGTTACGGGGAAGCGACCGTCACGGCGACCGGCGCCAACACCAGGCTGGCCGGAATCGCCGACCTCACCAGCAAAGCGGTTTCGCCCCCCACACCACTGTCCCTGGAACTGCGCCGGATCGTCCGGGTCACCGCGGCGATGGCGCTGGGAATCGCCGCCGTCTTCTTCATGGCCTCGTTGCTGGTGGGTTTCCAATGGCGCGATTCGTTCCTCTTCGCCATTGGCGTTGCCGTGGCGCTGGTACCGGAGGGGCTCCTTCCCACCGTGACTCTCTCCCTTGCCATGGGCGCACAGCGGATGGCTGCACGCAACGGACTGGTGCGCAACCTCGAAGCAGTCGAAACGCTCGGGTCCACAACATTCATCTGCACCGACAAAACCGGGACCCTGACCCAGAACCGGATGAACGCCGTCGAAGTCTTCACCGCCGACGGATCCGTCCACGTGACCGGCGACGGGTATGGCCCCGACGCCGACGTGCAGGGACACGGAATGGACAAGGCGGCCGCCGCCGCACTCGCAGCACGGGCGGCGTCGCAGGGCCGGGCCGAGCTGCACGGCGGGCAGTGGCGCGCGCAAGGAGATCCGATGGAAGCAGCCCTGGACGTCCTGGCCCGCAGGCTGACTGGAACCGGACCCGGGGCAGCCCCTGCGCGGCGGTTGCCTTTTGACCCGGTGCGGCGCCGGGAATCTGCCCTTGTGGGAGCGGACCTGTTCTGCAAGGGCGCCCCCGAAACTGTGCTCCCGGTGTGCGGCGCGGTGCCGCCGCACGTCAAGGAACATGTTGAAGTGATGGCATCACGTGGCTTGCGCGTCATCGCCGTCGCGCGGCGGAGACTCGGGGGAGTGCCGGCAACATGGCAGACCGGCACGCCGGCCGACCTCGAAACCGGGCTGGAATTCCTCGGCCTGATTGGCCTCCAGGATCCGCCTCGCCCCGATGTGGGCGACGTGATTGGGATTGCGCGCCGGGCCGGCCTGAAGATCGCCATGATTACCGGTGACCATCCGGGGACCGCGGCAGCGATTGCCCGCCAAATCGGTCTGACGGGATCACCCGAATGTGTCCTTGAAGGTTCGGACCTTCCCGCGGACGACCAGGTTCTGGGGGCCCTTTTGGACCGGGACGGGGTAGTAGTCAGCAGGGTATCGCCCGAGCAGAAGCTCCGCGTCGCCAGGGCCCTGCAGGCCCGTGGGCATGTGGTGGCCATGACCGGCGACGGCGTCAACGACGGCCCTGCCCTCCGCGAAGCCGATATCGGCGTGGCCATGGGGCTCAGCGGGACCGACGTGGCGCGGGAGGCATCGGACCTGGTGCTCCTTGACGACCACTTCGGCACCATCGTCGCAGCCATCGAGCAGGGCCGTGCCACCTACGCCAACATCCACCGCTTCCTCACCTACCACCTCACTGACAATGTGGCGGAACTGACCCCCTTCGTCATTTGGGCACTTTCCGGCGGGCAGTTTCCGCTGGCGTTGGGGGTGCTCCAGATCCTTGCCCTGGATATTGGCACCGACCTGCTGCCGGCCCTGGCGCTTGGGGCGGAGGCGCCGGGCAAACGTGTCCTGTCCCGTCCGCCCGAACGCCGGCACCTCATGGACAGGCGGCTGATCATCAGGGTTTTCTGCATCCTGGGGCCGGTGGAGGCCACGACGGAAATGGCGGTGTTCGCCGCTGTCCTCGCGGCCGGCGGCTGGACCCGGGGGCAACCACCGGCTCCCGGCCTCCTGGCGGCCGCATCCGGCGCCGCCTTCATGGCGGTGGTCTTGGGGCAGCTCGCCAACGCCTTCGCGTGCCGGAGCGCCACCGTGCCGCCGTGGAAGCTGGGATGGGGGACCAACAGGCTGCTGGTGTGGGCCGTGCTGGCTGAACTGGCCATCCTGGCAGCATGCCTCTACGTGCCCTATCTTGCGGCAGTGCTGGGCCAGGCCCCGCCTACCCCCATGGGCATGGCCCTCGCCCTCCTCGCCGCCCCCGCCGTCCTGGCAGCCGACTGGATCCACAAAACTGTCCGGAACCGCCTGCGGCCGGCCCAGGGGTCCGCTGTTGCGTAAGTACTGATGCCGCTGAGGGGGCGGCACCGGGACCAAAGACTCTGCCTGCCCTGCCCGGCGGCCGCCAGAATCGAGCCATGAGTGCCCCCGCAGAAGCCGTCCTGGCCAACGTCAATGTCACCTGGATCGAAGACACCGGGCTCGCGGACATACCTTCGGTTGGCGGCAAGAACGCATCCCTGGGTGAGCTGAGCCGGTCCCTTCAATCCTCGGGAGTGCGGGTTCCCGAAGCATTCGCCACGACTGCCGCCGCCTACCGGACCTTCCTGGCAGCCAACGGCCTGGAACCGGGGATCCGGCAGCACATGGATGACCACCGCGCCGGCCGGGCAACGCTGCGCCAGGCGGGCGCAGCCATCCGGGAACTGTTCCTGCAAGCGAGTTTTCCCGACGCCATCGCCGCAGACATCCAGGAACACTACCGTGACCTGTGCAGCCGGACGGGGCAGGCCCAGGTGCCCGTGGCCGTGCGCAGCAGCGCCACGGCAGAGGACCTGCCCGATGCCAGTTTCGCCGGGCAGCAGGAGACCTTCCTGAACGTGGCGGGCGAGCGCGGCGTCCTTGATGCCTGCAGGCGCTGCTACGCATCGTTGTTCACCGACCGCGCCATCAGCTACCGGGAGATGAAGGGCTATGACCACCTGGACGTCGCCCTTTCCGTGGGGGTCCAAAGAATGGTCCGGTCCGACGTCGGCGCTTCCGGGGTGATGTTCTCGATTGACACCGAATCAGGCTTTCCCGACGTTGTGGTGATCAGCGCCGCCTGGGGGCTGGGGGAGACCGTGGTCCAGGGCACCATCAACCCGGACAAATACCAGGTGTTCAAGCCGCTGCTGGCCGACCCGCGGTTCAGTCCCGTCATCGAACGGGCCGTGGGCGCCAAGGAGCGCAAGATGGTGTACAGCCAGGGCGGTGATGCACGGACCCGGACCGTTGACACCAGCGAACGCGAGCGGCGCTCGCTGGTGCTGAGCGACCCGGAAATTGTCCTCCTGGCCCGGTGGGCCGCCGCCGTCGAACAGCATTACGGGCGGCCGATGGACATGGAGTGGGCAAAGGACGGCCTGACCGGTGACCTTTTCATGGTGCAGGCGCGGCCGGAAACTGTCCAGGCGCGCAGAAGCGCCTCCACCTTCCGGACCTACCACCTCCTGCACCCCGGCCCGGTCCTGGCAACCGGGGCGGCGATTGGCGATGCCATCGCCAAGGGCGCGGCGTGCGTGATCCGCGATGCGAAGGACATCGAGTCTTTCGTTGACGGTTCCGTGCTGGTCACCCGGATGACCGACCCCGACTGGGTGCCGGTCATGAAGCGCGCCGCCGGCATCGTCACCGATCACGGCGGGACCACGAGCCATGCCGCGATCGTCAGCCGTGAGCTTGGCGTGCCGGCCGTCGTCGGAACGCGCAACGCAACGGAGATACTGTCCGACGGCGCCCCGGTCACCTTGTCCTGCGCGGAAGGGGAGGAGGGGCGCGTCTATGAAGGACTGTTGGAGTACTCAGTGGAGGATGTGGACATGGCGGGTCTTCCCGCCACCCGAACGGATGTGATGGTCAACATCGCCAGCCCGGCCGCGGCGTTCAAATGGTGGCGGCTGCCTGCAGCCGGGGTGGGACTGGCCCGGATGGAGTTCATCATCAACAGCCTGATCCGCGTCCACCCCATGGCCTTGGTCCATCCGGAAAAAGTGACCGATCCGCAGGAAGCAGACCTCATCAGGCGGCTCACCAGCGGCTACGACGACCCGCAGGAGTACTTCGTGGACGTGCTGGCGACGGGAATCGCCAAGATCGCCGCTCCCTTACATCCGAAACCGGTGATCGTCCGGCTCAGCGACTTCAAGAGCAACGAATACAGCCACCTGGTGGGCGGCAGGTTCTTCGAACGTCCGGAGGAGAACCCCATGATTGGCTTCCGCGGCGCCTCCCGCTACTACAGCAACCACTACAGGGAAGGGTTCGCCCTGGAGTGCAGGGCCCTCAAACGGGTCCGGGAGCAGGCAGGATTCCGCAATGTCATCGTCATGGTCCCCTTCTGCCGCACAGTCGGCGAAGCGGACCAGGTCATCGAGGCGATGGCGGAGCACGGCCTGGTCCGTGGCGCTGACGGCCTGCAGCTCTACATGATGTGCGAGATCCCATCCAACGTGGTCCTGGCCGAGGAATTCGCCAAGCGCTTTGACGGCTTCTCCATCGGGTCCAACGACCTTACCCAGCTGGTCCTGGGAGTGGACCGCGACTCCGAGGAGCTTGCCGGCCTCTTCGATGAACGCGACCCCGCCGTGACGGCGCTCATTGCCGAGGCCATCCGCAAAGCCCACGCGGCCGGCATCAAGATCGGAATCTGCGGGCAGGGGCCCAGCAACCATCCGGACCTTGCCGAATTCCTGGTCGGCCAGGGCATCGACTCCGTTTCGTTGAACCCGGACACCTACGTCAAAACAGTTCCGGTCATCGCCGCAGCTGAAGCTGCGGCGGGCAAGGCGTCCTAAGCCAGCTGGACATAAAAAGTGCCTGGTCCCCGCGGGGGCAAGGCACCGGCGTCGTCCGCCCGGCGCTGCTCAGCCCCTGGTGATAGGGATCTTCGACGCGCTGGCTTCGACCGCCTGGTCAGGCATCGGGGCGCGGACCTCCAGGACGCCGTCCTTGTAGGCGGCGGTGACGTCCGCCTGTTGGACGCCACCGGGAAGCGGAATACGCCGGACGAAGGACCCGTACCGGAACTCGGAGCGGTAACTGCCTTTGTCCTTGTGTTCCTTCTTTTCCTCCCGCTGCGCCTTGATGGACAGCACGCCGTCGGAAACGGTGACGTCAACATCCTGTTCGGGGTCGATGCCGGGCAGCTCAGCCCGTACTACGAGGGTATTGCCGTCCACCATCTCCTCCACCCGGATGGCGGAAGTTCCCACGTCACCTTCGAAAAGCCGTTCGATGACGTCCAAGGGTGAGCGCCGTGAATCGAACCATTTCATCAGGTCAGTCATTACTGCCTCCTGCTCAAGTGGAAGCCGGACCATCGGATCGCCCGGCATTTCCACCATCCCCTCTTGGCAGGACAGCAGCCAGAGTCCAAGGTCCCAGCGCCGGTTCACCCGGCACGGGCGCGCCTGTGCCGGGTAAACCGGCCCACCCCTTCGATGGCCGCGCAGCCTGCCAGGCCAACCCCGACCGCGAGGGCCAGCAGGCCCGGGGGAGGCCAATCCACCCGGAAGAAATGCCGGGTCAGGGGCACACTGAACAGGAGGACCAGGCCCGCGTACATACCGGCCAGGATCAGGACCTTGGTGCCGTTGAGCGGCCGCGACGCCATCACCAGGATCCACGCAGCCAACAGACCCAAGGTTACGGTGGCTGCGGACTGCGCGTTCTCCCGGGTGTGCCCGCCGAAGCCTGTGGCGAGTGCACTGACGGCCAAAACGCACACGGCGGTGCAGAATCCCGCCGGCACGGCAAAGGCCAGGGAACGGCGGAGGAACCCGGGGGCATAGCGCTCGCCGCCCGGCTGCAGGGCCAGGAAGAAGGCCGGCAGGCCGATGGTCAAGCCGTCGAGTGCGGACAACTGCCGTGGCAGGAACGGAAAGGCCAGCAGCAGGATGCCGCACACCACGGAGATGACCGTGGCGTAGACGGTCTTGCTGAGGAATACCAAGGAAACCCGCTCGATATTGCTGATCGCCCGGCGCCCCTCATCCACCACCGCGGGCAGCCTTTCGAAGCGGCCGTCAAGGAGAACCAGCCGGGCCACCGCCTTGGTGGCCGGCGAGGCCGAGTCCATGGCGATGCCCAGGTCCGCCTCTTTCAGTGCCAGGACGTCGTTTACGCCGTCTCCGGTCATGGCCACCGTGTGCCCGCGCCGCTTCAGGGCCCTGACCAGATCCCGCTTTTGGGACGGCGTGACGCTGCCAAAGAGGCTCTGCGCGTCCACTATGTCCTCCAGTTGGGCCGGATCCCCGGGAAGGAGGCGTGCGTCGTACGCGGCCCCGTTGCCGAAGCCAACTCCCCGTGCCAGGGCCGCCACCGTCCGGGGGTCGTCGCCGGAGATGATCTTCACGGTGACGCCTTGCCGTCGGAAGTAGTCCAGTGTCGCGGCGGCGTCCGCCCGGATTCTTTCGCGGAAAGTTATCAGCAGCACCGGCTCCAGTGTCGTGGGGAGACCCGTCTCGCCCGCGTCCGGCGGCAGGATGTCCGGAAGGTAGGCCAAGGCCAGCGTCCGAAGGCCGGTGGAGGCCAGGGCGGCGGCCTCCCCGTGTGCCGCCGCGCAACCAGGGGAGCCTCCGAGGACGGCGTCCGGCGCGCCGAGGATCCACGTGCCGGCCGCGCCGGATTCCGGCCCCACAGTGACAGAACTCCATTTCCGGGCGGACGAGAAGGGGATGGCGGACCGTTCCGCCAGCGGCGGGGCCGCGGGAAAAGCCGCACCAATGGCCGCTGCAGTGCTGCCGCCTTCCGATTGGGCCCCGAACCACTCCAGCACCGGCTGCCAGCGTGCTGCCCGGAAGGCCCCCTGAGCGTGGACGGCGTCGAACACCATGGAGCCTGAGGACAGCGTGCCCGTCTTGTCGAGGCACAGGACATCCACCCTCGCCAGCACTTCCACGGCCGCCAGCTCCTGGATCAGGACCTTTTGGCGTGCCAGCCGGAGGCCTCCAACGGCGAATGCCACGCTGGTCATCAGCAGCAGGCCGAGGGGGATCATCGCCATGATCCCGGCCACTGCCCCCACCACGGCGGGGATCCACCGCCCCGAGCCGAAGGCACCCGTCCACCCGCCCCGGTCCTGCATCTGCGCGTTTACCAGCAGCAACGCAGTGGGCAGCAGCAACCATGTGATGACGACGAAGACCTTCCCCAGGCCCCTGCGGATCTCCGACGTGACCAGCGAGAACCGGCGTGCCTCCGCCGCGAGGCGGTACGCGAACGTATCCGGCCCCACCCTGAGCACGGTGGCCCGGCCGCTGCCCGCCAGGATCAGCGACCCGGAGAGCAGCACGGCGCCGCCCATCTTGGGAACCGGCTCGGATTCGCCGGTCAACAAGGATTCGTCCACCTCCAGTGAGGCTCCGCCCAGCAGCAGGAGGTCAGCCGTGACCTGGTCGCCGCCGGCCAGGACAACGGTGTCGTCGGGGACCAGCCCCGCCGACGGGATCCGTTCCCGTGCGCCGTTTCTTATCACCGTGTTCGTCGCCGCCTGCGTGATGGCCAACCGGTCGAGCGAACGCTTGGCCCGGTACTCCTGGACTATCCCGATCAACGAGTTGCTGATGGCCGACAACCCAAAGAGGGCGTCACGCCACTGGCCCAGGACGAACAGCAGGATGAAACAGCCGCCCACAACGGCGTTGAAAAGCGTCAACACGTTCGCCTGGACGATCGCCCTGACCGTTCGGCTGGTGGCCGTGGGCACGCTGTTGATCCGGCCGGCAGCGGTCCGCTCCTGGACTTCACCGGTGGTCAGCCCCTCACGGGCACGGCGGCCCTCCACATCGAGGGCGGAGGCCCCGGCTTTCCCGGCGGCCGGCATGGCATGCTCCACCAAGCGGGCGCGCTCAATCGCCGTGCTGCGGTACGTGCATCCGCGTGATGATGGTGGGGCATGGCGGCTGTGCCAGCACCGCGTGCACCGTGGAGCCCAGCAACAGCCGCTCGAAGCCGCCCTTGCCGCGGCTGCCCAGCACCAGCAGGCGCGCCCCGGAGGCGGCCCGGACCAGGGCAGCCGTGGGCTCCACGACGGTTTCCATCACCGTGTGCACGGTGAGGTCAGGGTAGTCCTGCCGCAGGCCTGCCTCCGTTTCGCCCAGGACAATCTGCTCCTCCTCGAGCACATGGGTGGCAAAACTGCTTGAGGGCAGTCCCGCCGCGATCCAACGGTTGGGCCCGGTGAACGCGTAGAGGACCGTCAGCTCCTCGCCCAGCATGTCGGCCTCGGCGGCAGCGTAGGCCACCGCCTGCGTTGACTCCTCGGAACCGTCCACCCCCACGAACACGCCGCGGCCGTCCTCTTGCCCCCCGCCGATGACCGCAACCGGACATTCGGCCGTTGCAGCAGCCTGGAGGGCACGGTCTGTCAGTGCGCCACGTGAGTGGCCGCTGGTACCCAGGACAAGCATTGCGGCCTCTTTCGAGTATGCGCCCAGCGCCGAGCCCACCCCTCCTTCGAGGAGTTTCAGCGAAAGGCTCAGCCCCGGGTAGGCGGCACTGACCTTCTCGCCGGCCTCCTTGAGCAGGCCCAGGCCTGATTCACGCAACACCTCGAAGTAGGGCAGTACTTCGGAGGCCATCCACCGGTCATCGACCACGGTGACGACGGCGAGGGGAGCCTTGAGCCTGTCGGCCCGTGCGGCGGCCCACATCAGGGCGGCGTCGGACGCCGGTGTGTTGGTGATGCCGACGGCGATTGGCTTGGCAGGTGCCATGGGGGCCATCCTTTGGAGTGTTGTGGCGTTGGATGGGGCGAGGTCGAAAGTCGGGTTCCTGGCCGCTGCGATCTTCAGTCCGCTGCCGGCTCCCGGGGCGGCCACCAGTGCGTAGGTGCCGCGATGACGAACCTCCGGCCGCTGATGTCGTGGGGCGTAACCCGGATCAGGGTGTTCTTCTGGCCCGGTTGCCACGGTGAGAGTCCGGCATCCATGGCGTCCTGGGTCTCCTCGGCATCGGAAACCACTGTGGCGTGCCCCTTGAGGATGACACTCCACGCGATGGTTCCGTACTGGTTCATGCCGTCCGCCTCAACAGCCACGGCCTTGCCGTCGAAGGAGGAGAGTTTTGTTGCCCCACCCGTCCGCATCAGCAGGGTTCCGTTGGTGGTGACAAAGTTCATGGGAAAGTTCTCGACCGAGTTGCCGTCCGTGAACGCGATCCTGCAAACGGATGTGGAATGAAGGAGTTTCCAACAATCGTGGACACCGAGTTCCTTGATTTCCGGATCTGCCCCTGCTGTGTTCATGGCCGTAGCCTAGGTCCGCGATCATTCGGCCGGTAGGGGAGAAGGTCCCGCCGGTACAGGGGGCTGGCGGCGGTGAGCCGGACTCAGCGTCAACGGCAGGGACTGCCTGCGGTTGACGCGGCCCCTAGACTACTGCCAGAGGATGTCTTCGAACACTTGATTCGCGCTACGGGCCTGCTGCCTTGCGGGCTTTTGCCGCCGGAGGTGGGACGTGAGCACTGAGCAGCCGTGGCGCTCCCCAATGCGGGACCAGATGGAAGACCTGCTGCTGGATACCCGCGAGCGGATCAACGGCCTCTTGGCGGCCGTCATAGCCGTCGCGGAGGACCTGAGCCTTGAAGCGGTCCTGGACCGGCTGGTGCGGTCTGCCTGCGCCCTGGTGGGTGCCGGCTACGGGGCGCTGGGTGTCATTGGCGAGGACCGCCGGCTCAGCCACTTCATCACGGTGGGAATTGATGAGGCGGGCATCCGTTCCATCGGAGACCTGCCCACCGGGCACGGTGTCCTCGGGCTCCTGATCCGCGAACCCAAGCCGCTGCGCCTTCATGACCTCGGCCAGCACCCCATAGCGTCGGGTTTTCCACCCAACCATCCGCCGATGAGGACATTCCTGGGTGTGCCGGTCCGCGTCCGGGACGAGGTATTCGGAAACCTGTACCTGACCGAAAAGCAGGGCGGCGTTGATTTCACGCAGGAAGACGAAGACCTCGCAGTGGCCTTGGCGGCCGCAGCCGGGGTCGCGATCCAGAACGCCCGCCTCTTTGAAGACAGCAGCCGCCGCCAGAAATGGCTGGAGGCCGGCATGGAACTGAGCAGTCGACTGATCATGGAGCCCCATGCAGGGGATGCGGAAAGCCTGGATATCGTGGCCGGAACCGCCCTCAAGGCAGCCGACGCCTCGGTGGCCTTCATCGGAGTTCCGGCCGGCGACGGCGTGATCCGGTGCCGGTCGTGCCTTGGCGTGCAGGGCATCAAGGCAGGGCAGGAACTGGTGGTTTCCAGTGCAGTAACCGGAGTCTTCGCAACCGGCGAATCTTTCGTGGCTCCGGAGCCGCGCCAGGTCTTTGAGCACGCGATTGTCGAAACGCTGGGGCCTGTCCTTGTCTGCCAACTGGGGCACGGCAACAGCGGCAACGGGGTGCTTGTCCTGGCCCGTGCCCACGGAGCTGCCGCTTTTACCCAGGCTGACGCCGAATCCAGTTCGATCTTTGGGAGCAGGATCGGCTTGGCCCTGGACCTGGCACGCGTGAGTGCCCTGCGCGAGCAGGACCTGCTCCTGACGGATCGGGAACGGATTGCCCGCGACCTGCACGACCTTGTCATCCAGCGGTTGTTTGCTGCCGGCCTGAGCATCCAAAGCCTGCGACGCTTCACCACAGACCCCGTGGCCCATGATCGAATTGCTGCGGTCACCAAGGAACTTGATGACACCATCCGCAAGCTGCGGGACACTATTTACTCGCTTCGCACGGCAGATGTGGAACGGGAGCCCCTCACCGGCCGGATCCTCCGGGTTGTCCGGGAAAGCTCGCGAAGCTACGGGCTGATTCCCAAGGTGTCGCTCGACGGTCCGGTGGATTCGGTCAGGGAAGATTTGGCTGCCCAACTGCTGCCCGTGCTCTCCGAAGCGCTCAGTAACGCGTTGCGGCACTCCGGTGCCGAGGAGATCCAGGTCAGCCTCACCGTTTCCGGCGATGACGTCCAGCTGTGCATTAAGGACAACGGCCATGGATTCAGCGGACCCGCCACGGAAAGCGGGCTTGCCAACATGCGCTACCGCGCCGGGCTTCTTGGCGGCCGCTGCGACATCGACACCATCCCCGGCGAGGGCACGTCAGTGAAATGGGTTGCCCGCCTGTCCTGAGTGCGCGTCGGCCGGCGGCGCGGCACCCCTGTTGGGGGTACCCGGTCAGGCGCCGTCCGTACTGTTCCGGGTGACGTAGACGGCGGCCTGCGTCCGCCGTTCAAAACCGAGCTTGGCCAGGATGGACGAGACGTAGTTCTTGACCGTCTTTTCCGCCAGGAACAGTTCATCGCCAATCTGCCTGTTGGTCAGGCCCTGGCCGATCAGGGCGAGCACTTTCTTTTCCTGGGTGCTCAGCCCGTCCAGGCGGGGGTCCGTGGGTGCTGTGGAAAGGCCCGCGATGATCCGTTGCTCAACGCCCGGTTCAAACAGGGACTCGCCCGCCGCCGCCCTCCGGATGCCGGCCAGGAGGTCATCGCTCCTGATCTGCTTCAGGATGTACCCGGATGCGCCGGCGAGGACGGCGCCGCGAAGGGCCTGCTCGTCGTCGTAACTTGTGAGGATCAGGCAACGCAGGCGTGGATCAAGGGACCTGACATCGCGGCACACCTCAATTCCGGTCCCGTCGGGAAGGCGCCCGTCAAGGACGGCAATGTCGGGGTGCAGGGCCGGGATACGGCGGGTGGCCTCGGCCGCCGAGCCGCTTTCGCCAACCACCACGAAACCCTCGCCCTCAAGGAGGTCCTTCAGGCCCTGCCGGACAAGTTCATGATCGTCAAGGATGAACACCCGGACCGGCCCGGAGGACCCGGTGGCTTCACTGCCGGCAGTTTCATGCATGTGCACCCACGCTCCCAAACGCTTGCAGGACCAAACCGCACCTGTGCGGGCAGCTCCCCGGAGCGGCCACACCCCATTCTTACCCGCAACCGGCCCCGCCGGAAGGGACCAAAGTCCGCCGCGCCGGTGCTGCCGCTGCCGGGTGCACCGTCCGGACCGTGGAGCTGCTGTATGCCGCATGACTTTTGGCCCTGGTCCGGCGGCCTGCTCCGGTCCACGCTTGGTCCGAAGGGCAACGGGAGGAAATGTGGCAACAGCAGGGAACCAAGGGCCGTCCGCGGCACCTGAACGGCGCCCCAGGATCATCGTCGCAGTTGATGGTTCCGACGCGTCCGTCGCGGCGCTGCGCGTGGCGCGGGCGGTGGCTGAACCCCTGGGGGCTCCGGTTGAAGCATGGGCGTGCTGGGATGTCCCGGCCGGTTACGGGATTTACCTGGCCGTAGGCATTGAGGGTTTCAAGTATGCCGCCGAGCAGGTGCTGGGCCAGGCGATCCGGGACGCATTCGGACAGGCGCCGCCCTTTGTGCACCCCCGGGTGGTCCGCGGGAAGCCCGGCCCCGTTCTCCTGGACGCGAGCCGCACCGCATCGCTCCTGATCGTGGGACGGCGGGGCCACGGCAGCTTTGTCCTTGGCTCGGTCAGTTCAACCCTTGTCAGCCATGCCCACTGCCCGGTACTCGTGGTCCACGCCGCGGAAACCGGTGCCGCGGAAGAAGTTGCGCTGACCGACGCGACGGCACAGCCCTGAAGCGCCCCTGAAGCCCTGCACCGCCGGCCCGCTTGAACGTCGACCCGCCTGGCCCGATGCCGCCCGGGACGCTTGGCCCCGCACAGCCGGGACGCCGGCGTCGTCCTGCTATTCGCTGGTGGTGCCTTCCATCCGGGTGGCGTGCGGGGCTGCCTTCCGCGGCGACCAGTGCAGATCTTTGATGGCCCAGTACCCGGCACCGTTCATCACCGTGAAGCCGGCAATACCAACGACAGGGGCGTGGGCCACCAGGCCAAGCAGGAGGATGCAGACCCCGGCCGCGAAGAGCACCACTGCGCGCCGGAAGCTTGTCCGGCGGGACAAGGCGAAGGCGTCGTGGTTCAGCAGTACGGCGAGCCTGGGGTCGTCTTGCTCCAGGCCGTGCCCGATCAGTTCGAGTTCCCTTTTCTCGAATTCGGAAAGAGGCATCGTGGGCTCCCCGTGTCCGTTTCCTGCGGACTTTGGCTCAGGTGCCCGGGTGGCCGCGCAGGACGGCCAGCCTGTTCTGGTACTCCGCAACGTCGATCTCCCCGCGGGCGAAACGCTCCGCCAGCAGGTCTTCCGCCATCCGCGGAGACGGAGGCTGTGGATTGTGCGGGGAGGGGGCCCGCAATGATCGGGCCAGCAGCACAATGCCGGTGATGATCGCTCCCCAGACCACCAGCATGCTGATGCTCATCAGGGCATAGCCCCACAGGCCCATGCCGTCGTTCCAGCCGTACACTTCCCCGACCTCCGATTCACAGAAGGCCGCCGCCAACCGGCTGCCTTCCCTTCCAGTATTGGATTGCGGGGTGGGCGCAGGCAGAGCCATTAGTCCCGTTCCGGCCGGCACCGGAGCCCTGCGCCGGCAGATCCGCCGCCGCTCGTGAGCCAGCGGGAAAACGATCTAGAAACCCTGCCGGCGCAGGCGCTTGTCGACGGCGACCGCCAAGGATGCGAGCATGGCCAGGCCGAGGATCCGCAGCCAAGCATCCAGTCCGATGGGGGCGGTATGGAAGAGTTCGTTCATGAGGGGAACGTAGGTGAGGGCCACCTGTCCGGCGGATTGGAGGCCCACCCCGAGGAGGAGCCAGCGGTTGCCGAATGGCCTGATCCGCCAGGCCGGCCGGGTAAGGGACCGGCAGCTGAAGAGGTAGGAGACCTCAACGGCCACGAAGAGATTCACGGCGGACGTCCGGGCCTGGGCAACGGATGCACCGACGGTGAGCTCGTGGCCAAAGAGCCACCAGGTGCCCGCGACCAGGAGCGCTGAGACGAGCATGACGCGCACGGTGAGGGCCCAGGTCAGGAGCGGACGGTCCGGTGCCCTCGGCGGCCGGGTCATCAGTCCGGGCTCTTTCGGTTCGAAGGCGAGCATCAGCCCAAGGGCAACGGCTGTGGTCATGTTTATCCAGAGGATCTGGGTAGGGAGGATGGGGAGCGTCCCGCCCGCCAGGATGGCCGCCAGGATCACCAGCCCCTCTGCCATGTTGGTTGGCAGGGTCCAGACCATGAACTTGACCAGGTTGTCGAAAACGTTCCGTCCTTCTTCAACGGCAGCCTCAATGGTGGCAAAGTCGTCATCCGTCAGGACAATGTCCGAGGCTTCCTTGGCCACCTCGGTTCCGCTGCGCCCCATGGATATGCCAACATTGGCCTGCCGGAGGGCGGGCGCATCGTTGACGCCGTCCCCGGTCATGGCCGCCACATGGCCCCGGGACTGGAGGGCCTGAATAAGGCGGAGCTTCTGTTCCGGGGAAACCCGGGCGAACACCGTGGCGCGTTCCACCGCATCCGGCAGCCGGTCGGCTGGAATGGTGTCCAGCTCCGCGCCGGTGAGCGCTGCTCCGGGTTCTGGACCGTTGGTCAGCCCTACCGCCGCGGCGACAGTCAGGGCGGTCCGGACGTGGTCGCCGGTGATCATCTTGACGGCCACCCCGGCGCGTCGGCACGCCAGGACTGACGATGCCGCCGCTTCACGCGGCGGATCGTGCATTGCCTGGAGCCCGGTCAGGGTCATGCGTCCTTCCAACTCCGTGCCGTCAAGGGCTCCGGTAGCCGCGGGGAGGCGCATCATGGCCGTTGCCAGCACACGCAGTCCACCGTCGGCGAGCGCATGTGCAGCATTGACCACGGCCTGCCTGCGGAGCGGCCTGGCGCCGCCTTGTGCGTCCATCTCGCCACCGCAGAGTTCAAGGACACGTTCCACGGCGCCTTTGACAAACACGAACCCGGTACCGTCCGGATGCGCGGAGCGATGCATCGTGGCCATGAACTGACGCTCAGGAGTAAAGGCCAGTTCGGCGTGCCGCGGCCAGCCGGCGAGGAACTCCGCAAGCGAGATGCCTCCCTTCCCGGCGGCCACCAGCATCGCGGCCTCGGTGGGATCTCCGCGCACCTGCCAGGTTGCTCCCTCGCGGCGGACACCGGCGTCATTGCAGGCTGCCCCGGCCAGGAGGCACCACCGCAGTGCCTCGTCCCGGATCCCGTCGCGCCCCAGGCACACCGGCGGCTGCGCTGTGCCGCCGGTGTGGATGGTGCTTGGGGGAATGATGTGTCCCTCCGGGCTGTAGCCGGTGCCTGTCACGCCATACCTGCCGGCAGGGGTCCAGAGGACTCGGACGGTCATCTGGTTTTCGGTGAAGGTTCCTGTTTTGTCCGAACAGATCACGGTGACACTGCCGATCGTCTCCACAACCGGAAGCCGGCGGACCACGGCACGGCGCCTCGCCATCCGGCGGACGCCGATGGCAAGGGCCACCGTGACAGCGGCTGGCAGGCCTTCGGGGATGGCCCCAACGGCAAGGGCGACGGCTGCGGTGAACATTTCTTCGGGCGGTTCACCGCGTGCCACGCCGGCAAGGAAAGCCACGCCCGCCAGGGCAAGGATGGCCGCGGTAAGCGTTGTGCTGAACCGTGCCAGCTTGCGCGTAAGGGGCGTGGCCTCGGGCCGGATGTCGCCGATGAGCCGGTGGATTTCGCCGAGTTCGGTTTCGCCGCCGATAGCGACGACGATCCCTGCCCCGGTTCCGGCAGTCACCAACGTGCCGCTGTACAGCATGTTCCGCCGGTCTGCCACGGGTGTGGACCGGGGGAGCACCACCTGGTCCTTGGCAACCGGTTCGGATTCGCCGCTCAGGGCGGATTCATCCACCCGCATCGCTGAAAGGCGGACCAGGCGCAGGTCGGCGGGGACCCTGTCACCCGCTTCCAGCAGCACCAGGTCTCCGGGCACCAGGTCTTCGGAGGGAATGCTCAACCTTTCGCCGCGCCGCACGACTGCCGCATGGGTGCGAACCATGGAGTGGAGGGCATCGAGGGCCGCGTCGGCCCGAACCTCCTGGATGAAACCGATGAGCGTATTGACCAGAACCACGGCGAGGATCACCCCGGCGTCCAGGAACCCGCGAAGGAACGCGGTCACCGCGGCGGACGCCAGCAGGACGTAAACCAGCGGGTTGTTGAACTGGCGCCCGAGTTTGCCGGCAATACCCCCGCGCCGTGACCGGGGAAGCATGTTCGCGCCGAACTGCGCCCGCCGGCGGACCACCTCGGCCGGGTCCAGGCCTGTGGCGGTGTCCGTGCCAAACAGCAGCACCACTTCGTGGACGGGCAGTCCATGGTGGGCCGGGCCCGGGGTGCCTGCCGGGGTGGTCCCTGCCGGCGTCTTGTTGCCCATGATGGTGGTGCGGCCGGAGGCTAGCGCGCCAGCAGGGCATCGAGAGTGACAAAACCGTAGCCAGCGGCCCTGATGCGGTCGATGACCCGGGGGAGGGCGTCCGCGTCGAGCGTGGTGCCGTCGTCGGGGTTTGAACCGATGTGCATCAGGACGATCTCCCCGGGCTGCAGCCCGGCCTGGACACGGTCGGCCACCGACTGGACGCTGGCGCCGCCACTGGTTCCTTTCCACCCCAAAGTGTCCACCGTCCATCGAACAGCCACATATCCCAGGGCGTTGACGGCCGCGATGGTCCGCGCATCACGGTCGCCGTAGGGGAACCGGAACAGGGGCCTGGGGTCGGCGCCCGCGGCCAGGATGGCCTGTTCTGCACTTCGCACCTCGTTGACGATGGCGTCCCCTGCCAGCCCGGTGAACCCTGGATGCGTCATGGAATGGTTTGCCACCCGGTGCCCGGCTGCGGCAATCTGTGCCACTCCCTGCGGGTTGCTGGCAGCCCAGTTTCCGGTCAGGAAGAAAGTGCCGGCAACGCCCTTGGCCGCGAGGGTGGACAGGATTCCAGCCAGCCCTGCCGCGTTGGCTCCGGCATCGAAGGTGAGTGCGACGTTGGGGCCTGCCCCGGGAACGACTGTGAGGTCCTGGCCGCGGAGGGCTTCGGGAAACTCCGGGAGCGGGGGAGCCGGGGGTGCCGGGGGTGCCGGGGGTGCCACCGGTTCATCCGGTACCTCGGAGGGCCCGGCCGGCGGGATCGTGGCTGGAGGTTCCACCGGTGTCCCGCCCGCTTCGGGCGTGTCCGTTTCTGCCGGCGGCGCAGTGCCGGGGGCAGCATCCGCGCTGGCTGATGCGGACCGGATGGGTTGGGTTGCGGTCGGGGCGTCAGACGCCCCCGACGGGGTGGGCAGGGGCGGGCCGGCCGCCGGTGCCGGGCGAAACAGGGCCAGGGCGACGGCGAGGACCACCAGCGCGCCGGCGATCGCCAGGGCGAGCGTCCGTCGTCGTACGTCATCCGCCGGCACTTGCCTCACCCGCCCGGCACGCCGGTGGCTGTTGGCGTCGTCGCCGTCGCCGTCAGGAGGCCTTGGAATCGGCGGTGCTGGCCTCCGGGGTGTGAACCACCAGGACCGGGCAGTGGGCATGGGCGACGACGGCGGAGCTCACCGAGCCCAGGAGCAGGCCGCCGAACCCGCCGTGCCCGCGGCGCCCCACCACGACCATGTCAGCCTCGCGGCTGGCGTCGATCAGCGCCTCCCGCGGATGGCTCCGGACCAGCGTGGCGGTGACGTTCGACGGCGTGTCGGCGCCGAAGGCCTGCGTCACGGCGCCGTCGAGGACTGCTTTAGCGCCTTCCTCGAAGCCTTCCACGCCCATCATCACGTAGCCGGTATACACCTGGGGGTAGTCCCAGCAGGCTACCGCCCGGACTTTGGCGCCCAACGGGACGGCCATCCGCTGGGCCTGGCGGAGGGCTTCAACGGACGCCTCCGATCCGTCGACGCCCACCACGATGTTGGTTATCGGTGCCCCGGCAACGCTCATGTCTGCTCCTTCATCGGACCCGGCTGGTCACGCCCATCATCGTTCGCCCCGGCGGCCGGGAGGTAGGGGCGAAGGTCACTGCGCCGGCCCCACGCTTTGGGGCCCGCCCGCCGGCGGCGGCCCGGCCGCGGCGGGTGGAAGGCCCGCCGGGGGAGCGGCCGGGGCCAAGCCGGGCTCACCGGCACCTTGGTCCAGCCGGAAGGGCGGGTACTCGTCACGCATCAGTGAGGTGTACACCAGGACCCTGTAGATCCAGCGGTCCACGCCGAGGATGAAATCGAACAATGGACGCTGGTAGCGGCCGGTGAACAACAGGATGACCGCCGCAATCAACACCAGCAGGCCCAGGAGGGACAGGCCCGATCCGCGTTCATACGTGCCACCGATGATGTCGTTCCCTGCCTCCCACCGCCACACGGCGCCCGTGGTGCCCGCGAATGCGGCCACGAGGAGAAGATGCGGGATGGCCAGGAGCCACCATTTCACCAGGACCAGGCCGCGGGAGAGCCTCTCAGGGTAGTCCACGTCGAAGTCGGCAGGATAGTTGGTGCGCCTCAGCGTGAAAGGCGGGTAGAGATCGGTGCCGACGGCGGCGTAGGCGTAGAAGGCCACCCGCCAGTTCCAGCGCATCACGCCGACGTTGAAATCGAACAGTGCCCGCGGGTAGTGGCCGGTGAACAGGATGGCGAATCCTGCCACGATCGTGGTGATGACGAAGGCGAACCAGAGGAAGAACAGCAGGATGAAGTGTGGAATGGCCAGGAACCACTTGACCAGCCACAACCAGCGGGAGAGGCCTGGATCAAGTTCGCCGACCAGCCTCGCCGGGTAGCCCGTGGGGGGAACAGGTACCGGAGCGAAGACTTGTGGTTCATGGAATGCCCCGTACGGCGCCGGAGTGCCGGGTACTGCTGGTCCGGCGGCCTGGCCTGGCCCGGCCATGGCCATCGCCGGGCCTGCGGTTGCCGGTGCTCCCACCGGCGGGCCGCCCCTTGGGGGTCCTGCGTGCCGCCCCAGCCCAGCCGCGCCGACAATGATCAGGGGTATCCCGATCAGCAGGGCAATAATCCCGGCCACCAGCAGGGCCGTGGCCGCCGGACGGAAGAGGTCTGAGTGGAAGCCCGCCTGCAGTTGGACGTCCACGCCGGAGGAGGCATCAGCGTTCATCACCACGATTTCCCAGGCCCCCGGTGCCAGGTTCCAGGTGAGTTCCTGCTGGCCGGAGCCGGAAACCGAGGCGCTCCAGATGCCTTGGTCCGCCGGCGGTGTGGCAGGACTGGTCCCGGGAACATCACGGTAATCGGCCCGGAACGGCCGCTGGGAGACGTTGAGCAGTTCGGAGTGGTGCACGCCGGCCAGGTACTTTTCGACGTCGGCCTGCGGTGCGATGCCAATGAAGACCGCCTTGCCCGCCGTCTCGGATTCTGCCCGCAGCCGCAGGGTACCAATGTCAAAGGGAAGCCGGCCGGGCACTTCCTGCCCCATGGTGTCGCCGCGTGGGGAAGTCAGGGCGAAGGAGTTCACCGAGAACCGTGACGTACCGGACGTGAGGAATCCGTCTCCCTGGATCGACCCCACCGCGGAAGCCACGGCGCCTCCCGCCAGTGCTGCAAGGCCCGGGAGTGCCAGCAGGATCCCAAGGATCAGCATGATGATTGCGGCGGGTTTTTTCATGGCGCCGGACCTTCCGGGTGGGGTCATGGACAGGTGGGGAAGAGGACCTGCAGGCTCTGCGGCTAGATGGTGTCCTTCATGGCCTGGGTCCGGGTAATGATGGTGGGGCAAGGAAGGTGCTTCAGCACGCCATGGGCGGTGGAACCAAGGAGCAGGCGCTTGAAGGAGCCCCGTCCGCGGCTGCCCACCACCAGGAGGCGGGCCCCTGCGGCGGCGTCGACCAGGGCGTCCACCGGGCCCTTGTCCGATACAAGGCGCTGGTGCACCGTCAGGTCGGGGTAGTCTTCCTTGAGCCCCGCGACGGTTTCGGAGAGGACAACGCGTTCCTCATCGACGATCAGGTCAGCGAGGGCGCCGGGTGTCAGGCCTGCATCGACGACCGGATTCGGGACGTTAACGGCGTAGACGACCGTGAGTTCGTCGCCATTGCGGTCTGCTTCGGCAGCGGCGAACGCGACAGCCTGGGTCGATTCCGCCGACCCATCCACGCCCACCACGACGCCCGTCCTGCCCTCAAGGTCCTGGGTTCCGATAACGGCGACCGGGACTTTCGCCGCGGTGGCAACCTGGAGCGCCCGGTCGGCCAGGGTGCCGCCGAGGTGTCCGCTCCCGGAGCCGATGACCATCATGGAGGCCTTCTTGGAGTATTTGGCCAACGATCCGCCCACGCTCCCGGTGAGCATTTCCGTGGCGGGCGTGATCGGGACGGATCCTTCAAGGCGCGCGGCGGCGGTCTTCAGGAGTTCCTCGCCAGCGTGCTGCAGGGTCCCGAACCAGGGGTAGGGCTCGGCGATCCACCGGTCATCGACGACGTGGAGGATCACCAGGGGCAGCTTGGCGTCGTGTGCACGACGGGCAGCCCACAAGACTGCGGCCTGGCTTTGTGCTGAATCGTTGGTGCCCACGGCGATGGGTTTCTGGGATGACATGGCCGCACTTCCTGCTTGTCGTGAAAGGGTCTTCCTGCCCTTCAAGACTGGCCCCCGCCCCACCGGCACTCTAGGGCCTAAAGTCACCGAAGCAGGCGTGCAGGAGGGCCGCTAGGCCGAAGGTGCCGGTGGATCGCCGGCCGTTGCTTCGCGTCCGGACAGCGTCCTGTAGATGGTCCATCCGACGGCGGCCAGCGGGACTGCGAGCAGCGCCCCGACCACCCCGGCCAAGGTGGCCCCGGCCGTCAGCGCCAGGATGATGACCAGCCCGTGGATCCGCAGGACCCGGCCCATGAAGACAGGCTGCAGGATGTGGTGTTCGAACTGGTTGGCAGCCACCAGGATGATCAGCACGATGAGCGCCGGTACCGGCCCGTTTTCCACCAGGGCTACCAGTACGGCGAGGCTGCCGGCGGTGGTTGCCCCGATGATCGGAATGAACCCGCCCAGGAAGACCACGGCGGCCAGCGGCACGGCCAGGGGGACCCGAAGGATGAGCAGCCCCACCAGCACCAGGATCGCATCGATCGCGGCAATGATGAGGGTGCCCCGGACGTAGCCGCCGAGCACCAGGAGGCTGCGTTCCGCGGCCAACTGTGCTTTTCCTTGATGGTTGCCGGGAAGGAACCCGATCAGGAACGACCGGATCCTCTCGCCGTCCTTGAGGAAGAAGAAAAGGATGACGGCCGTCAGGACCGTGCCGGCAGCAATCTCCCCTGCGGTCCTGAGTCCGGTCAGCGCATCGGCTCCCAGGGTTCCGCCGGCAAGGAACTTCTGGAATTCGTTGCGGGCCGCGTCGATTTGCGCGCCGGTCAGTGCGACGGGTCCCGTGGTGATGAATTGCTGCAGTTGGCCAATCCCTGCTTCCGCCCGTGCTGCCAGAACCGGGGCCTGCTGGCGGACCAGTGCAACGATGCCGCCCACCACTCCGGCCGCGACGGCGATGATCACCAGGAAGGATGACAGCACGGCCAGCGACCGGGGGAACCCGCGGGCGGCGAGCCACCGCACGGCGGGAGCCATTGCCGACGCCAGGATCAGGGCGACCAGCACGGGTACGGTCACCAGCGGAACCCGGGTGGCGGCCACCACGGCCACCCAGGCGAGCGCCAGCAGCGAGAGCGCCTGGACGGCCCTGATGCTGGCCCTGCCCAAACCATCCGCCCAGAGCGCTGACATCCTTGCCGCGGGGGACTGGGTCCGGGACGGTTCTGCCCCGTGACTGTCCGGGGATACATGGCTGCGTTCCATCGGTTCTCCTTGCTTGCGGTCAACGCCCGGCCCACGACATGATGCACCTTGGTTACCTTGTACCCCGCGTCCCCCTCAAAGTCGAAACAAGCGCACATGTTGACTGGGGCCGCCTGTTCACAGGCATGACGTTTACTCAGTAACCTTATTGTTCCCCGACCGGGCAACCCGAAAGGCGCCAGATCCATGGATTCCAAAGAATTGCTCCTTGAGTCCTTTGGCCGCCTCCCGGGCCTGGTCCGGCAGGTGCTCGACGGGCTCGACGAGGAACAGCTCCAGCACCGCCCCTCCGGCCGCGGCAACTCCATCGCCTGGCTGGTGTGGCACCTGGGGAGGGTGGAGGATGCGCAGGTCGCCTCCGCCTCGGAGTTGGAACAGGTCTGGACGTCGGAAGGCTTCGTGTCGCGTTTTGGCCTCCCGCTGGCGGAAGGCGACACGGGCTATGGCCACTCCAGCGGCCAGGTGGATGCTGTCCGGGCATCCGGTGAGCTCCTGCTTGAGTACTGTGAAGCAGTCCACCGGCAGACCACGAAGGTCCTCGAAAGCCTGGAAGAACAGGACCTGGACCGCGTGGTGGACAGGCGCTGGGATCCGCCGGTGACCCTTGGGGTGCGGCTTGTCAGCATTCTGGGGGACTGCCTCCAGCATGCCGGCCAGGCGGCCTATGCCAAGGGGCTGGATGATGCAGGGGCCAGCGGCGGCAGGGCCTGAAACTCTCCGTGCAGGAGGGGCGGGCGGCACCACGGCGATAGGGTTAACCCATGACGGCAGCAGCTGAATCCACGGTCACCTTCGACGGCCGCTTCGCCCGTGAACTGGCGGAACTTGCCGTTCCCTGGCAGGCCGAGGAAGCTCCGGACCCCGAACTCCTGGTCCTGAATGAAAAGCTCGCAGCAGGCCTGGGCCTTGACCCGCGATACCTCCACGGTCCCGAAGGGGTGCGCCTCCTCGTGGGCAACCACGTTCCCGCCGGTGCCACCCCGGTGGCGCAGGCTTACGCGGGCCACCAGTTCGGCGGCTACTCCCCATTGCTCGGCGACGGACGCGCGCTCCTGCTGGGGGAAGTCACGGACCGCGCCGGCCGCATGCTGGACATCCACCTCAAAGGCTCGGGGCGCACCCCCTTCGCCCGCGCCGGGGACGGCCGGGCCGTCGTCGGGCCAATGCTGCGCGAGTACGTTGTCAGTGAGGCCATGCACGCCCTGGGTATTCCCACCACGCGCTCCCTCGCCGTCGTGGCGACGGGGCGGCAGGTCCGGCGCGAGGGCATGCTGCCCGGTGCTGTCCTGGCACGGGTGGCCAGCAGCCACTTGAGGGTTGGGAGTTTCCAGTACGCACGGGCCACGGAGAACATGGACCTGCTCAAGCGGCTGGCTGACCACGCCATCAGCAGGCACTATCCGGACGCTGCAGTCGCCCCAAACCCCTATCTGGCACTGTTTGCGTCCGTCTGTTCCGCCCAGGCCGGGCTGGTGGCCCGGTGGATGCTGGCGGGATTCGTGCACGGGGTCATGAATACGGACAACATGACCATCTCAGGGGAAACCATTGATTACGGCCCGTGTGCGTTCCTGGATGCCTTCGATCCCGCCGCCGTGTTCAGTTCCATCGATGTCAGTGGCCGTTACGCCTACGCCAACCAGCCAGTCGTTGCCGAATGGAACCTTGCCCGCCTTGCCGAGGCAATGCTGCCGCTCGTTGACGAAGACGAGGACAAGGCTGTTGCTGCAGCGGTGGAGGTGCTCGGTGGATTCCGTGGACAGTACAGCACGGCGTGGACGGGCGGCATGAAAACCAAACTGGGTCTTGCCGCTGGAAACGCCAGCGACGACGCCTTGTCCAGCCTTATTGACGATGTGGTGGCCATCCTCAAGGACGGCCCGGTGGATTACACCCTGTTCTTCCGTAACCTTGGCAGGGCGGCCCGCGGCGACCTGCGCCCGGTGCGCGGGATGGTGATGGATTTGGCCGGCTTCGACGCCTGGTCGGAGCGGTGGTTGGCGCTGCAACCCGACGCAGGGCTGATGGACAGCGTCAACCCGGCGTACATTCCACGGAACCATCTGGTGGAGGAAGCCCTCGCCGCCGGCACGGAGGGAGATCCTGCCCCGTTGCAGCGCCTGCTTCAGGCCGTGACCGATCCTTTCACCGAGCGGGCCGGGCTGGAACGCTACATGGACGGTGCCCCGGCGGACTTCGGGACCTATACGACCTTTTGCGGGACCTGATCCGACGACAACAGGAGGGTGCCAACCGGAGACCCGGCTGCCACCCTCCTGTTGGGAGCAGGCTTTACTGCGCGAAGACTAGGCGACGCGGACCACTGAGTAGCCGCTGAGCCAGCTGATGGAGTGCACCTGCGTGGTGTAGCCGTTGACGCCGCCACTCACAACCTGGCCGTTGCCGGCGTAAACGCCCACGTGGCCCGAGGTGATGATGAGGTCGCCGGGTGCCGGGCTCCCGACCACGCTGCCGTACTGGAAGAACTGCGTGGGAGCCAGGTCGCCGACGCTCTTGCCGACGGAGCGCAGGGCCTTTTCAACCATGGCGGTGCAGTCCTGGCTCACGCCGACCTGGCCGTAGGCGGAGGCCAGGATGGCAGCACCGGTCCCGCTGCCGGTGGTGGACGCCACCGGCGTTGCTGATGCGTAGGACATGTTCATGCCGGTGTTCGCCGGTGCGGTGGCGGCTGCCGCCTGGACGGGGGCCGCTGCCGGCGCCGGGGCAGGTGCTGCCACGTAGCCGGCGCCGGGGATCTGGATCTGGTCACCGGGGTAGATGATGGACGACAATCCCAGGCCGTTGGCAGCCAGGACGTCATTGAGGCTGACTCCGTACGCGGCCGAAATCGCGCCGAGGGTGTCCCCGGAAACGACGGTGTGGACGGTTGCTGCCGCGGCTGCCGGAGCAGTTGCAGGAGCTGCGGCGGCCTGGACGCTGGCCTGCTCAGTGGTGTCCGCGCCCGTCACGCCCGCATGGGCCGGGGCGCCGACGCCGAACGCGATGCCGGACGCGGCGGCAACAGCGAGGGCCGGACGGCCAAACGAACGGGCCTGTGATTTGGCCGTCACGGCGAGTCCCTCGAGCGCAATGGAGCGGACCGGGGTCGCGCGGTGGCGGGCAGTGCTGAGATTCTTTGACACGATTGATCGCCTCTCCCATGCCTGCGGGGTGAGCTGTCGGGTTCGGGTTGGAGATACCCGGCCGAACATATCTCCGCGGTGGGCGGAGGAGCTGTCCGACTTAACCCCAAGACCTGAAAGGTCGTGGAAACTTGGTTCCCCCGTCCCTGCCAGCATGAATGCGGTTGAATCCCGGTATCAGCGGCAGGGCTCGGCAAACTGATGGGAGTGTCCCGTTTGGGGAGGGACACCAGAAGACCATAACCCGCCGACCCTCCCATTGTCACGTTTAGATAACATGCGAGGTTCTTCTCTCGTATTCAACCAACGATTGGATGGGTCCGATCCACCCACGCCGGGCTCCCGCCGGTCCGGCACCGGACCAAACGGGTAACAAAGCAGGCACGGCCGCCTTTCCGCTCCGGCGTGCCGCCGGTATGCTTCGGGACTATGCCCCTGTTCGTGACCATGCCCACGTCCCCACTGGTGGGGGGACTGCTCGCCATCGCAGTGGCAGCGGCCACGGTCCTGCCTGCCACGGCAGACGAGCCTGCACCTCCCGGTGGGTATCCGTCCTGGGCTGACGTGCAGCAGGCGCAGTCTTCCGAGGCAGCGAAAGCGGCAGAGATCACCACCATCAATGGGCTCCTGGACGGCCTCCAGACCCAGGCTGAAGCCGCCGGTAACACGGCGGTCCGGGCAGCGGCCGACTACGCCGCAGCCGACGCCGGGCTGCAAGCGGCATCGGTAAGGCTGGATTCATTGTCCGCCCAGGCTGCCCGCGCCAACGACGAACTGGCCCGGCATCGCAAGGAAATCGGAGCGCTTGCCGTCCAGGCGTACAAGACGGGCGGGACCAATACCGGATTCTTCGTGGCCCTTGATGCCCTGCGGAACAACAGCGTCCAAGGGCTCAACCTCGTCCAGCTGGTGGGCGACAAGACTGCTGCTCTGGTGGAGAAAACTGCGGCTGCCGGAAAAGTTGCCGCATCCCTGGCAGAGCAGGAAAAAGTGGCCCGCACTGAGCGGGAACGACTGTCCGGGGAAGCAAAAGCCAAACTGGACGCAGCCCGCTCCGCCCAGGACGCGCTTGCCCGGCAGGTAAATGACGAACAGCAGCACAGCACCGAACTGACCGCCCAGCTGGCCTCGCTGAAGGGAACGACGGCGGCACTTGAGGGGGAGTATCGCCAGGGCCAGGCGGCGCTGGCTGCCTATGAAGCGGCCCAGGAGGCCAAGCGCGCCGCTGCGGCGGAGCAGGCCCGCCGGCAGGCCGAAGCCGCGGCGCAGGCTGCCGCGGCCGCAGCCCGGCAGCCCAAACCCGCGGCTGCAGCTCCGGCCGGCAACGAGGCGGTACCGGCCCCGCCGGCCGACCCGGTTCCCGGCAGTCCGCCGCAGCCTGCCGTGCCCGGCCCGCCGCCCGTCGTCGTTCCCTCCGTCCCGGGCGGTGCCGTCAATGATCCTGCCGGCGCCAAGGCCTATGCCTCGGGACGCCTGGGTGCCCTCGGCTGGGGCGCCGACCAGTTCCAGTGCCTGTCCCAGCTGTGGACCAAGGAATCCGGCTGGCTGACCACGGCCACGAATGCCTCATCCGGGGCCTATGGCATAGCCCAGGCCCTGCCGCCGGGAAAGTACGCCAGCGCCGGAAGCGACTGGCTGACGAGTTACCGGACGCAGATTGACTGGGGGCTCGGCTACATCCGCGACCGCTACGGGTCCCCGTGCGGCGCCTGGAGCCATTCCGTCGCCCTGAACTGGTACTGACTGACGCGCTAGGCTTTCCGCATGCCAGATTTCGAACGGTTCAGGGTGCTGCTCGAAGAGGAACGGGCCCGGAGGTTGGCCCTGTTGCCGGCGCTGCGGGCTGATATCGACGCGGCCAACGCGGCCCGGCAGGACTCCAACGTCGATGACGAACACGATCCCGAGGGCGCCACGATCGCCTTCGAACTGTCGCAGGCGTCGGCATTGTTGAAGCAGAGTTCAGCCGGGCTGGACCAAGTGGAGGCAGCCCTGGAGCGGCTGGCCAACGGCACCTATGGAACCTGTGCGGTCTGCGGCGAGCCCATTGCGGCCGGCAGGCTCGAGGCGCGGCCCTGGACCCCATTCTGTATCCTTCATGCCTCTGCGGGGCGGGGGCGGTGACCGAGGTGCCCGACGTCGCGGCTGCTGCTGAATTTATCGACCGGACCCTTCAGAACGAGGGTGCCTGGTACCGGGCCGACGAGGTGGGCTACCGGCTGGGCGGAGCCCTGGCCTCCTACGGGTCTTCGATCGGCGCAGTCCGCGGCACAGTCCGGGACGCCCTTAGGAAGTTCAAGGACATGGGCCATGACACCACGGTCATGCTGGCCTCCGCCCTGTGGGGCCAGCCGAAACCAGGCTCGCAGCCGGTCTTCGAACGCCGGCTGGCCGCCGTTGTCCTGCTGCAAACAAAGGTGCAGGTGCTGCGGCATTCGGACCTCACCCGGCTGGAGGGCTTTCTCCGGTCGGCCCAGGCGGCAGAGCTGGCCGGGCCTTTGGTCTCCGACGTCCTGGTGCCCTTGCTGGCCGGCTTGGACCACCGAGACCGCCAGCGGGCCGCGGCTGTCCTGGCGCGCTGGCGCGCAGACCCTGAATCCCAACTCCAAACGGCAGCACGCCTCCTGGAGAAAGAGTTGACACAATGACCTGCAAGCCACAGAGGAGAGCCCATGAGTGAAGCGTTTGACCTGGAACGATTCGTCGCCGCCCAAGACAGTGGGGGAACCTACCGAAGCGCGCTTGGCGAATTGCAGCTCGGCAACAAGACCGGGCACTGGATGTGGTTCATTTTCCCCCAAGTTGCCGGGTTGGGGCAGAGCGCCACGTCGCGGACTTACGCCATCTCGTCCCTGGCAGAGGCACGGGCCTACCTGGACCACCCCGTCCTGGGCCCGCGCCTTCTTGAGTGTGCCTTGGCTCTCACCACGCATTCCGGCCGTTCGGCGTCGGACATCCTTGGCGGAATCGATACGCAGAAGCTCCGTTCGTCCATGACACTGTTTCTCCGGGCCGCGCCCGGAGAAACAGTGTTCAAGACGGTCCTGGCCCAATTTTTTGATGGCGAGCCGGATCCTGCCACGGATGAGCTCCTGGCCGGCCAGGAGGTCGCCGAATAACCGGAGGGCCCGCCGTGTTGGGCGGCCGGGAGCCTAGGGCGTGGGGCTGCCGCCGTTGACATTCAGTGTCTCGCCGACCACGTAGCTGGACTCGGGTGAGGCCAGGAAGACGTAGGCGGGGGCCAGTTCAGCGGGCTGGCCGGCACGGCCCAGGGGAGTGGATTGGCCGAACTCGGGCAATTCTTCCTTGGGCTGGCCGCTGCTGACCTGCAGCGGAGTCCAGATGGGCCCGGGCGCCACCGCGTTGACCCGGATTCCCTTGGGCGCAAGCTGTTGAGCCAGGCCCTTGGTGAAGTTGTTGATGCTGGCCTTGGTGGTGGCATAGTCCACCAGGGTCGGCGACGGGTTGTAGGCCTGGATGGACGTGGTGTTGATGATGGTGGAGCCGGCGGGCATGTGCGGCACGGCAGCCTTCGTGACCCAGAACATGGCGTAGACGTTGGTCTTGAGCGTGTGGTCGAACTGCTCATCCGAAATGTCCTGCAGATCCTCCTGTGCAACCTGCTTTCCGGCGTTGTTGACCAAGACGTCAACCCCGCCCAGCACTGCCACGGCAGTATCCACCAGTTCGCGGCACGCTGCGGAATCCTTCAGGTCGCCCGGCACCTTGACCGCCTTCCGGCCTGCGGCCTCAATGATCCCGGCGATGCGCGCGGCGTCTTCCTCTTCCTGCGGCAAGTAGGAAAGGACGACGTCGGCGCCTTCCCTGGCGAAGGCGATGGCCGTCGCGGCGCCGATCCCGGAGTCCGCGCCGGTAACGATGGCCCGGCGGCCTTCCAGCCGGCCGGTGCCGCGGTAGGTTTCCTCACCCAGGTCGGCCTTGGGCTCCAGGTCGGCGTCCAGGCCCGGTTCGGGCTGGTGCTGCTTGGGCGGGGAGATCTTTTCGTAGGCGGTCACGGGATTGCGGAAGGTGTACTGGTCAGTCATGGTGGTCCTCCTGTTCGGGTGGGACGCGGGCCCATTGGCGGCCCGGGACATGAAGCAGCCGGCAATTGCGGAAAGGGTAGCCAACAAAAACTAAGCTTGCTTACTGTTCCAGCCTAGGCAATTCCGGCCGCCGTGCCAAGCGCTCACCGCGGGACCTCCACCAGCCGGACCCCGGCAAGGGCGCCATCGTCGAGTACCGCCTCCATATAGGTGCAAACCGGCTGGCGCCGGCGGTCCGTAGGCGACCCGGGGTTCAGCAGCCGAAGCCCGCGCGGTGACACCGTGTCCCAGGGGATGTGGCTGTGGCCGAAGACCAGCACATCGGCGTCCGGGTACAGCGCTTCGCACCGGAGCTCGCGTCCTGTGGCCGGCCCGGTCTCATGGACCATGGCAAAGCGGACCCCATCCAGGGTGGCAGTTGCCGTTTCCGGCAGGCGCCGGCGCAGTTCGGGACCGTCGTTGTTGCCGTAGACGGCCAGCAGCCGCTTGCTCCGGCGTTCGAATTCGTCCAGCAGGGCTGCCTCCACCCAGTCGCCGGCGTGGAAAACCACATCGGCATTTTCGACGGCGGACCACACCTGCTCCGGCAGGTCCCTGGCGCGTTTTGGTACATGGGTGTCGGCGAGCAGGACGAGGTTCAGCGGCATACCGGAAATCCTGCCATGCGGCACTGTTCCGGTGCGCCCGCGGGTCGTACCCTTGGGCCGTGGAGGTGATTGCCATGGAGGCAGCCCAAGGCGACCGGATCGTGGTGCGCGGCAGGAACGTGGGGTCCGCGGACCGGCACGGGGTGATCCTGGAGGTGCGCGGCCAAGGCGGCGGCCCGCCCTACCTGGTCCGGTTCGACGACGGCCACGAAACAGTCATGTACCCGGGCGGTGATTTCGCCGTCGACCACGGGCAGGGCACCTGACGTCCCGCCGCTTCACCTGTCAAACTGGGGCAATGGACCATTACCCGCCCTCCAGCCTGTCCTCCACTCCGCCGCCGCGGACCGGCCCCCGCGATCCGGGCGACGCCTGGGTGGAAGGTGACCGCGGCCGGTTCTGGGGCAGGTTCGGAGCGGCCGGGGTCCTGGCCTGGGATCCCGCCAGGGGAGTCCTGCTGCAGCACCGCGCGGTATGGAGTCACAACGGCGGAACCTGGGGCCTGCCCGGCGGGGCCCTGCACCAGGGCGAAGAACCGGTCGACGGCGCCCTCCGGGAGGCCTACGAGGAAGCGTCGGTTCCGCCCGGCAACGTCGACGTTCTCTTTACCTCCGTGCTGGACCATGGCTACTGGTCCTACACCACCGTGGTGGTCCGTGTGCGGGAGTCCTTTGAACCGGTCATCAGCGATCCGGAGAGCATTGCCCTGCTCTGGGTTCCGGTGGCTGAAGTCCACGGCATGGAACTCCACCCCGGCTTCGCAGCAGCCTGGCCGGGCCTGATGGCACAACTGGACGCCGGGGAATCCTGGTAAACGGCGGCGTTGCAGCCGGGCCTAGTAGCCTTCGCCGTACTCGGCTGTCACCAGGATGGGCAGGTGGTCTGAATTGCCGCGCGGAAGGGTTTCCACGCTGGCGATATCCAGCCCCAGGGAGGTGGCGAAGTCGAAATGGCCCTTGAAAACCTTGTACCGGGTGTAGGTGCGCCGGTTGCTCAAGGAGAGGGCATAGCCGGAGTTCTTCATGTGCATATCCAGGTTCTTGGTGAAGAACGGATAATTGAAGTCGCCCACCATCAGCGTCATCAGGCCTTTGCCCATGCTGAGCAGTTCCGCGTGGGCCGCGTGGATCTGCTTTCGCCGCAATGAGTTCGACGCCGTCAGGGGTGCTGCGTGGAACGAGCCGATCACCAGTTCGTGTTCGGTCTGGTTGTCCATGACCCGCGTGCCGATCAGCCGCTCATGGGCCGGAGCAAGGACCCTGTCGTGCATCGATTTCTTCAACGCGAAGGACTGCGTGTCCAGGGCCGTGAACCTGCTGGTCCGGTAGTAGATGGCCAGGCCCAGCCTGTTGCCCTTGGTGGCATCCGCCAGATGGAGGGGGCCCAGGGTCTCCGGGAGGTCGCTGGAATCCACCTCCTGGAGGCACAGCGCATCGACGTCGTGATTCCGTGCCAGGGCGAGAAGTTCGCCGCTTGCGGCATGCTTGCGGAGGTTGTAGCTGATGACGCGCATGAAACACCTCTTTTGAGGGTTGCTGACAGGACCAGTTCCTGAGTGTAGTCCGCTTGGCTGTGGTACCCGCCAACATTTCGTTGCCTGCCGCGTCGCGGCGCACTCACTGGCGATAGGGTTAGTGGCAATTCACTGAACTTTGCTTAAGGGGCCAGCTTTGACTGCAGACCTGCCTGAACTCGCCGAGGGCAACTTCTACTACCAGGAACTGGGCGGGGGCCGGTTCCGGTCAACCATCCATGCCCAGGGTGCCTGGAACACCCACGAGCAGCACATGGCGCCGGCCTCGGGCCTGATGGCTGACCTCCTGGAACGGCACCAGCCGCGCGACGACATGCGGATGGCCCGGATCAGCTACGAGATCCTGGGACTGATCCCCGGTGGCGACTTCCGGATCGAGACCACCACGCTGCGGCCAGGCAGGACCATTGAACTTGTGCAGGCCGAACTGGTGGCCGGCGGCCGTACCGCCATCCGTGCCACGGCGTGGCGCATGCTGACCAGCGATACCAGCCCGGTAGCAGAGGTCGAAGACACGGCCATACCAGGCCCGGACGAATGCAAGCCGTACGATGGTTCGGCGGTCTGGCCGGGAGGCTACATCCGTTCCCTGGAAATGCGGGTGGCTGAGGGGCACCGCCCCGGCGCCGGGAAAGTGTGGCTCCGCACCGGGCACCCGCTGACCGACCGGGCCGACAGTGGCGACCTGGCGCGGCTGATGGGAATGGTGGACACGGCCAACGGAATCGCCGCCAGGGTCCCGCCCGGCAAGGACAGCTATGCCTTCCCCAACCTGGACCTGCAGATCCACATGTACCGCCGGCCGCAAGGGGAGTGGCTGGGGCTGGACAACGCCGTTTCCTTCGGCTCCGACGGGATTGGGCTCACGTCCACGGTGCTGCACGACCGGCAGGGACCTTTCGGCCGGGCGGAGCAAATCCTCACCTTGCGCAGGACCTGACGCCGCCTGGGCCTTTCCGGCCCCGGAAACCGGCCGTCCGGCTATGGTGCCGGAATGTATCGCTGAGTATCGTTGTGTATCGTTCGCGATTGACGAAGGAGTGCATCATGCGTGGTTCAAACCCTGCAGGCGGGTTCGGCGGGAACAACCTGGACGGAATGTGGCAAGCGGTCGAAGAGTTTCGCTCCAGGTTCGAGAAACGGGCTGGAACCCGGGCCGGGAAAGGCGAGGTCCGGGCGGCGATTCTGGCGCTGCTCGCTGAGCAGCCCATGCACGGTTACCAGGTCATCCACGAGATTGAGGAGCGCAGCGGCGGCAGCTGGAAGCCGAGCGCAGGGTCCGTCTACCCCACCTTGCAGCTCCTGGCAGACGAAGGGTCCATCAGGGCCGAGGAATCCAACGGCAGGAAGATCTACTCGCTGACCGATGCCGGCCGCGAAGAGGCGGCTGACTTGCACGGGTCCGCGCCCTGGGATCCCGCGGCCGCCACCTTCGGAACCGGCGGCGCCTCCCTTCCGAAGGCCGGGATTGAGCTGGCCCAGGCCGCGGCGCAGGTGGGCAGGACCGGTTCACCGGACCAGGTGCAGCAGGCAGTGGCGGTGCTCGACGAGGCCCGCCGGCGGCTGTACGCCATCCTCGCGCAGGACTGACCCGGGTGGCGCTGACCGTACGGGACCGGGCCGACCCGGCGTCGCCCATGCGGGAACACCGCGGCCGGTACCGGCGGATCCTCCGGTTTGCCGCCTGGCATCTTGCCACCACGTGGTGGTTCGAACTGCTGCTGCCCAGGGTGGGGCTGGGCAGCATCTCCACGCGGACACGGTCCCGACGGATGCAGAACTTTGCCCGCCGGTTCCACGACCTGGCCATCGACCTCGGCGGCCTGATGATCAAGGTGGGGCAATTCCTGTCCTCCCGGCTCGACGTCCTCCCGCCCGAAATCACCAAAGAACTCGAAGGGCTTCAGGACGAGGTGCCGCCCGTGGCCTTCCCGCTGATCGCCGCCCTGGCAGAGCGTGAACTGGGTGCCCCCGTGGGCCGGGTCTACGCCAGCGTGGACGAATCCGCGATTGCGGCCGCCTCCCTGGGCCAGGCCCACCGCGCCCGCCTGAATCTCCTGGACGCCGAAGATACGGGCCTGGACGCCGTCGTCATGAAGGTACAGCGTCCGGGCATCGGCGCGATCGTCGACGTCGACCTCGCCGCCCTTCGGAAGGTGGCCGGCTGGCTCAGCCATGTCCGCCTCGTCTCCCGCCGCGCGGACATGCCGGCGCTGGTGGAGGAATTCGCCCAGATCAGCCTGCAGGAGATTGACTACCTGCACGAGGCCGTCAACGCCGAACGCTTCGCCGCAGACTTTGCCGGCGACGCCAGGGTAGCAGTGCCGGAAGTCGTCTGGGAGCGCACCACCCGCCGCGTACTCACGCTCGAGGACGTCACGGCCATCAAAATCACCGATGCGGGAGCGCTCCGGACCGCCGGCATCGATCCCGCCGCGGTGGCCCCCGTTTTCGCGTCCATCATGTTCGACCAGCTCTTCACCAACGGGTTCTTCCATGCCGACCCGCATCCGGGCAACATCTTCGTCACGCCTGTCCCTGCAGGGACGGGGGGACCTGGCTGGAAGCTGACGTTCATCGACTTCGGCATGATGGGGGAGGTCACGGCTTCCACGCGCAGCGGCCTGCGGAAGCTCCTGATCGCTGCAGCCGCGCGCGACGGCAAGGGACTCGTGGCGGCGATCAACGACGTCGGCGTGCTGATGCCGTCGGCGGACAGCGCAGGACTGGAACGGGCCATGACCCAGCTTTTCGCCCGCTTCGGCGGCATGGGCTTTGCCGAACTCCGCGAGGTGGACCCCCGCGAGTTCCGCGACTTCGCGGTGGAATTCGGTGACGTGGTCCGCTCGCTGCCATTCCAGCTGCCGGAGAACTTCCTCCTGATCATCCGCGCCATGTCCCTGACGTCAGGGGTATGCAGCGCCCTGGATGAGCGCTTCAACCTCTGGGACTCCGTGGAACCCTACGCCGCGCAGCTGCTGCGGAACGAACGCGGCAACGTGGTCCAGGACGTGGCCCGGCAGGCCCTCGATGCCGCCGCTAACGCCTTCCGCCTGCCCGGCAGGCTGGACGCCCTGGCCGGCCGGCTCGAGGAAGGATCGCTTGAGGTCGCAGTCCCGCGGCTGGAGCGGCAGGCTGCCCGGCTGGAAAGGGCGGCGCGGCGCTCCGGTTCGGCCCTGGTGTTCGGTGCGCTGCTGGTGGCGGGCACCATCGTCCGCTCTGACGACCTGGTATTCGGCAACGTCCTGATGGCCGTTTCTGCGGTTCCCCTGCTGCACGCACTGTGGGCAGGGCGCCGGGGCCGTTAAAGCCCGTGCCGTCGTCGGGCGTAACCTAGGGGAGGCCCGTCCGCCGGCGGCCATCGACCCCAGGGAGTTCAGCAACAATGCACCACACCGGTACCGACGCCCGCCCGCTGACTGTGGTGCGGCAGGACGTGTCCCTCGGCGCGGGACGTGACCTCGAATTCGGGCTGGAGCTGCTGGCCAGGGCCAGGTCAGGCAGCCTCGGTCCCACCCTGCGCCTGTACCGGCCCGCTCCCACCGTCGCCTTCGGGCAACGGGACACCCGGTTGCCCGGATTTGATGCGGCCGCACGGGCCTGCCTGGCCAACGGATTTGAGCCCTTGGTCCGCAGGGCCGGGGGACGGGCCGCCGCCTACCACCAAGGGACCTTGGTGGTGGACCACATCGAACCGGACGCCGACGCAGTAGCCGGATCCAAAGCCCGGTTCGCCTATTTCGGTGAGCTCTTTGCCCAGGCCCTGCGAAGCGTCGGGGTCCAGGCCGCGGTAGGGGAAATTCCCGGCGAATACTGCCCCGGCGAGTTCAGTGTGCACGGAACCGATGCGGCCGACAGCTCCCGCCGCGTGAAGCTGGTCGGCACCGCCCAACGGGTGGTTTCCGGTGGCTGGCTGTTCAGCTCGGTGATTGTGGTGGAGGATTCAGGCCCGATCCGGAAGGTGCTCACGGACAGCTATGCCGCCCTCGGCCTGGACTGGGACCCGTCCACGGCCGGCGCCGCCGACGACCTGCTACCCGGGCTGGATGTGGCGGCCGTGGAACATGCCCTCCTGGAAACGTATGCGGGCCACGCCACCCTGGAAACTGCTTCCTTCAGCAGCCTGGGGGCGTGACCCGCATCAGTTCTTCGGCGCGAAGCCGGCTGTCTCCTGCCGCTTAGGCAGCGAGCCTGCTTTGGACCTCAGCAGCTGACGGGTTGGTGGCAGCGGAGCCGTCCGGGAACAGGACGGTGGGAACGGTGCGGTTGCCGCCATTCAGTTTCTCCACGAGTTCGGCGGTGCCGTCCACCTCTTCGATGTTGATTTCCGTGTAGCCGATGCCCTTTGCGTCCAGCTGCTTCTTCAGCCGGTTGCAGTAGCCGCACCAAGTAGTGGAAAACATGGTGATGGTGCCGGATTCGGGAGTGAAGTCCACGCGGATCTCCTAAACGTCGCTTGAAAGGTTTCCTTACGGTCAACGGTAGCGTGGCCGCCGGTATTCCCGGACTTTCCGGGGCGGCGGGGCGGCTGCATGACAGTATGTGGCGACGGTGGCATGCTGGTCCCATGTGTGGACGCTACGTAATGGCACGCGCCGTGGGGGACCTGCTGGCCGAGTTCGACGCCGAGTTGGAGGAGGAGGTCAGCATCCCGCCGTCGTGGAACGTAGCGCCAACGGACGCCGTCCCCATCGTCCTGGAGCGGCTGGTGGGGGATGCTGCAGGGGCCCGGCAGGTACGGCAGTTGCATGTGGCCCGCTGGGGCCTGGTCCCGTCCTGGGCCAAGGATCCCGGGATCGGGTCGCGCATGATCAACGCCCGCAGCGAATCGGTGCTGGAGAAGCCTGCGTTCAGGAAGGCCGTGAAGTCACGCCGCTGCGCCGTCCCCGCCGACGGGTACTACGAATGGAAGCAAGGGCCCGGGAAGTCCAAGCAGCCCTATTATGTGCACCCCGGTGAGGACCACGGGCTGGTATTCGCCGGCCTTTACGAGTGGTGGAAGGACCCGTCCATTCCGGAAGGGGAACCAGGGCGCTGGCTGCTGTCCACTTCCATCCTCACGGCGGACACCCCACCGCCCGGGACTGAATCCACCATCTTCGGGAAGCTGACGGAACTGCACGACCGCGTGCCCCTGCCCATGGACAAGGCCACCACGCAGGCTTGGCTGGACCCGCAGGCTGACGACGCAGCCGCTCTTGTGGACCTGGTGCGGGCCGGGGTCAAGGAAGCTGCCGCCGACTGGCACGTGGAATCCGTGGGCAAGGACGTGGGGAACGTCCGCAACAACGGACCGGACCTGATCCGCCCTGTGGAGGCACTGTTCTAGCAGTCCCTGCCAGGGTGCGGACGCCGTCACACGGTGACCGTGCCGGCGTCGTCCACGGTCCACGTGGGGTTGTAGGCGACTTCCCAGCGGAAGCCGTCAGGATCCGCGAAGTACCCCGTGTAGCCGCCCCAGGGCTGGGTAACGGGTTCGGCGATGATGGCTGCCCCCGCCGCTGCGGCCTCTTCCATGACCCGGTCCACGTCCCCGGCGCTGGCGAGGTTATGGCTGAGGGTGATGCAGGGAACCCCGTCCGGCGGGCTGACGCCTGCCTCCGCCTGCATCTGCCGGGCGTCCCAGAGGGAGAGCACCAGCCCGTGGTTCACCTGGATGAACAGCACCTCCCCGGCAACCTCGCGGTGGACCGGCCAGCCGAGGCCGTCGATGTAGAAGGCCCGCGACCGGTCAACGCTGCGGACGCCGAGGGAGATAAAGTCGACTCTTGGCTCCATGCTTCGATACTGTCAGATGATGGCGACAATTCAAGGAAACGATCGGGATGCCCAGGCCGACAAGGAACAGCTCGCAGCTGTCCGGGTTGCCGTCGATGAGGTGGATGACCAGATTGTCACCCTCATCGCCCGCCGCGAGCGGCTGATCCGGATCGCCGGCACCCTGAAAGGCGACGACGCCGAGGTGCGGGCCCCCGGCCGGGTGGAGCGGATCATCGAGCACGTCCGGGCCGCGGCAGAGAAAAAAGACATTGACCCGGACATCGTCGAGTCAACCTACCGGGCCATGATCTCCGCGTTCATTGAACTCGAACTGAAGATCCATAAGGAAAACAGCTAAGGAAACCCCTACAGGGCTTCCTCCACCGGAACCCCATGCTGGAACTCCCGACCGTCCGCCTCGCTGAAGGCTGACAGGACGTGTCCTTTCCCGAGCCCGTTCAAGGCCGTGGCGGGAAAGCTCCCGGTAATGGTGTTTTCCGAGTGGGATACGCCGGACAGGTCGTAGTCTTCTTCGATTCCCTGGTCCCGGTTGAACGCGTAGCAGGCAATGGCCTCCCCGTTCATGAATTCAATGCACAGCCGCCGCTGCGTTGAATAGTCCGGCGTGGCTCCCATCAAGCCCACCACGTAGGCGCCGGACTCCGGAATGGCGCCATCGATATCGAACGTGGCCACCAGGGTGGAGTCCTGGGTCTTGATGCTTGCCTGCTTCAGGAGTGCGTCATCGGTACTCATGCCATCATCCTGCTCCCTGCCGCACGGTCCGTCCACCCCCGCCTATGTTTTGCCGGCTCCCCGGCGTAGACTTGATTTATTCGAACACATATTCGAATGGAGCATTTGGGAAGAACCGTCCGGGAGGCGCGCATGGGCATGTTCAGCGAGTCCATAGACGTGGCATGTTCCCCCTCCGGGCAGCCTGAATCGTTAACGTGGGCAGGCAGGGACTATCTCGTCTGCGCCGAGCCCGCCCGGTGGTATGAACGCCGCCAGTGGTGGGCTGAAGACGCCAGGGCTCCCCTGGGGAGCGGCCCTGGCGTGGTGGACCACGAAATCTGGCGAATCCAGGTGCTTCCCGCTGCTGGGAACAATGCTTCAGAACCCCTGACCCTCGACCTCACCCGGCATGTTGGCAGCGGCCGGTGGCGGCTGCTGCGGATCCATGACGCCCTTCGCCCCAGAACAGCATGAGCTTCACCCACCTTCACGTTTCCACAGCATTCAGCGCCCATTACGGCGTCTCCTGGCCGGAGGAACTTGCACAGGCCGCCGCTAGGGACGGCGCCACTGCCCTGGCCTGCACCGACCGGGACGGCCTGTATGGCACCATCAAGCACCTCAAAGCCTGCATGGCTGCAGGCATCGACCCCATCGTGGGGGTGGACCTTGCGGTCTTCGACGACGACGGGGACCACCGCACGCAGGTAGCCGGGCGGGTGGTGGTGCTCGCCCGCGGGCACAACAATGGCGCGGGTTACCGTGCTCTATGCCGGCTGGTTTCCGATGCCCACGCCCGGACCTCCGGGAAGGCCGGGGGAACAGTGCCGGTAGCGGTCACCCGCGCCGAATTGGCCTCCCGGACCCTCGACCCGGCAACGCTCAAACCGGTGCTGACCGTGCTGATTGGACCGGATTCCGACGTCGGCAAGGCCATGGGAGGCAGGCGGTACCTCCGTCCCCGAACCCTTTTCAAACAATGGCTGGATGCCATGCCCGCGGGAACCGTCGTTGCAGAAATCGTCTCCCAGCTCAGCGCGCCCGGCTTCCCCCTCAGCACTGCCCATGCAGTCCGCATGCTCCGGCTCGCCGAAGAACACCACGTCCCCGCCATCCTCAGCAACGCGGTGCGGTATTGCGCTGCGGACGGGGCGCCAACCGCGGATGTCCTTGACTCTGCCCGGACGTTGAAGTCCCTGCCGGAGCTGGCAGGGGAACCGCTGCTCCAGCCCACAGGCCAGGGGTGGCTGAAAACCGCGGAACAGATGCACGGCCTGGGCAAGGAAATCATTACCGCAGCAGGGTATGGGGCCGCTGACCTCAAGCAACTGATGGCCCAAACCGAGGCGCTCGCCGACCTCTGCCGGATGGACCCCACCTCGGACATGGGATGGAAGCAGCCTGTGGTGCCGGAGGCATCAGTCATTGGAATTACCCGGGATCCGCATATGGAACTCATCCAGCGGTGCCATGCCGGAATTGGCAGGCGGTTCCCGGGGATCGGCGGACACGACGAAAAAACGATGCTGGCTCGGCTTGAGCATGAGCTGGGGATCATCCGGAACCTGGGGTTCTCGTCCTACTTCCTGACTGTGGCAGAGGTATCCCGGATGATCCAGGACATGGGAGTCAGGGCGGCAGCCCGTGGGTCCGGGGCGTCCAGCCTGGTCAATTATTTGATCGAGGTAAGCCACGTAAATCCGCTGCAGCACGATCTCATCTTTGAACGGTTCCTCTCCAACGACCGTGCCACCCTGCCGGACATCGACATCGACGTTGAAAGCGCTGAACGCCACAACGTCTACCGCCAAATCTTCGAACGCTTCGGCTCAGAGCGCGTCACCCTGATGAGCATGCAAAACGGCTACCGGGCCCGCGGGGCAGTGCGCGACGCCGGGATGGCGTTGGGGATGGACGATGACGAGGTGGGGGAAATTGCCAAGCAGTTGTGGCGGTTCTCGGCCAGGAAATTCCGCGAAGCGCTGCAGGAAAAACCCGAACTCAAGGCGTTCGCCGGCCGGGTGGAGCACAAAGACGCCGACGGAAACCAGCAGCTGGACCTTCTGGTCGACCTGACGGAGCGGCTGGACCGGCTGCCCCGGCATATCTCGATGCACCCCTGCGGCGTCATCCTGGGAGACGCCACGCTCCTGGACCGCACCCCTGTCCAGCCCAGCGGCCTGGGCCTGCCCATGAGCCAGTTCGATAAACACGACATGGACCCCATGGGAATGCTCAAACTCGATGTCCTCGGCGTCAGGATGCAGAGCGCCATGGCTTTCGCGGTCCGGGAAGTGATCCGCCTGCACCCTTCCAAGGCCGAGGTGGTGGCTGCTGGCCGCCACCCGGCAGGTCCGGATGGCAGGGGACCTGACTACATCGCCGCTGACGGCCGGATCGACCTCAACGCCGTCCCCCTCGATGACGAACCGACCTATGAGCTGATCCGCAGCACCCACACCCTCGGGTGTTTCCAGATCGAATCCCCGGGCCAGCGGGAACTGATTGGAAAGCTGGCACCCCGGGAGTTCAACGACCTCATTATCGACATCTCCTTGTTCCGGCCGGGACCCATGAAATCGGACATGGTCCGTCCCTTCCTGGAACACCGCCATGGGTTCGCCCCGGAGGTGTATCCGCACCCGGACCTCAAGCCCGTTCTCCAGGAAACCCATGGAGTGACGGTCTTCCATGAGCAGATCCTCAAGACGTTCAATGTCATGACCGGTTGTGGGCTGGCCCGCGCGGACGAATTCAGGCGCGCCTTGGGCAACGAAGCGCTGGAGACTGCGGTGGAGGAATTCTTCCGCCGCGAAGCCCGTGCCCGCAATTACGCTCCTGACGTGGTGGACAAGGTCTGGGGAACCCTCAAGGCCTTTGGCAGCTTTGGTTTCTGCAAGGCCCACGGTGCCGCTTTTGCCGTGCCCACCTACCAGTCTGCCTGGCTCAAGGCCCACCATCCGGAAGCGTTCCTCGCCGGGCTCTGGGAGCATGACCCGGGAATGTATCCCAAGCGGCTGCTGGTAGCCGAAGCCCGGCGTCTTGGCATCCCCATCCTGCCCCTGGACATCAACCGCAGCCAGGCGGAGTACCGGGTGGAACGGGTGGAGGAAGGCAAGGACCAGGGAAAATTGGGTATCCGATTGAGCCTGAACGGTATTTACGGGCTCTCAGCGACGGAATTGAAGCGGATTGTCGCCGGACAGCCCTACGACTCTTTGGCGGACCTCAGGGCGCGCTCGCGGCTCAGCAAGCCCAGCATCCGGCGCCTGGCGCAGCTGGGCGCCTTCGATTCACTGCACCGTGAAGCGGGAGGCCACGCAAACCGGGCCGATCTTGTGCAACACCTCCAACAACTCCAAGCAGGCAAAGGGGCACGGAAGGGAGTTGAAGTCCTTGAAGGGCAACTTTCCCTGCCCTTGGGGGATGTTGAACTGCGAAATATCAAACCCGGACTCCCGGCACCCACCCTGGTGGAGAATGTCAGGGCCGAACTCGATCTCATGGCCGTCGATGTCAGCAGCCACCTGATGGACAGCCACCGGCCGTTACTGGACAAGCTTGGCGTCACCACTGCTGACTCACTCCTCAGCCTGCGCAACGGCACCGAGGTCCTGGTGGCCGGTGTGCGGGTGGCCACCCAGACCCCTCCCATGCGCGGCGGAAGGCGGGTTGTGTTCATCAGCATCGACGACGGTACAGGCTGCGTGGACTCAGTCTTCTTCCATGAGGCCCAGGAGAGTGCAGGGCCCCTCCTTTTTGGCACCCGTTTGCTGTTGATCCGGGGCACCACCAGAAGGACCGGACCCCGGGGCATCAGCCTGAGCGCGAGCATGGCCTGGGACCTGGCCAGGACCGCGACTTTGCCGTTCCCGGAATCAACACCGCATCCGGACTCTGACGGTCCACATCCCCTTGACGGCATCAGCAGGGCACTGGCCATCACCGGTTTCAGCGGCTGAACCAAGCCCCGGGCACCACCTGCCGCGTTGGTCGGCCCCAGTCGGAACCGATAGCATTGACGATGGCTGGCTGTGGTCCCCGTATGCCACAAGCTATGAAGCCTGAACTTTGAATAGGAGACACCCGTGTCAGATGCCCAGCAGATCACCCTTCTCGTCGATGGCGAAGAGACCAAGGTGACTACCGGGACAACCGGTGCGGAACTCTTCTTTGAGCGCCGTGACGTTGTTGTAGCCCGCGTCAACGGCGAATTGAAGGACCTTGACCAGGAACTTCCCGAGGGCGCCGAAGTGGAGGGCGTCACCATCGATTCCCCCGACGGCCTGAACGTCCTGCGCCACTCCACTGCCCACGTGATGGCGCAGGCAGTGCAGCAGCTGCGTCCCGACGCCAAGCTTGGCATCGGCCCCTACATCACCGACGGTTTCTACTTCGATTTCGACGTGGCCGAGCCTTTCACCCCTGAGGACCTCAAGACCCTCGAAAAGATGATGCTCAAAATCGTCAACCAGAACCAGAAATTCGTCCGCCGCGTGGTCAGCGAGGACGAGGCCCGCGAGGCCATGAAGGACGAGCCCTACAAGCTTGAACTGCTGGGCAAGAAGGACGGCGCTGCCGAGGCCGGCGAGGGCGTTAACGTCGAGGTCGGCGCCGGTGACATCACCATTTACGACAACGTGGAGCGCAAGGAAGGCACCACTGTCTGGTGCGACCTCTGCCGTGGCCCGCACCTGCCCAACACCAAGCTCATCTCCAACGCCTTCGCGCTGACCCGGTCCTCGTCTGCCTACTGGCTGGGCAACCAGAAGAACCAGCAGCTGCAGCGCATCTATGGAACCGCCTGGCCCACCAAGGACGCGCTGAAGGCCTACCAGGAGCGCATTGCCGAGGCCGAGCGCCGCGACCACCGCAAGCTCGGCTCCGAACTTGACCTCTTCTCCTTCCCGGACGAGCTTGGCTCCGGCCTGCCGGTGTTCCACCCCAAGGGCGGCATTATCCGCAAGGAGATGGAGGATTACTCCCGCCAGCGCCACGTCGAGGCCGGCTACGAGTTCGTCTACACCCCGCACATCACCAAGGGCCACCTGTACGAAGTCTCCGGGCACCTGGACTGGTACAAGGACGGCATGTTCCCCGCCATGCACGTGGACGCCGAACTCAATGAGGACGGCACCGTGCGCAAGCCCGGCCAGGATTACTACCTGAAGCCGATGAACTGCCCCATGCACAACCTCATCTTCCGCGCCCGCGGCCGGTCCTACCGCGAACTGCCCCTCCGACTGTTCGAATTCGGTTCGGTGTACCGGTACGAGAAGTCCGGCGTGGTGCATGGCCTGACCCGCGTCCGTGGCATGACACAGGACGACGCCCACATCTATTGCACCCGCGAGCAGATGAAGGACGAGCTCACCAAGACCCTGACCTTCGTCCTGGACCTGCTCAAGGACTACGGACTGAACGACTTCTACCTGGAACTGTCCACCAAGGACCCGGAGAAGTACGTGGGCGACGACGCCACCTGGGAGGAAGCCACCAGGACCCTCGCCGAGGTGGCACAGGAGTCCGGGCTGGAACTGGTGCCGGACCCGGGCGGAGCCGCGTTCTACGGACCCAAGATCTCCGTGCAGGCCAAGGACGCGCTCGGCCGGACCTGGCAGATGTCCACCATCCAGTTGGACTTCAACCTGCCCGAACGGTTCGAACTCGAGTTCCAGGCCGCGGACGGAACCCGCCAGCGCCCCGTGATGATCCACCGTGCGCTGTTTGGATCCGTGGAGCGCTTCATGGGCGTCCTGACCGAGCACTACGCCGGCGCGTTCCCCGCCTGGCTGGCCCCGGTCCAGGTGGTGGGCATCCCCGTGGCGGAGGCCTTCAACGAGTACATGTTCGACGTCGTCGACGAGCTTAAAGCGGCGGGAATCCGCGCCGAGGTGGACACCTCCTCGGACCGGTTCCCCAAGAAGATCCGCACTGCCAGCAAGGACAAGATTCCGTTCGTGCTCATCGCCGGCGGCGACGACGCGGAGGCAGGAGCCGTGTCCTTCCGCTTCCGCGACGGCAGCCAGGACAACGGCGTGCCCGTGGCCGAAGCGGTCAAGCGGATCACCGAAGCCGTCCGCAACCGGACCAGCTAGCCGAACGGAAGCAGCAGAGTGCAGGAGAACACAGGCGCAGGGTATCCGGGTGATGCCGGCGTTACCGACGATTTCGACCTCGCCGGTGTCCCGGACGCCTTCCAGCGCCTGTGGACTCCGCACCGCATGGCCTACATCAAGGGCGGCCAGCACCAGTTCAAGAACGAAGACGATTGCCCCTTCTGCACAGGGCCCGCCCGCTCAGACGAAGAAGCGCTGATCGTCTACCGGGGCAGGACCTGTTACGTGGTGCTGAACCTGTTTCCCTACAACCCCGGCCACCTTCTGGTGTGCCCCTACCGGCATATCCCGGACTACACGGACCTGACCCGTGAGGAAACCGCCGAATTCGCCGAGCTCACCCAGACGGCCATGCGGGTCCTGCGCAAAGTATCCAATCCAGGGGGCTTCAACCTTGGCATGAACCAGGGCGTTGTCGGCGGAGCAGGCATTTCCGCCCACCTGCACCAGCACATCGTTCCGCGCTGGGGCGGGGACGGCAACTTCTTCCCGATCATTGCCCAGACCAAGGCCATCACCCAGACCCTCGACGAGGTCCGTCAACAAGTGGCCCAGGCCTGGCCCGGGGAGTCGGATGCTGAATAGGCACGCCCGCGGATTCTTCACCGCACTGTTCACCCCGCTGGCCCGTTGGCTGCTTCGGATGGGCGTGTCCCCGGACGCGGTCACTATTGCGGGAACCCTCGGCGTGGCCGTGGGGGCTTTGGTGTTCTACCCGCTGGGCCAGCTCTTCTGGGGAACGCTTTTTATCACGGCCTTCATCTTTTCCGACGTCCTGGACGGCATCATGGCCCGGATGCAGGATGTGAAGAGCCGCTGGGGCAACTTCCTTGACTCTACCCTGGACCGGGTCGCCGATGGCGCGCTCTTTGCCGGGGTAGCCGTCTGGTTCTACACCGGCGGCAGCAATGTCATCATCGCCACGGCAGCTTTGGTTTGCCTTGTCCTGGGCATGGTTGTCTCGTACGCCCGGGCCAAGGCCGAGTCGTTGGGGTTCACCGCCAATGTGGGGATCGCGGAGCGGGCCGAACGCCTGGTATCTGTCCTGGTGGTCACCGGCCTCACGGGGTTGGGCCTGCCCTCGGTGGTGCTCCTGGCAACACTGGTCCTCTTGGCGGCGGCCAGCCTTGTGACGGTGGTCCAGCGCATCACTTCCGTGCGCCGGCAGGCCTTGGCGGAGCCCACGCCTGCGGATTAGACATGATTAAGCCTGCCGTGCGGCGGGGGACTAGTATATAAGTGCCCGGTCAAGCGACCCGGCAATCCGTGCGTGCACCTCCGGCAGCTGCCGCCGCATGCCCGGCGAAGATCATCTGTCTACCCATAGGGGTTTTTGTGTCTACACCTGATGTAAGCAACGAGGCCGGTTCGTCCGCGAACAGCGTCACGGGCAGCAGCCGCGTGAAGCGCGGCATGGCCGAGATGCTCAAGGGCGGCGTCATCATGGACGTCGTCAACGTCGAGCAGGCCCGCATCGCCGAAGACGCCGGTGCCGTGGCAGTCATGGCGCTGGAGCGTGTTCCGGCCGATATCCGCGCCCAGGGCGGCGTGTCCCGCATGTCCGATCCCGACATGATCGACCAGATCATTGACGCCGTGTCCATCCCGGTCATGGCCAAGGCCCGCATCGGCCACTTCGTCGAGGCCCAGGTCCTGCAGTCCCTCGGTGTGGACTACATCGACGAGTCCGAGGTCCTGACCCCGGCCGATTACGTCAACCACATCGACAAGTGGAACTTCAAGGTTCCCTTCGTCTGCGGTGCCACCAACCTGGGTGAGGCCCTGCGCCGCATCAACGAGGGCGCGGCCATGATCCGCTCCAAGGGCGAGGCCGGCACCGGCGATGTCTCCAACGCCACCGGCCACATGCGCAAGATCCGGTCGGAGATCGCTAAGCTCGCCGCCCTGCCCGAAGACGAGCTCTACGTCGCGGCCAAGGAACTGCAGGCACCGTACGAACTGGTCAAGGAAGTTGCCGCTGCCGGCAAGCTGCCCGTCGTGCTGTTCACCGCCGGCGGCATCGCCACCCCGGCTGACGCCGCCATGATGATGCAGCTCGGCGCCGACGGCGTGTTCGTCGGCTCCGGCATCTTCAAGTCCGGCAACCCGGCCCAGCGCGCCGCCGCCGTCGTCAAGGCCACCACCTTCTTCGATGACCCCGACGTCATCGCCAAGGCCTCCCGCGGCCTGGGCGAAGCCATGGTGGGCATCAACGTCGACGAGATCCCGCAGCCGCACCGCCTCGCCGAGCGCGGCTGGTAAGTCGCTTCCGCGCCCGGTGGGCGCTGATCCTCGGCGTGCTATTCCCCGCCTTCCGCTGCCGCCATTTTTGGTGGTGGCTGGGGGCGGGGCCCCTTTTACGCACGCTGCCGGATCAGCACCCACCGTCGTGCTTTTCTTTATAGTACGACGCCGGTTCCTCACCTCTCTTGGTGGGGGACCGGCGTCGTTCTTTTGCATCGATTGCTCCGTACTTGTCGTTTTGGGGGCTCTAAACGACGCTTACTGGGCAATCGATGCGGCGTTACTCCAGGCCGCGGCGCTTGAGCAGCGGGTCGAGCCGGGCGTCCCGGCCGCGGAAGGCCCGGAAGGACTCCAGCGGGTCGCGGCTGTTGCCGCGGGAGAGCAGTTCGGTGCGGAAGAAGTCCCCGTTGGCCCGGGACAGGCCGCCGTTCTCCTTAAACCACTCGACGGTCTCGGCGTCGAGCACCTCGCTCCAGATGTAGGAGTAATAACCTGCCGCGTAGCCCGCCCCCGCGAAGATGTGCTGGAAGTACCCGGTCCGGTACCGCGGCGGAATCAGGCGGTGCCCGACTCCGGCCGCTGCAAGGGCCTTCGCCTCAAAGGCCAGTGCGTCATCAGGGATATCTCCCGGCTCCAGCACGTGCCAGGCGAGGTCGAGAAGTGCCGCGCCGAGGTACTCGGTGGTGGCGAAACCTTCTCCCCACAACCGCGATTCTTCCAGCCGCTCCACGACGGCCCGGGGCAACGGCTCCCCGGTGACGTGATGGCGGGCGTAGTTGGACAGCACCTCGGGCCACATGATCCACATTTCGTTGACCTGGGATGGGTACTCAACGAAATCCCGCGGCACGGACGTCCCGGCGAAGCGCGGATAGGTGACCGCTGACAACAGGCCATGGAGTGCGTGGCCGAATTCGTGGAACAAGGTGCGCAGCTCATCCAGGGTCAACAGCGTGGGTTCACCAGCCGCAGGTTTGGAAATATTGAGGGTGTTGATCACCACGGGCCTGGTCTCCAGCAGCGCTGACTGTTCAACGAGCGAGTTCATCCATGCCCCGCCGCGCTTGGTTTCGCGGGCGTAGTAGTCACCGAGGAACAGGCCCAGGCCGGCGCCGTCTTCATCGCGGACCTCCCAGATCCGTACGTCCGGGTGGTAGCCCTGGAGGTCGGTCCGCTCGTGGAACGTGATCCCGTACAGTGCTGTGGCGGCGAAGAAGACGCCGTCCGTGATGGCCCGGTCCAGTTCGAAGTACGGGCGGAGGGCTTGTTCGTCGACGTCGTACTTGTCCCGCCGCACCATGGCCGAATAGAAAGCCCAGTCCCAGGGTTCCAGGGGGTGGCCGGCAATTTCCGCCAGGGCTGCCGCCTCGGCGTCGGCATTGCGGACGGCAGCCGGGGCCATCCGGTTGAGCATGGTGTGGACCGCCTGGAAGTCAGGCGCCGTCTGCCGGTCCGCCACGAGCTCGGCGTAATTGGCGAAGCCCAACAGCCGGGCTTTCTCGGCCCGCAGGCCGGCCGTGGACCGGGCCAGGTCCAGGACGTCGAGGCTGCTGCCATCGCTTCCCCGCGCCACCGATGCTTCGAACAGGCGGCGCCGGACGTCCCGGTCCTGCAGCGCCGCCAGGGCCGGCTGGTTGCCGGGCTGGATGAGGGTGAGCAGGAATCCGCTGTCGTGGCCGGCAGCCCGGGCCGCCTCCGCAGCGCTGGCGACGTCGTCCGCGGGCAGCCCCGCGAGCTCGGCGGCATCGTCCAGGAGCAGCGACGCGGACTTCATGCCCTCCTTGACGCGCTGCCCGAATTCGGTGCCCAGCTGGGCCAGCTCGGCGTTGATGGCCCGCAGGCGTTCCTGGCCGGCGTCGTCCAGCTGGATGCCGGACTGGCGGAACTCCTTGAGGTATTCCTCCACCAGCCGGCCTGATTCGGCGTCGAGGCGGTCGGTGTCGATCGCGGAAAACCTGTCGAACAAGGCCCGATTGAGATATATCTCGTCCTGGTGGGCTGACAGGAGCGGCGACAGTTCCGTTTCCAGTTCCCTGATCCGCGGCGAGGCGTCGGCGGAAACCAGCGTGAAGAAGGCAGCTGCCGCCCGGTTCAGCAGTTGCCCCGAGCGCTCCATGGCAAGTGCAGTATTTTCGAAGGTCGGGGGCTCTTCAGAGTCTGTGATGGCCTTGATCTCGCGCACGTGTTCCGCCAACCCTGCCCTGACGGCCTCCCCGTAGTGCTCAGCGGTGAGGAGTGCAAAGGGCGGCAGGCCATACGGCAAGGGACTCGGGGTCAGCAGCGGGTTCGTCATGGGGTAAACCTTTCACAGCAGGCCACGCTTCTCAATTATCCGAAAAGGCGGCTGCGGCGCGTGGCCCTCCCTAGAATTGCGAGTGCGTGCCACGAACGGCCCGCACTTTGCGTGTCCTTTGCCTGGATCCGCAGCAGGTTGCCACCACGAAGGGATCCGGCCAATGACCAAGCCTGCCAAGAGGCCACGGGCCGCCATCCTGGGAATGCCCCTCCGCTGGATGGGTCCCGGGGCGGTGCTGGTGTTGGCAGTGGCGTACGCCTTGTTCTGGTACGCGGTGCGTCCGGCGGGGGAACCTGTCCTTGGCTACGTGGGTCAGCTTTTCGGCGGGGAGTCGGTCCTGCTGTACTCGATCGCCCTGGTCCTGGTCAGCACGCTCCCGCACGTCGAACCGATTTTTGGCGGAATTGACCACGCGGCCATCTGGCACCGGAGGGCGGCAATCTCGGCAACTGTCCTGTTGCTGCCGCACATTGAATTTGCGGCCAGCCCCGAGGCCACGAGCTTGGGCAAGATGCTGGCCGTGGTGGCCATCTGCGGCCTTATGACGCTGGTGGTGTGGGCCATCCTCCCGCGGTGGCGGACCATGCTTCCGGCGGCCGCCCGCCGCGTCGTCATCGCATTGCTGCAAACCCGGGCCTTCCAACTGGCGGCCCGGCTGCTCGGTGGTTATGAACGCTGGCGCGGTTTCCACCGGCTGACCGGGTTGTTCGTGGCTGCCGGATTCCTGCACGGCCTGCTGGATGCCAGCGCCTTCGAGGCGGCCCCCGCGTTGCGGTGGAGCTACGTGGCCATCGGGGCGACGGGTCTGGCGTTCTATGCCTATCGGGAGCTGCTTTCCCGCCACTTCCTGCCGCACCACGATTACCAGGTATCGGGCGTCCGGACGGTCGCTGCGGACCTGGTGGAGGTGGCCCTCCGTCCCCTGGGCCGCCCCCTGGGTTTCAAACCCGGGCAGTTTGCCATGATCTACCTGGAAACGGCAGAAGGCTGGCAGCGGCATCCATTTTCCATTTCCGGGCCCGCGGGCGAGGGCGGCATCAGCATCACGGTGAAGGCCCTGGGGGACCACACCACCAGGCTTCCGGACGTCATCCAGCCGGGGATGCCGGCGGTGGTCGGCGGGCCCTACGGACGTTTCGACCGGCACCGCGGCACCGCCGACCAGGTCTGGATCGCCGGCGGCGTGGGCATCACACCGTTCCTCAGCTGGCTCCGGTCACTCGACGGGGAACTGCATGAAAACGTCCATTTCTTCGTCACGTCGGCGGGACCCTCCCCGTTCGCCGACGAGATCGCCGCCGTCGCCAGGAACCATCCGCGGCTTATGGTCCACATGGTGGACACCGCGGCGGACGGCCGCCTGACCCCTGAGTCGGTCCTGGAAGCCGTGGGCACCGAACCACGCAGGCTGTCGGTGTTCATGGGCGGCCCGGACACCATGCTGCGCCAGTTCCGGAAGGCCTTCCGGGCAGCCGGAGTCCGCCGGGCCAACATCCACCGCGAGTATTTCCAATGGCGCTAGGCGGCGGCGCCCGCGTGCGGCAGTGACTTTAGCGGGGCCTGCGGGCCGCGTGCTCCCGCGCCAGGACAGCGTAGGCATCGTCCGGTGTTCCGGGGGAGAAGCTGCCGAACTTTCGTTCTGCCGCGGTCCGGATCAGAAAGTCGGCAATGGCCGGGTTCTTCGGCAGCAGGGAACCGTGCAGGTAGCTGGCCACAATATTGCGGTACCGGGCACCTTCGTGGCCGTCAGTGCTGTTGTTTCCTGTGCCCTTGGGAACCGTGCCCAGGGGCCTGACCCCGCTGCCCAGGGTGGTTTGCCCGCTGTGGTTTTCGTAGCCAAGGACTTCGCCGAACTCGCTGGTTGACACCTTGACATTACCGATCAGGCGCTCGTCCGTGCCGTGTGTTTCGACGTCAAGGATGCCGATGCCCGGAATCACTGCACCGGTGCGGGTCTTGAAGAAGCGGCCGAAAAGCTGGTAGAGGCCGCAAATGACCAGCATGGGCGCCCCTTCTTCGGCCAGTTCCCGCAATTCGCCGGCCCGGGCCTGCAGATCGTCCTGGATCACCAGCTGCCCGCTGTCCTGGCCGCCACCACCGACGATGATGTCCACATTGTCGGGAAAAGGATCGCCCACGTTGTATTCAAGGACATCGGGCGTGTAGCCGTGCCAGGCGATCCTGCGTTGCAGGACCAGGGCGTTGCCCCAGTCGCCGTAAATGTTCATGTCCCGCGGGTAGAGCTGCACCACGCGGAGCGTGCCCTTGGACGGAGCGGCAGCGGTCGAGGCTTCGGCTGGGTTCACGAGACAACCTCCACGGTGGTGATTTTGGCCAGCTCACGGCGGATGGCCAGCATGGCGGTGTATGTGCAGAAGATCCGCTTGGGCTTCCCGCGTCCTTCCCTGATGAAAGCCGCCAGCGCGGGGGCGATCTCGGGCTGGACGGCGCCGATACGGACGTCGTCGTACTGCAGCCGGAGGGCCATGTCATAGGCCCTGGAACCGGTCAGCTGGTCAACACCTTCGGCCCGGAGCGAATCGAATTCCACATCCCACAGCCAGGACATGTCCCGGCCGTCGGCGTAGTTGTCATTGATAGCGATCATGGTGGCGTACCCGCCGGCCGGGAAGGACTTGAGCCCCAGCCGGAATCCGCTCGGGTTCTTCACCAGGACAAGGTCGAGTGGCAGTCCGTCGACGGTCAGGCTTTCGCCGCGTCCAAACGCGGGCGCCACCCGGGAGAGCGCCTCCAACAACGTGGCGTGGTTGGCGGTGGCGGCTCCGCCGCCGCAAATGCTGCGGGCCAGCGTCAATGCCGCCGCGGCGTTGAAGATGTTGTATACGCCCCGCAGCTTCATCGCCGTGGTGACCGTTCCGCCGTCGTACGCAAACTCGGCGCTGTCCGCGCCCACCTTCAGCAGTACGACGTCGGCCGGCGGCTTTGCGGGCAGGGCCGCCGGAGCAGGGCTGCCGGGGGCTGCGCGCATGTCGTCGTCGTTGGGAAAGGTTCCCAGCAACGATTCGTCCAGGCCGAAGTACTTGACCTCCTGGCCGGTGAGGGTGTCCGCGATGCGTGCCACCCGCGGGTCCTCACGGTTCAGGACAACGGTTCCGGTGGTCTTGGCGGCGATGTGCTGGAGCAGCTGGGCGGTCTTGTCGATCTCGCCAAAGCGGTCCAGCTGGTCGCGCAGCACATTCAGCAGCAGGCAGTAGCGGGGCGGGACGCTGTTCACGAAGTGCACCGCGTGGGCTTCGTCGAGTTCCAGGACCGCGACGTCGGCGTCCAGCCGGCCACGCCAGTCCACTTCGCCCAGGAGCGCCGCCGCCACGCCGCGGGTGAAGTTGCTTCCGGTGCGGTTGGTGAAAACCTTCAGACCCTGGCTTTCGAGCAGTTCAACCACCATTTTCGTGGTGGTGGTTTTGCCGTTGGTGCCGCTGACGACGGCCACGCCGTGGGGGAGGGCGCTGAGCGTCCGCCGCATGAACCCGGGATCGATTTTCTCGACCACCAGGCCCGGCAGGGCCGAGCCGCCGCCCCGAAGCCGGGACACCCGGCGGACCAGCTTGCCGAGCGGAACACTGAAGAAGACCATGTTTTGAATATATCCCAGCAACGGCATGCAACCGCTGCCGGAAACGTGCTGCCGGACCGCGGGCGGCGGGCCTGGCCCGTATGCTGGAGGGATGACAAATCCCCCTTCAGCGGCTCCTGCGCGCGTGGGAGCAGGCCTGCGGATCGGTGTCCTGGCCCTGCAAGGCGATTTCCGCGAGCATCTCCACGCGGCCGAGGCCACCGGCGCCCGCGGCGTGCCGGTGCGGCGCCCCCGGGAGCTGGACGGCCTGGACGGCCTCATCATCCCCGGCGGAGAATCGACCACCATCGACAAGCTCGCCCGGGCCTTCGAGCTCGCCGATCCGCTCCGGAAGTACATCGCCGAAGGGCTCCCCGTCTACGGCTCGTGCGCCGGGATGATCCTGCTCGCCTCGGACATCGCGGATCCCGCAACCGATCTCTCCGGCGCCCCACAGCAGACATTCGGAGGACTGGACATCACCGTCCGCCGCAACGCGTTCGGGCGCCAGCGGGAGTCCTTCGAAACCGACCTGGACTTCAAGGGGCTGGACTTCAGCGCCACCGAATCCGGGGTGGCCCCTGTGCACGCCGTCTTCATCCGTGGCCCGTGGGTGGAGCGGGTGGGCCCGGGAGTGGAAGTCCTCGCCCAGGTTGAGCCGGCGGACCCGGAGCACGCCTCCCACGCCGTCCCGCTGCCCGGGGCGGCTAGAATTGTGGCAGTGCGTTCCGGCCAGCTGCTGGCCACCTCCTTCCACCCGGAAGTGACTGGCGAAAAACGCGTACACGAACTTTTTATCCGCATGATCAGAGGAGAAGCGTAAAGCATGTCAGGCCACTCCAAATGGGCGACGACCAAGCACAAAAAGGCGATCATTGACAGCCGCCGCGCAAAGTCGTTCGCCAAGCTGATCAAGAACATCGAAGTAGCCGCCCGGATGGGCGGCCCGGACCTCGCGGGCAACCCGGGCCTGGAACTGGCGGTAACCAAGGCCAAGAAGACCTCGGTCCCCAACGACAACATCGATCGCGCCATCAAGCGCGGCGCCGGCCTCACCGGCGAAGTGGTGGACTACACCGAGATCATGTACGAGGCCCGTGGCCCCCAGGGCTCGGCGCTGCTGATCGAGTGCCTCACGGACAACAAGAACCGCGCGGCCTCCGAGGTCCGCCTGGCCATCTCCCGCAACGGCGGCACCATTGCCGATCCCGGGTCGGTCAGCTACCTCTTCACGCGCAAGGGCGTGGTTAACCTGCCCAAGAACGGCCTGAGCGAGGACGACGTCCTGATGGCCGTGCTGGACGCAGGCGCCGAGGAAGTGAAGGACAACGGCGAGACCTTCGAGATCCACTCGGAACCGGGTGACCTGCAGGCCATCCGCGAGGCGCTGACGGAAGCCGGCATCGAATACGACACCGACGAGGTGGAGTTCGTCCCGTCGATGCAGGTGGAACTCGACGTCGACGGCGCCCGGAAGTTCCTGAAGCTGGCAGACGCCCTCGAAGACCTCGACGACGTCCAAAACGTCTACAGCAACGCCGACCTCAGCGACGAAGTCCAGGCTGCCCTGGAATCAGAGTGACGTCCCGCCTTGCCAACTAAGACCCGGCACCGGCGTTGACGCTCCGCGTCCTGGGCGTCGACCCCGGCCTGACCCGTTGCGGGATCGGCGTGGTGGACGTCGAGCGGAACCGCAGGGCCACCATGGTGGCCGTCGGTGTGGTGGGCACCTCGCCCGAGGAATCGCTGGACCGGCGGCTGCTGGTGATCGCCACCGCCATCGACGAGTGGCTGGACCGGTACGAACCCGAGGTCCTCGCCGTCGAACGCGTCTTTTCGCAGCTGAACGTCAGCACCGTCATGGGCGTGGCGCAGGCGTCCGGCGTCGTCATCGCGGCGGCCGCCCGCCGCGGCATCCCGGTGGCCCTGCATACGCCGTCGGAAGTGAAGGCGGCGGTCACCGGGAGCGGTTCGTCCAACAAGGACGCCGTGACCAAGCTGGTCACCAAGATCCTCCGCCTCGAGGCGCCGCCGCGGCCGGCTGATGCCGCCGACGCGCTGGCTCTGGCCATCACCCACGCGTGGCGGGCCGGAAGCGGTGCGGCCGTGGCAACCACCGGGCCAGGCAGTTCGTCCTTGACGCCGGCCCAGCGGGCGTGGGCCGAGGCTGAGGCCAAGGCGCGCCGCGCACGCTGAATGTCCCTGCCGCTTGCTAGGGTATTCGTAGATATGTTCGGATAGCCGGGTGCTCACTGCGAGGCCGGCGATACAACGGGAGCCCGGCCTTGATCAGTTTCCTCCGCGGAACCGTAGCGCACGTCGGCCTGTCCACGGCCGTCATCGACCTCAATGGCGCAGGCATGAGCGTGAACGCGACGCCGCAGACCCTCAGCCGGCTGCAGGTGGGCGAACAGGGGCAGCTCTTCACGTCCCTGATCGTCAGGGAAGACTCGCTGACGCTTTTCGGCTTCGCATCCGACGACGAACGCGAGGTTTTCGACGTCCTGCTCAGTGTCAGCGGTGTCGGCCCCAGGCTTGCCCTTGCCGTGCTGGCGGTCCATGAGCCGGAGGCGATCCGCGTCGCCGCGCACACTGGGGACAGCAAGACGTTCACCAAGGTTCCGGGGATCGGTCCCAAGGTGGCGGGCCGGATTGTGCTTGAACTGGCCGGCAAGCTCGTTCCGCACGGGACCGCTCCCGTGGCCGGCGCCGCAACCCCCGCCGAGGCCGCCTGGAAGCCGCAGGTGATCGCCGCGATGACCAGCCTTGGCTGGTCCGAAAAAGACGCGTCTGGCAGCATCGACAAGGCCTTGGCCGACGAACCCGAGGTCTCCTTCCGCGGCAATGTTCCGGAGATCCTGCGCACCACGCTCCGCTGGTTGGGCCAGGACGGCGCCCGGGCAGGCAACCGCGTAGGCAGCCGTGGCTGAACCGTCACTGGTTGCAGCGGGGGAGGAGCCGGAAGAACGGGCCATCGAGGCGGCGCTGCGGCCCAAGAACCTCGATGATTTCGTTGGGCAGCACCGCGTCCGCAAGCAGCTGTCCCTGGTGTTGCAGGCCTCCCGGATGCGCGGGCGGACGGCGGACCACGTGCTGTTTTCGGGGCCTCCCGGCCTTGGCAAGACCACGCTGGCCATGATCGTTGCCGCGGAGATGAATGCGCCCTTGCGGCTCAGCAGCGGCCCAGCCATCCAGCATGCCGGCGACCTCGCCGCAATTCTCTCCTCCCTGTCGGAGGGCGAGGTGCTGTTCCTGGACGAAATCCACCGCATGTCCCGGCCCGCAGAAGAAATGCTGTACATGGCCATGGAAGACTTCCGCGTGGACATCGTGGTGGGCAAGGGAGCCGGCGCAACCGCCATTCCGTTGGAGCTCCCGCCGTTCACCCTGGTGGGCGCCACCACCCGGGCCGGTCTGCTCCCGGGCCCGCTCCGGGACCGGTTCGGCTTTACCGGCCACCTCGAGTTCTACTCCGTTCCCGAACTTGAGCTGGTCCTGCGGCGCTCCGCCGGCCTGCTGGACCTGAAAGTGAACTCCGCGGGCTTCGCCGAAATCGCAGGCCGTTCCCGCGGCACCCCCCGCATTGCCAACCGGCTCCTGCGCCGGGTCCGGGACTGGGCGCTGGTGCACGGCATCGAGCAGATCGACTCACGGGCAGCTTCAGCCGCCCTGGACATGTACGAAGTGGACAAGAAGGGCCTTGACCGGCTGGACCGGGCCGTCCTTGAGGCCCTGATCACCAAGTTCGGCGGCGGCCCCGTAGGCCTGTCCACGCTCGCCATCGCCGTCGGTGAAGAAACCGAAACCGTGGAGACGGTGGCGGAACCCTTCCTGGTCCGCGAGGGCCTGCTGGGGCGGACCCCCCGCGGCCGGATCGCCATGGCGCCCGCCTGGACGCACCTGGGCTACGCCATCCCGTCGGGAGTCTTCGCGCAGGAACAGCTGGACCTTTTCGATTCCGGGGAAGAAGCCGCCGGCGCCGGCGAATGGGCCCCGGAAGGCCAATAGCAGGCTCCCTTCAGCTTTTCCCTTTAGACTGGTATGACGCCCGGCACGTTCGGCGCTTTGTTTCGCCGGTGGCCCTGACGCCTCCGTCGCTTGGGGAAGGAACCGTCAGGCTTTGCCTGCATCTACATCCCGCCCCGGCTGAAGCCAGGCCGACGTCGCTGGAAAACCGGCAACACCCACGCAAAAGAACGGAATTCCCCTTGGATCCAATGTCAATTCTCCTGTTCGTCATGCTCGGCGTCTTCATCTTCATGATGTTCCGCCGCAACAAGAAGACGCAGCAGCAGCAGGCAGAGCTCCAGTCGAAGTTTGCCCCGGGCGTGGAGGTCATGACCAGCTTCGGCCTTTTCGGCCGGATCGTGGACATCGACGAAGCAGAGAACAAGGTCACCCTTGAACTGTCCCCCGGAAACCTTGCCACCGTGCACCGCCAAGCGGTGACCAAGGTGGTCGAGCCTGCAGCTGAGCCGGCCGCCGCCTCGCCTGCCGTCCCCGACGATGCTTCCTCGCTCACCACCCCGGAGACGGGCAGCCCAGTGACGGGCACTGAGACTCCCGAGGAAACCCTGAAGCGCCTCAACGACGAGGGCAAGAAGGACAGCTAGGCCCGCTGGCTCCTTTCCTCCCTCTACCGCTGCGGATTGCCGCCGGCGCAGGCTGCAGCCCGCGCCGGCGGTTCTTCCGCGAATAAGAGAAAGATCGACAATGGCACGAACTGGCCGCAAGAAACCAGGGCTGCGCGTCCTGGTCTGGCTTGGCGTACTCCTGGCAGCACTGACCGCCGTCCTGGCGGGCGGCACCATCGCCGGACAAGCCAGCTGGGCACCCAAACTGGCCCTGGACCTCGAAGGCGGCACCCAGATGATCCTGGCGCCGAAGGTTGAGGGTGGTTCGGACATTAACGAACAGCAACTCAACCAGGCCGTGGCGATCATCCGCCAGCGCGTGGACGGCTCCGGCGTCTCCGAAGCGGAAATCAGCACCCAGTCCGGCCGCAACGTGGTGGTCAGCCTTCCCGGCACGCCGTCGGCTGAAACCCGGAACCTGATCCAGGCATCCGCCGACATGAACTTCCGCCCCGTGATCCTCAACGGTGACGGAGCAGCAGTGCCGCCGGAATCACAGACCCCGGACGACCAGCTGCCCAAGCCGACCGCTGCGCCGGCCAACAGCAGCGACACCAACTGGATCACGCCGGAAATCTACAAGCAGTTCGAAGCGCTGGACTGCAACAGCGCCGCAGCCGAGAAATCACAGCGGTCAGATCCCACCAAGCCATTGGTAACCTGCGAACCCGCCACCGCCAAAACCCCTGCCATCAAGTACATTTTGGGGCCGGTGGAGGTCAAGGGAACGAACATCGTCACCTCGTCCTTCCAGCTGCAGCAGGGCGCGCAAGGCGCGGTCACCAATGACTGGGCCGTGAACATCCAGTTCGACGCCGAAGGCACGGCCAAGTTCAAGGACGTCACCGAGCGCCTGAACCAGTTCTACGTCGCCGCTGGGGGCGAGTCTGGCACCGATCCCAAGTCCCAGTTCGCCATTGTGCTTGACGATCAGGTCATCTCCGCTCCCCGCTCGCTGGCCGTCATCACTGACGGACGCCCGCAGATCACGGGCGGCTTCACCGAGCAAACCGCCAAGGCGTTGTCCGACCAGCTGCGCTTTGGGGCCCTGCCCATCAGCTTCGACATCCAAAGCGAGCAGCAGATTTCGGCCACCCTCGGTGGTGAACAGCTGCGTATGGGCCTTTTGGCCGGCTTGATCGGCCTCCTCCTCGTGGTGGTCTACTCGCTGTTCCAGTACCGGGCGCTCGGATTTGTCACCATCGCATCCCTGGTGGTGGCCGGAGCCCTGACCTACCTGGCCATCGCGATCCTTGGCTGGACCGAGAACTACCGGCTGTCCCTGGCGGGCGTCGCGGGCATTATCGTCGCCATCGGCCAGACGGCGGACTCGTTCATTGTCTACTTCGAACGCATCCGTGACGAACTGCGTGAGGGCCGCGGCCTGGTGTCCGCCGTCGAAAACGGCTGGAAGCGCGCCAAGCGCACCGTCCTGGCCTCCAAGGCGGTCAACCTCCTCGCTGCGCTGGTCCTGTACTTCGTCGCTGTGGGCAACGTGCGGGGGTTCGCTTTCACCCTTGGCCTGACAGCCATCGCCGACCTCATCGTGGTGTTCATGTTCACGCACCCCACGCTGCAGCTCCTGGCGCGCACCAAGTTCTTCGGTGAAGGCCATAAGTTCTCCGGCCTGGATCCGGAACGGCTCGGAGCGGTGCCGCTGTACCGCGGTGCCGGTCGCATCCGGACCCCGGAGGACCGGCCCATGGCGGTGCGCGGCAAGAATGCCGGTGCCGCAGCCGAGGCCGAACGACGCATGACCATCGCCGAACGGCGCCTGGCGGAGAAGCAGGAACAGCTCGCCGGCTCGTCGAAAACCTCCGCGAAGGAGAACAAGTAATGTCAGGCTTCGCCAGTTTTGGTAACGAGCTCTACACCGGAAAGCGCTCCTACGACTTTGTGGGCGCCAAGAAGATCTGGTTCCTCATCGCCGCTGTGGCAGTGGCCCTGTCCATCCTCATCCCGGTGGCCAAGGGCGGCTTCAACCTCGGCATCGAATTCCGGGGCGGCTCTGAATTCACGGTCTCCAATGTTAAGACGACCGACGCCACCGTGGGTGAGCGCGCCGTCACCGATGTGGTGGCCGGCAGTGTCCCCCGCGTGGCGAACGTCGCGGGCAACACCATGCGGATCCAGACCGACAAGCTGACCGATGACGAAACCCTTAAGATCAAGCAAGGCCTGACCACGGCCTACGGAGTCACCGACAACGAAGTGACATCCACGTTCGTCGGTCCCACCTGGGGTGCTGACGTGACCAAGCAGGCGTTGATCGGCCTGGCGGTCTTCGTGCTCCTCGCGGCGTTGCTGATGGCCCTCTACTTCCGCACCTGGAAGATGTCGCTGTCGGCTCTTGCCGGCATGGCGGTGACGATGTTCATCACCGCCGGGGTCTACGCCCTCAGCGACTTTGAGGTCACGCCGTCGGCCATCATCGGCTTCCTCACGGTTCTCAGCTACTCGCTGTATGACACCGTGGTGGTCTTCGACAAGATCCGGGAAAACACCTCCGGCATTGATGCCTCCACCCGCCGGACTTTCGGCGAGGAGGTCAATCTTGCCGTCAACCAAACCCTGGTCCGTTCCATCAACACCATGATGGTGGCCATCCTCCCCGTCGGAGCCATTCTCTTCATCGGGGCCGGGCTTTTGGGTGCGGGAACCCTGCGCGACCTGTCGCTGGCCTTGTTCGTCGGCATCCTCATCGGCACCGCCGCGACCATCTTCGTGGCCGCCCCGATGTACGCGTGGCTCCGCCAGGGCGAACCGGACCTCGTCAAGCAGGCGCGGCGCGTGGAACAACGGCGGGCGGGTGCGGCGGAACGGCCAGTTCCGGCCTCGCCGGCCCAAGCCTGATCCGCCGCCGACGGCACCCGTTACTCCCGAAAGACCGGGCAACGCATCCTCTGCGTTGCCCGGTCTTCGCATATGCGGGGCCGGTTATAAAAGTCACTGCCTTGGGGAATAGACTGGGGTAATTAAATGGTGGTGAGGGGTGCTTCATTGGAAGAACGATCGGCGTCGGCGCCTACGGCAGAGGATGATAAGAATCCCGCCGGTGTACAGGCCGGTATGGCATCTTCGGCGCGCCCCGGTTCGTTGGTTCCCGTGGACAATTCAGGCTCGCGCGCCACGTTTCCCGGCCGCCGTGAGCGCACCAGGTCCCGGCTTGCCCGCCTGACCGGACGGGGGACGGCCACATACTCGCCCATCCTCGAACCACTGCTGCGGACGGTCCGGGCCAACAATCCCAAAGAGGACTTCGACCTCATCCAGCGCGCGTTCGACGTCGCAGAGCGAAGCCACCGCGGGCAAAAACGCAAGAGTGGCGACCCCTACATCACCCACCCAGTGGCCGTCGCCACCATCCTGGCAGAACTAGGGCTCAGCGGCACCACCCTGGCAGCGGCCCTGCTGCATGACACCGTGGAGGACACCCCGTATACCCTGGCGGACCTGAAGCGGGACTTCGGGCCCGAAGTGGCCATGCTGGTGGACGGCGTGACCAAACTGGACAAGGTCAGTTTCGGCGAAGCCGCTCAGTCCGAGACGGTCCGCAAGATGGTCGTCGCCATGGCCAAGGACATCCGGGTGCTGATGATCAAGCTGGCGGACCGGCTGCACAATGCGCGCACCTGGCGGTTCGTGTCCGCTGAGTCGTCAGCCCGCAAGGCGCGGGAGACCCTGGAGATTTTCGCTCCGCTCGCGCACCGCCTGGGCATGAACACCATCAAATGGGAGTTGGAGGACCTGTCCTTCGCGGCGCTCTATCCCAAGGTGTACGAAGAGATTGTCCGGATGGTGGGGGACCGGACCCCCGAGCGGGAAAAGAGCCTGGGCGTCATCCGCGACCAGATCACCGAGGACCTGCGTGCCGCCCGCATCAAGGCCACCATCACCGGCCGGCCCAAGCACTATTACTCGATCTACCAAAAGATGATTGTCCGCGACAAGGACTTTGACGACATCAATGACCTCATGGGTGTCCGTGTCCTGGTGGACTCCGTCCGGGACTGTTATGCAGCCCTGGGCACCATGCATTCGCGCTGGAACCCGCTGCCTGGCAGGTTCAAGGATTACATCGCGATGCCCAAATTCAACATGTACCAGTCCCTGCACACCACCGTGATCGGCCCCGGCGGCAAGCCGGTGGAAATCCAGATCCGCACGCACGAAATGCACCGCCGGGCCGAATACGGCGTGGCCGCACACTGGAAATACAAAGACCAGCCGAACCGCACCGCCGTCGGCCCCGGGAGCCCGCGCGACGGCGACATGGGCTGGCTGCGCTCCCTGGTGGACTGGCAGCAGGAAACGTCCGATCCGGGAGAGTTCCTGGACTCGCTCCGCTTTGAAATCAACGCCCGCGAAGTGTTCGTCTTCACCCCCAAGGGCGAGGTCATGGCGTTGCCGGCGGGATCGACACCCGTTGACTTCGCCTACGCCGTGCACACCGAGGTGGGGCACCGAACCATCGGCGCCCGGGTCAACGGGAAGCTGGTTCCGCTCAACAGCGAACTGAACCACGGCGACTGGGTGGAGATCTTCACCTCGAAAGCCGAGGGCGCCGGCCCCAGCCAGGACTGGCAGCACTTCGTTAAAAGCGCGCGGGCCCGCAACAAGATCCGGCAATGGTTCAGCAAGGAACGCCGCGAAGAGGCGATCGACCGCGGCAAGGAACTGCTGACCCGCGCCATGCGGAAGCAGAACCTTCCGCTGCAGCGGCTGATGACACACGAGGCCCTGGCCGCCGTGGCCGAGGAGTTCAAGTACACCGACATCTCCGGCCTCTACGCTGGCGTGGGTGACGGCCACACGTCGGCCCAGTCCGTCATGGAGAAGCTCATCGAGAGCCTGGGCGGCAACGAAAGCGCCGATGATGACGTCGAAGAGGTCAGCATCCCCACCCAGGTCACCAAGGCCCGCTTCTCCGATTCCGGCGTGGTGGTCCGCGGCGTGGGCGACGTCTGGGTGAAGCTGGCCCGGTGCTGTACCCCCGTGCCGCCGGATCCCATCCTCGGGTTCGTGACCAGGGGTTCGGGCGTTTCCGTGCACCGCACCGACTGCACCAACATCTCGGACCTCAAGGACCAGCCCGACCGGATCGTGGACGTTGACTGGGCGCCCACCCAGTCAAGCGTGTTCCTGGTGGAAATCCAGGTAGAGGCGCTCGACCGCAAATCGCTGCTCTCCGATGTCACCCGCGTCTTGTCGGAGAACCACGTGAACATTCTGGCGGCCAGTGTCCACACGTCCACCGACCGGGTGGCCATCTCAAAGTTCGCTTTTGAAATGGGCGACCCCAAGTACCTCAGCCACGTGTTGAGCGCGGTCCGACGGATCGACGGCGTGTTCGATGTCTACCGCACCACCGGGAACAAGCGCCGGAGCTAGCAGCGCCAGTTTTTCCAGCGCTGCCCGCTTGTGGGGAACCCGGGGTGTGGCTTCGATGGCACGGACAAGCAGCCGGAGTCCCACGTCCTGCTGCGGCCTGGCCAGTAAGGCCGTGAGGGCAGGCAGGGCTCGTTCCGCTTCCACGTGGAGGGCAATATCCAGCGCCGTCCGCAGCGGGGTGGAGACCATCAGCCCGCCCAGGCTGATGACATCGAGCGGACCAAGCTTCACTTCGTGAAGGGTGCAGCCGCGCGTGTTCCGCAGGCTCGATACCCTCCGTTTCGTATCCACCAGCAGTGCAAGCCGGTCAGGTTCCGCGGCACAACCGAAGATCCAGGCAGCGGTCATCCGGCCGGCCACCACACGTTGCCGTACCGCCGCGGGGACCACTGCGGCGGCCGCCCGGGCCCGGAGCTTCGGCGAGGCGGGCATCCCGGGCAGGGTGTAGCCGTGTTGGTGGAACCGGGCCAGCAGACCGTCGGCGGCGAGTGACTGCAGTTCGGGCGCAGCAAAGGGAGCCCCGGGGGCGTAGAGCTCCGGAAAACGGGGCGCTGAGGCGGCGTCTGTGCCCTGGAGTTGGCTGCCTGCACCGGGAGTGCCCGCAACGGAAGTGCTGGGTTGCCCGGGAGCCGGAGGAACTGGTGCTGTGGCCATGTCCCCATCCTGCCCGGATGGCTGTTAACGAGCACAGGCCCGGTCCGGGTTATGTGGATAACCGGACCGGGCCCGCGTCAGTCAGGGGAAGCGTCAGGACAGCTCGCTGGCCGAGCGCTGGATCTGGTCCAGCCATGCCTGGCGGGCTTCGAGGGCTTCCTGGGCGGCCTTGATCTTGCGCTGGTCGCCGCTCTTCTCTGCCTTTGCGAGGTCCTCCTGGAGCCCTGCAATGGCGGACTCCAGCTGTGACAGGGCGCTGTTGGTGCGGGCCTTGCGCTCCGGGTTGGACCGCTGCCACTGCTCTTCCTCGGCGTGGCGGACGGCGTCCTCCACCTTCCGCAGGCCTGCTTCAATCCGGCCCATGTCTGCCCGGGGCACCTTGCCTGCTTCTTCCCAACGGTCACGGACGGACTGCAGTGCCTTCTTTGCGGCCGCGAGGTCATTCACCGGGAGGATCGCGTTGGCCTCAGCCAGCAGCTCCTCCTTGACGGCGAGGTTGGCCGTGTACTCCTGGTCAATCTCGTCGTTGGCAGCCTGGCGGGAGGTGAAGAACACGTCCTGGGCGGCGCGGAACCGGGCCCACAGTGCGTCGTCGTCCTTCCGGCTGGCGCGCGGCGATGCCTTCCACTGGTCCATCAGCCGCCGGTACTCGCCGGCGGCGAAGCCCCAGTCCGTCGAGGTGGACAGCGCCTCAGCCTCGGCGATCAGCTTCTCCTTGGCGGCCTTGGCCGCCGAGTTGTTGCTGTCCAGCTGCGAGAAATACGCCCTGCGGTGGCGGTCGAAGACGGTACGTGCAGCCCTGAACCGCTTCCACAGTGCATCCTCGTTGCTGCGGCCCAGCCGGACACCGCTCTTCTGCGCGGCCTTCCAATTCTCGAACAACTCGTTCATCCGGGCACTGGAAGTCTTCCACTGCGTCTGCGCGGGATCCTGGCCGGAGATCTCCTCCGCTTCAGCCACGATGGCTTCCCTGGCCGCGAGTTCGGCGGCGCGGACGGCGTCGTGCTCGGCCTTTTCGGCTTTCTCGAGTTCCGTGATCTGGCCGGCCAGCTTTTTCAGCCTGGCCTCGGCGGCGCGGAGGTCGCCCACCATGTTCCGCTCGGCGAGCTGCTCGTGCAGGTGGGTCACGGTCTTCTGCATGTCAGTGCTGGGAGCCTTGGAGCTGACCCGCTGTTCCAGGAGCACGATCTGTGCCACGACGTCGTCGTACTTCCGGGCGAAGTAGATCAGGGCTTCCTCGCCGCTGACGCCGGGGTACTGCCCAACCGGGTGCTCACCGCCGTCGATCGTCAGGTAAACGTGGCCGTCCCCTTCCACCCGGCCCCACTTGGAGGCCTCGGCGACGGACGTGCTGGGAGCGGCAGGAACGGGTGCGGCGGCAGGAGCGGCTGCAGCAGGCTTCGGGCGCGACGCAAACGCGGCAGGAGAAGGCGCGGAAGGCCGGGGGCCCGCAGCAGGTGCTGCAGAGGGCGTTTCCTCGGGAGCGGCCTCTTCCGGGGCTGCGGATGCCGGTGGGTTCGTTGCTTCGGTGCCGGCGCCTTCGCTGGTGTCCGAGGCCGCCGCCACGGTCAGGTCTGTTGCTGTTTCGTCGGATTTCTGACTGTCTGTCACCGCTAAAAGTCTTTCGCTTGGAGGGAAATACTCACGTACTGCACCGTGTCCGCTTGGGCCCGGCGTCCTACTTCAGAGAAAACGAGTCTATCGTGACTGGTTGGATCGGTGCGCCGTCTGTGTCACTGGCCCCGGGCTTAATACCTGCGGCGGCAATCTTGGTCACTGCGTCCAGCCCGGAGGTCACTTTGCCCACCACCGTGTAGCCGCCGGCAGAGTCAGGATTGATGACAGTGTCCTTGTAGACAATGAAGAACTGCGTGCCGTTTCCGTAGGCGTTGTTGCCGCTCCGCGCCACGGCGATGGTTCCTGCGGGATATTTGTTGTCGGCAGGAGCATTTTCCAAGGGGCCCCAGGTGTAGTTCGGGTCACCCTGGCCGTCACCGTTGGCGGAGCCGCATTGCAGGACACCGAACTGGTCCGCTGTGGTCAAGCGGTGGCAGGTCTTGCCGTTGAAAAAGCCTTGGTCGCTGAGTGACTTGAACACTGCGGCCGCTTGGGGCGCCTTGGTGCCGTCCACTTCCACGCCAAGGGGGCTGCCGTTCAGCGACAGCTCACCGGAGAATGTCTTGCCGGCGGCGGTCTCGGCTGCGGGAATGTTCGCCCCGTTGGATACTTGCGGAGACGGGGTGGCGGAGGCGCTTGCGGACGCCGACGGGTCGGTCAGCCCGGCCTGCGCGGCAGCGTATTCGTCCTCGGTGGGATTTCCGGCGAAGGCGGTGAGTTGAAGCACGACGGCGAGCGCGACGGCGGCGGCTCCCGCGCCGGCGGCCACGAGGTTGTCGCGTTTGCGCCGCTTCTCCTGGCTGCGCCGCAGCTCGCGCTTGGCCTCCATTTGCTGGATGCGCCGTTTTGTTTCGCGGGCACTGCGTGAACTGGCCGCCAAGGGTCCTCCTCGTCGTCGGGCTGCTGATGCCCGGCGGATGGCCGCCGGGCGCAGGTGGGGCCGCCATCAGCGCCGGTCCGCTGCATTAGAGATGCACACGGATGGCGCATAAACTGGCTGCCGCACATAGTTTATGCATGGCTGGCTGTGCTGCCGCCGAACGTCGCCTTGGAGCGGCGCGCGGGCAGCCCCCGGCGCACCTTTCACCGTAAGGAGAACTTTCCCCATGGCACGCACCGCCTCCCTGTCCGGATTCCCCGAGTGGCTTCCCGAGGAGCGGCTGGTGGAGCTGCACGTGCTCGATACCCTGCGCCGGGTCTTTGAACTGCACGGGTTTGCCTCGATCGAAACCCGCGCCGTGGAAACGGTGGGCCAGTTGTTGCGCAAGGGAGAGATCGACAAGGAAGTGTACGGACTCAGCAGGCTGCAGGAGGACGAGGGCGACAACCCCGTCAAGGGCGGCAAGGCCGATCCACACGCCCTTGCCCTGCATTTTGACCTGACGGTCCCGTTTGCCCGGTACGTCGTGGAAAACGCCGGGTACCTGGCGTTCCCGTTCCGCCGGTACCAGATCCAGAAGGTGTGGCGCGGCGAGCGGCCCCAGGAAGGCCGGGCCCGGGAGTTCACCCAAGCGGACATCGATGTTGTGGGCGACGGTGAGTTGCCGTTCCGCTACGACGTGGAGATTGCCCTGGTGATCGCTGAGGCGCTCAGCGCGCTTCCCATCCCGGACTTCCGGCTCCGGATCAACAACCGCAAGCTGGCTGAAGGCTTCTACCGGGGGATCGGGCTCGATGACACCGCGGGCGTGCTGCGCAGCATCGACAAGCTCGAAAAGATCGGTCCCGCCAAGGTGGCGGAACTGCTGAAGACAGAGCTCGGTGCCACCGACGAGCAGGCAGCCAAGGCGCTGGAGCTGGCGGCCATCCGCACGGAAGACACCTCGTTCGTGGCGAAGGTCCGAGCCCTGGGCGTCAGCGACGAGCTCCTGGACGAGGGCCTGGATGAATTGGAGCAGGTGATTGATGCCGCCGTGCAGCGCGCCCCCGGCAAGGTGCTGGCGGACCTGAGCATCGCCCGCGGCCTGGACTACTACACGGGCACTGTCGTGGAGACTGTCCTGGTTGGCCATGAACAGCTGGGATCGATCTGCTCCGGCGGCCGCTACGATGCATTGGCGTCCAAGGGCAACCGGAAGTTCCCGGGGGTGGGCCTGTCCATCGGCGTCACCCGCCTCGTGTCCAGGATCCTCAGCCAGGACCTGGCCAAGGCCTCCCGTTCCGTGCCCACGGCCGTGCTGGTGGCCCTCAGCCACGACGACAGCTGGGGCGCAGCGCAGGACGTTGCTGCCCTGCTTCGCAGCAGGGGCATCCCCACGGAGGTCGCGGCGAAGGCGGAGAAATTCGGCAAGCAGATCAAGTTCGCCGACCGGCGCGGAATCCCGTTCGTATGGTTCACGGACGACGACGGCACGCACCAGGTCAAGGACATCCGGACCGGTGAACAGGTGGTGGCAGCCCCGGAGACCTGGACCCCGCCGCTGGAGGACCTCACCGTCCAGGTGAGCACCACAGCCGCACCGGCATCGGTCTAGCGGCCGCGCTGCCGGCCGCGCTGCTGCTGCCTGAAGCGCAGCACCAGCCAACGGCCGGCCGTACCCGCGGCCAGGACCGCGGCCATGGTCGACACAGGAGCCGGCGGCAGCGTGAAGGCCAGCACCACGCAGCCCAGGAAGCCCGCCGCGTTCAGCCAGCGCGGCGCGTAGCCCGGATGCGAAGCAAGGGTGTAGGCGGACGCGTTGGCAACTGCGTAGTACACCAGCACCCCGAAGCTTGAGAAGCCCACCACGGTCATCACGTCCGTCGTCAGCAGGAGCAGGATCACGACGGCGGCCACGGCCAGTTCCGCGACGAACGGAACGGTGTGCGCCCCGCCCACCCTGGCCAGGGGGCGGGGAAGGTCACCTTCCCGCGCCATGGCCAGGGTCGTGCGCCCGACCCCGGTGATCAGCGCGAGCAGGGTGCCCAGGCATGCGGCGGCGGCACCAACCTGCACCAGTGGTGCGCCCGCCGCCAGCTGCGATGCCAATACCGCGTCCAGGAGGGGAGTCCCGGCAGCAGCGAGCCGGCCTCCCAGATGGGCCTGCAAGAGTAGGGCCAGCAACAGGTAGATGGTGAAGGCAGAGGCCAGCGCGGCCAGAATGGCCCGTGGAATGGTGCGGGAGGGATCTTTGACTTCTTCGCCCAGCGTGGCGATCCGCGCGTACCCGGCGAAGGCGAAAAACATCAGCCCGGCCGCTGGAAGGACCCCGGCCGGGCCACCGGAACCCGGACCGGCCGCGTCCGCCGCAGGATGCGGTCCAAGGACTGCGGCAACGGCGACGAACACCAGCGTCGCCACGACCACACACAACAGGATCCGCGTGAGCTGGGCGGTGCGGGTAATCCCCAAGAGGTTGATGCCGGTCAGGGCAACCACGGCAGCGACGGCCACCGGCACGGCATAGCCCGGTGCCACGTAACTGCCGAAGGTCATGGCCATGGCCGCGCAGGACGCGGTCTTGCCCGTGACGAATCCCCATCCGGCGACAAAGCCGGGCCACTCACCCAGTTGCTTCCGGCCGTAAACATAAGTGCCGCCGCTGGTGGGGTACCGTGCGGCCAGCGCCGCGGAGGCAACCGCGTTGCAGTAGGCCACGACACCGGCGAGGACCACGGACCAGACCAGCAGGTTGCCGGCCAGGGCTGCGGCGGGGGCAAACACCACGAACACGCCGGCGCCCAGCATGGAGCCAAGGCCTATGGCGGTGGCATCGAAGGCGCCGAGCCGGCGTTGGAGCTGCTGGGGTTGGGCCATGAGGCGGCAGTACCTTTCCAGCGGGTAAACTCGGACGGGATCGTTCCCGGAACGATCATATTGAACTTCCCACTGTTTTCCCGCAGAAAGGCGTGCTGTGCTGCGCACACATGACCTCGGATCCCTCCGTTCCGAGCACATTGGACAAACCGTAACCCTGGCCGGCTGGGTGGGCCGCCGTCGTGACCACGGTGGTGTGGCCTTCGTGGACCTGCGCGATGCTTCCGGCGTCTCGCAGGTGGTGGTGCGTGAAGAAGAGGTCTTCCATGGCCTGCGCAACGAGTACGTCCTGCAGGTCAAGGGCACTGTTTCCCGCCGCCCCGAGGGCAACGAGAACCCGGCGCTGGCCACGGGCGAGATCGAGGTCATCGCCGAGGACGTCACCATCCTCAACACGTCGGACCCGCTGCCCTTCCAGATTGACGAGCACGTCGAGGTGGGCGAGGAAGCGCGCCTCAAGCACCGCTACCTCGACCTCCGCCGTCCGGGCCCCAGCCGGAACCTGCGCCTGCGCTCCGAGGCCAACCGCGTGGCCCGTGAATTGCTCCACGACGAGGGCTTCGTGGAGATCGAGACCCCGACGCTGACCCGCTCCACGCCGGAAGGTGCCCGCGACTTCCTGGTTCCGGCCCGCCTGGCACCGGGTTCCTGGTACGCCCTCCCACAGTCCCCGCAGCTGTTCAAGCAGCTGCTGCAGGTGGGCGGCTTTGAGAAGTACTACCAGATCGCCCGCTGCTACCGGGACGAGGACTTCCGCGCGGACCGCCAGCCGGAATTCACGCAACTGGACATCGAGGCCAGCTTCGTGGACCAGGACGACATCATCCGGCTGGGCGAGAACATCGTCAAGGCCGTATGGCAGCTCATCGGTGCCGACATCCCCACCCCCATCGAGCGCATCACCTATGCGGACGCCATGGCGCGCTTCGGTTCCGATAAGCCTGACCTTCGCTTCGGGCAGGAACTGACCGAGCTCACCGAATTCTTCAAGGACACCAACTTCGGCGTCTTCAAGGCCCCCTACGTCGGCGCAGTCGTGATGCCCGGCGGCGCTTCGCAGGCACGCCGCGCCCTGGATGCCTGGCAGGAATGGGCCAAGCAGCGCGGCGCCAAAGGCCTGGCCTACGTCCTCTACAAGGAAGACGGCGAACTCGCGGGCCCCGTGGCCAAGAACCTCACCGACACCGAACGCGCCGGCCTGGCCGACGCCGTCGGCGCCAAGCCCGGCGACTGCATCTTCTTCGCCGCCGGCGAGAAGACGCCATCGCGTGCCCTGCTGGGCGCCGCGCGCGTGGAAATCGGCCACCGCACCGGCCTGATCGACCCCACCGCATGGGCTTTCTGCTGGGTCGTGGACGCACCCATGTTCGAGCCTGCCGCCGCCGCCATCGCCTCCGGTGACGTCGCCGTCGGTGCCGGCAAGTGGACCGCCGTCCACCACGCCTTCACCTCACCGAAGCCCGAGTTCCTGGACACCTTTGACAAGGACCCGGAATCGGCGCTGTCCTACGCTTACGACATCGTGTGCAACGGCAACGAAATCGGCGGTGGCTCCATCCGTATCCACCAGCGTGAGGTCCAGGAACGGGTCTTTGAGCTCATGGGCCTGGACAAGGAAGACGCGCAGACCAAATTCGGCTTCCTGCTGGAGGGCTTCAAGTACGGCGCACCCCCGCACGGCGGCATCGCCTTCGGCTGGGACCGCGTTGTTTCGCTGCTCGCCGGCGTGGAGTCCATCCGCGACGTCATCGCCTTCCCGAAGTCCGGCGGCGGCCATGACCCCCTGACCGAGGCTCCGGCGCCCATTACGCCGCAGCAGCGCAAAGAGGCCGGCGTGGACTTCAAGCCGGAGGCTAAGAAGCCGGAAGAAAAGAAGTAGACGAAGGACGGCAGCCGCAGGGCGCCGTCCGTCACCGAAGGTTCCCCGGGGAAACCGGGGGACCTTCGGCCGTTAAGGAAGGAATGCCGGTGGCGAGCCCGGACGATGTGAAACCCAGTGCCCTGGAACTCGAATCTGCCATGGATGCAGCGTGGCCGGCCCGGGAACGGCAGGAGGCCGGAAACTGGGTGCTCCGGGCGGCGGATGGCGTCGCGCAGCGGGCCAACTCCATCTGGCCGCGTGTCCTGGAGGACGGCCACTCCGACGGCGACCTGGCCGCCTTGCTCGCCGAAGCAAGGGCCTGGTACCGCCTCCGCCGGCTGCCCGTGATCTTCCAACTGTTCGACCACCCCGCCACGGCAGCGCTCCAGGACCTGCTCGACGCCGAGGGGTTCACCCGCCAGTCCGAGACCGTGGTCATGACACGCAGCGCGGCCGCGGGCGGTACCCCTGAAGGCGGCCATAACGGCGCGGCGGTTGAACTGGCACCGATGCCGTCCGAGGACTGGCTGCGGGTCTGGTGGGAGGTGGACGGCCGCGGCGGCAAGGATGCCTTGGGCACCGCACGGGCAATCCTCGAAGGTTGCCCGTCGCTGTACGCCCTGGCGCGGGACAGCGACGGCCGCCCCGCCGCCGTCGGACGCCTTGCCATGCCTGCCGGCAGCACCCTCGGTGGGGTGTATGGCATGGCCACACGGACTGGCGCGCGCCGCAAGGGGTTTGCGGCAGCCATTCTCCATGCGCTGCTGCATGCCGGCGTCGACCACGGTATGACGGACTTCTGGCTGCTGGTGACGGCGCAGAACCATGGTGCCCGGGAGCTCTATTCAAGGGCGGGCTTCAGTGAGTACGGGCGCTACCTGTACCGCCAGGAGCGGCCCCGCCGGCCGCTGACGGGCTGCTGACCAGGCGGCGGCCCACGTTAGCCGGACGGGTCGGTTACCTGGACCCGGACGGAGCAGGCGTCCGCCGCGGCCTTCTTCAGCACGGCCGCCCGCGGCTCAATGACGTCGAGATATGCGAGGCGGGGCAGCGGGAGATAGGGCCGCAACGGCGGTTGCTGCAGGACAAGGTCAGCCAGGGCCCGGTCACCGCCCGGCACCACGTACTCGAACGGCGCACCACCGAATACCCCAGCCGCTTGTTCCGCCACGGAGGCCACCAAGGCATCCGCCTGGTTGGAACGGCGCCGGGCAAACCGCTGCTGGGACTGGCCGCCCGCCGCGGTACGCGACTGAACGTACCGGGTCCCGGCCTTGGACGCCAGCAGCATGCCTTCGCATGCCACCCCGACGCCGTAGCCGCCCCGACGCACCAGGAGCAGTCCCAGCCGGCGCGGCTGGGACGCAAGGGCGGCCAGCCGATCCACCGGGCCGTTGCCGCGTCCGGGACGGCCGTCAGCCGGCCACGGCGCCTGCAGGAGCGCCTCAGTGCCGTCAGCGGCCAAAAGCCGGAGGCCGTCGTCGTCATCCCGCAACCGGAAGCCGCCGTGGGAGGAACCGAAGCGTTCCACCCAGCCGGCCAGCCGGGCGCCGGCCACGAATGCCGTCCGGACCGATGGCGGGCCGCCGGCGGAAGCGGTGGCGGGCATAAGTGTTCCTTCGCTGTGGTGGGGGCGGGAAAATGCAGGAGGGGACTGGAAGTAGCCTATCTATGTGGATGATCTCTTCGGGCACGGCCCAGAAAACGACGACGACGACGATGCCGTCGCCGAGGCAGACGCCGGTACCGGAGCACAAGGCGCGCGAGGACAGGGTGCACGCGGACAGGGATCGCCGCGGAGCCCGCTGGCGGTGCGCATGCGGCCGCGCAGCGTGGATGAGGTGGTGGGCCAGCAGCACCTGCTCGGCCAGGGCTCACCCCTGCGGCAGCTGGCGGCGGGGGCCGACGCCGCGGGCCCGGCTGGTCCCAGCTCGCTGATCCTGTGGGGACCCCCGGGCACCGGCAAGACCACCCTTGCGCATGTCATTGCCCGCGGGCCCGGACGAAAATTCGTTGAACTGTCCGCCATCACGGCAGGGGTCAAGGACGTCCGGCGCGTCATGGACGACGCCCTGACGGCCCGCGACCTCTACAAGACCACCACCGTGCTCTTCCTGGACGAGATCCACCGGTTCAACAAGGCCCAGCAGGATGCGTTGCTGCCAGGGGTCGAAAACCGCTGGGTGGTCCTGGTGGCGGCCACTACCGAGAACCCGTCCTTTTCCGTGGTCTCCCCGCTGCTGTCACGGTCCCTGCTCCTGACGCTCAAGCCACTCACGGACGCCGATATAGAGGGCCTGCTGGTGCGGGCCGTGGAAGACCCCCGCGGTCTCGGCGGCAAGGTCAGGCTTGGCGACGAGGCCCTTGACCACCTGGTCCGGCTCTCCGGCGGCGACGCCCGCCGGGCGTTGACGGCGCTGGAAGCCGCGGCGGGGGTTGCCTTCGGCGACGCGGACGACGTCGAACGTTCTGTCCCGGAGGGCAGCGGCACCACCGAGCCGGTCACGGTGGAGTTGCGCCACACCGAGCGTGCCCTGGACGCAGCCGCGGTGCGGTACGACCGGGCCGGCGACCAGCACTATGACGTGGCCAGCGCCTTCATCAAGTCCATCCGGGGCTCCGACGTGGATGCCGCACTGCATTACCTCGCGCGGATGCTCGAAGCGGGGGAGGACCCCCGGTTCGTCGCCCGGCGGATCGTCATTTCCGCGGCAGAGGATGTGGGCATGGCGGATCCCACCGCGCTCCAGACGGCGGTGGCCGCAGCACAGGCAGTGCAGCTGATCGGGATGCCGGAAGGGCGGATCATCCTGGCCGAGGCTGTGGTCCACCTGGCCACCGCGCCGAAGTCCAACGCCGCCTACATGGGCATCAACAAGGCGATCGCCGATGTGCGGGCCGGCCTCGGGGTCGGAATCCCCGCCCACCTGCGCGATGCACACTATCCGGGCTCCAAGCAGCTGGGCCATGGTGTGGGCTACAAGTACGCCCACGATGCTCCGCACGGGGTGGCCAGCCAGCAGTATCCGCCGGATGACCTGGTGGGGCGGGACTACTACCAGCCAACGGGCAATGGAGCCGAACGGGACATCGCCGTGCGGCTGGAGCGGCTGCGGAAGATTGTGAGGGGCACGTAGCTGCCGTGGTAGGCTATATGTTTGTCTGGCAAGGCCCGGCGCACAATCTCCCCAATTTTACCGTTGAGAAGGTTATGCCCTGTGCCCAGTAGCAAAAGGCAGCGGTTGGCCGATGCTCTCCATCGTGGAGGCCAGTAACACTGACACACCGCAGATATTGGAAGGACACAAGTGGCTAACAACACTCGTGCTCGCCGTCAGGCCCGCCTCTCGCGGTCCCTCGGCATCGCTCTGACCCCCAAGGCCGCCAAGTACATGGAGCGCCGCCCGTACGGCCCCGGTGAGCATGGCCGCGCCCGCAAGAAGCAGGACTCCGACTACGCCGTACGTCTGCGCGAAAAGCAGCGCCTGCGCGCCCAGTACGGCATCCGCGAAGCACAGATGACCCGTGCCTTCGAAGAAGCCCGCCGCACCAAGGGCCTGACCGGTGAGAACCTCATCGAACTGCTCGAAATGCGCCTTGACGCCCTGGTCCTGCGTGCCGGCTTCGCCCGCACCATCGCCCAGGCCCGCCAGCTGGTTGTGCACCGCCACATCATGGTTGACGGCGTCCGCGTTGACCGTCCGTCGTTCCGCGTCGGCGAGGGCCAGCTGGTCCACGTCCACAGCCGCAGCGAGACCATGGTTCCGCTCCAGGTTGCCGCCGCCGGTGCCCACCGCGACGTCCTGCCTGCCGTTCCGGCCTACCTGGACGTCAAGCTGGAAGCCCTGCAGGCCCGCCTGGTCCGCCGCCCCAAGCGTTCGGAAATCCCGGTGACCTGCGAAGAGCAGCTCGTCGTCGAATTCTACGCACGCTAAATCCCAGCAGCGTATCCAAAGAAGCCCGTGGCAAGCGCCACGGGCTTCTTTGTATGTAAGGTACTTGGGGGACATCTGCGCATCGGGCCTTCCGGGCCCGGCCAGGATGGAACCCGACCACGGAATTTCGAGGAGATGAACGTCTATGTCTGGTGGCGATATTGCCGGCCTGATCGCTGCCGGGGTGTTCGCGCTCCTGGTGCTGCTGCTCGCGGTACCCATCCTGAAGCTGGGAAGTGTGTTCGACGAGGTGCGCACCGCCATCAAGTCCATCAGTGACGGCGCCACGCCCCTGATGGACGAGGTCACCGCCACCGTTTCGACCACCAACCAGCAGTTGAAGAAGGTCGACGGCATCTCGTCCAACGTCTCGGATGCGTCCGCCAACATTTCCGCCCTGTCTTCGCTGGTCGCCGCCACGGTGGGTTCGCCGCTGATCAAGGTGGCCGCGTTCAGCTACGGCGTGCGCAGTGCCTTCGCGAACCGCAGGAAGCCCGCAGCCGGCCGCCGCAGCCGCTAGATTCGAAAAGAACGAACATGAAAAGAATTGTTTGGATGGGAATTGGCGTGGCCATCGGCGTCATCGCGTTCCGTAAAGTCACCGAGGCGCAGGCCAACCTCGGACCCGAAGGCCTCAACCGTGCTGTTGGGCGCCTGGCAGACGGCGTCTACGACTTCGCTGATGCCGTCCGGGCCGGGATGCGCGAGCGTGAGACCGACCTCCGCGCCGCACTGGGCGTCGACTCCGCGGAACTGGTGCGCCGCTGAGCCCCGGGGCAAGCAACAGCAGCCAACGAAAACCGGCAGGAACCAATCCCGGATCCCGCCACCTGAATTAATTTTCCGCGCCCGGCAGGAGCCGCGGACCACGAAGGGTAAGAAAACAGCTCATGAAGTCGCAGGAGATCACTAAGCGCTGGGTGGACTTTTTTGTCAGCAAGGGCCACACCGCGGTTCCCTCCGCATCGCTGGTCTCCAGCGACCCCTCGCTGCTGTTCACGGTGGCCGGCATGGTCCCGTTCATCCCCTACCTCACCGCCCGTGAGGAACCGCCCTACTCCCGTGCCACCAGCGTGCAAAAGTGCATCCGCACCGGTGACATCGAAGAAGTGGGCAAGACGGCCCGGCACGGCACCTTCTTCCAGATGTGCGGCAACTTCTCGTTCGGCGACTACTTCAAGGAAGACGCCATCAAGTTCGCGTGGGAGCTGCTCACCACGAGCGTTGACGACGGCGGCTACGGCCTTCCGCCCGAGCGGCTGTGGGTGACCGTCTACGAAGAGGACGACGAAGCCGAGGAACTGTGGCTCAAGAACACCGGCGTCCCCGCTGAACGCATCCAGCGGATGGGCAAGTCGGACAACTACTGGTCCACCGGCCAGCCGGGTCCGGCCGGGCCCTGCTCGGAGATCTACTACGACCGCGGACCGGCCTACGGCATCGAAGGCGGCCCGCTGGCTGACGAGACCCGCTACATCGAGATTTGGAACCTCGTGTTCATGCAGTACCAGATCGAGAACGTGCGCTCCAAGGTGGACTTCGACATCGTGGGCGAGCTGCCCAAGAAGAACATCGACACGGGCCTGGGCATGGAACGCCTCGCCATGATCCTGCAGGGTGTCGAGAACATGTACGAGACCGACCAGGTCCGGCCGGTCATCGACAAGGCCGCGGAACTCTCCGGCAAGGAGTACACCTCCGCTGAGACTCCCGAGGACCCCCACCACACGGACGACGTCCGGATGCGGGTTGTGGCCGACCACATCCGCTCGGCCCTGATGCTGATCTCCGACGGCGTCACCCCGTCCAACGAGGGCCGCGGCTACGTCCTGCGCCGCCTGATCCGGCGTGCCGTGCGCTCCATGCGCCTGCTGGGCGTCGAACAGGCCTGCCTGCCGGAGCTGCTGCCGGCGTCGCGGGATGCCATGAAGGGCGTGTACCCCGTCGTTGACACCGACTTCGCCCGGATCAGCCGCATCGCCTACGCCGAGGAGAAAGCGTTCCTGCGCACCATTGCGTCCGGGACTGCGCGGCTTGAGGACGCCGTGAAGGAATCCAAGGCAGCCAACAAGCCGCTGTCCGGCGAGGACGCCTTTACCCTCCATGACACCTACGGCTTCCCCATCGACCTCACGCTCGAGATGGCCGAAGAGGCGGGCTTGAAGGTTGACGAGGCTGCCTTCCGCAGCCTGATGCAGGAACAGCGCCAGCGCGCCCAGGCAGATGCCAAGGGCAAGAAGGGCGGCCACGCAGACGTCACCGTGTTCCAGGAGCTCCTGGGCCAGGGTGAGACGGTCTTCACCGGCTACACCGAACTCGAAGGCGAGTCCCGTGTCCGCGGCCTCCTGAGCGCCGGACGCAAGGTCCAGCAGGCTGCCACCGGCGACGAAATCGAACTCGTGCTCGCCGAAACCCCGTTCTACGCCGAGGCCGGCGGCCAGGCTGCCGACACCGGCCTCATCACCGGTGACGGGTTCGTCGTCGAGGTCCTGGACGTCCAGCGCCCCATCAAGGGCCTGAGCGTACACAAGGCGATCGTCCGCGAAGGCGAGATCGGCGCGGACTCGCTGGTGCGCGCCGCCGTCGACCGTGAACGCCGGCACGCCGCCGAGCAGGCCCACACGGGCACGCACATCGTGCATGCCGCCCTGCACCAGATCCTCGGGCCGGAGGCCACCCAGCGCGGCTCCTTCAACAAGGCCGGCTACCTGCGCTTCGACTTTGCCTGGGGCGAAGGCCTGAGCACGGCGACGCGTTCGGAAATCGAAGAGGTGTCCAACCTTGCCATCCGCAACAACTACGCGGTGGAAACGAAGATCATGGGCCTGGCCGAGGCGAAGGCCATGGGTGCCATGGCCCTCTTCGGCGAGAACTACGGCAGCGAAGTACGCGTGGTGGAAATCGACGGCGCGTGGTCGCGCGAGCTTTGCGGCGGCACCCACGTTGCCAACACCTCGCTGATCGGCAGCCTGTCCCTCCTGGGCGAACAGTCCGTCGGTTCAGGCAACCGGCGCGTGGAAGCCTTCGTGGGCATGGAAGCTTTCCGCCACCTTGCCGCCGAGCGGGCCCTGGTGACCGAACTGACCGACCTGCTGAAAGTCCCGTCCGCCCAGCTCGCCGACAGGATTTCTGCCACGCTGGCCAAGCTGAAGGCCACCGAGAAGGAACTGGACCGGCTCCGCAAGGAACAGTTGGCCGCCTCTGCCGCGCGGCTGGTGGACACGGCCAAGGACGCGGGGGGAGTGAAGGTGCTGGCCCACGACGCCGGCACCGTCAGCGGAGCCGACGACCTCCGCGGCCTGGCCCTGGACCTGCGCAACCGGCTCGGCTCGGCGGCCTCCGCGGTTGCCGTCGCCGGTGTCGCCAACGACCGTCCGCTGATCCTGGTGGCCACCAACGAGGCAGCCAGGGAGGCCGGCGTCAAAGCCGGTGCGCTGGTCCGGATCGCCGCCGGCGTTCTCGGCGGTGGCGGTGGCGGCAAGGACGATGTTGCCCAGGGTGGAGGGACCGACGCCGGAAAGGTTGGCGCCGCGCTGGCCGCCGTCGTCGACGCAATTTCCGCGCGCTAATCCTGTCATGACCAATCCTGCAGCTGCCGGCGGCTACCCCCAGGGCGTCAAACTGGGGGTGGACGTGGGCACCGTCCGGGTAGGGGTGGCCCTGTGCGACCGCGACGGGATCCTGGCCACGCCCTACAAGACCCTTGACCGGAACGCCAAGAAGAACTCGGACGTGCGGGTCATCGCCAAACTGGCGGAGGAACAGGGAGCCGTCCAGGTTTTCGTGGGACTGCCGCGCACCATGAAGGGCGAAGAACACGCGTCCGCCAGGATGGCCACGGACTACGCCCTGCTGCTGGTTGAAGAGCTTTCCGCCCGCGGTTTGGCGGTCCCGGTGAACCTCGTGGACGAGCGGCTGAGCAGCGTTACGGCGCACCGGAACCTGCACGAAGCTGGCATGAGCAGCAGGAACCACCGTAAAGTAGTTGATCAGGTCGCGGCGGTGGGTATCCTTCAGCACGCCATCGACATGCAGAAAGCCAGGGGAGCGGATGTCGGCTCACGCGTGACAGCGCCATCCCCGACCGTGGACCTGGGGGCCGGTGGGGTGGACGAACCAGTCCGCGCCATCTCCGCAGACACGGCCCGATTTTCAGATAATGGAAGGCAACAGTGAGCCCTGCCAACATTGACGACACTTCCGGCCCGCAGGACGCCGGGGCCGCGAGGCCGTTGACCCGCAAGGAACTGCGCGCACGCGAAAAGAGCCTCAATACCGGCGGCCACGACGCCGTCCCCGAGCAGGCCTATGAGACGGGCGAGGTCCCCCCGCCTCCCGTCACGCCGCCGGCAACCGCACCCTCGGCCGGAGAACCAACCTTTGCTCCGCTGCCTGGCGCCGAGGACGTGCCGGCTGCGCCCGATGCGCCGCCATCCATCCAGGACGGACCGCACCCCGGTGACTCCCACCCCGCTGGATCCTGGAGTAACGGGCCTTCCGCCGGAACCCACCACGACGCCGTTGCGCCGCCGCATGACAACGTGCAGGTTGGCGACGACGTACACCAGCACGAGGAGCTGGCGCACGTCCCGGATACGGAGCACCCCGGGGACGCGTACGCCTACGCGGACGTTGCACACCACCAGGACGTACAGCACCACGACGACGTGGCCCACCACCCGGACCACGCCCCCTTCGCCGACGGCCACCATGACGCCGACGGGCACCATTACGGGGAAATCCCCGACGACCATTCATACGACGCCGGATACCACGACGATGCGCATCCGGATGCTGCCCACCCGGATGCCGCCCATGAGCTGCTTCCCGTGTCCTCGGCAGCCCAGTCAGTGCCCCGGCCCTCGAAGAAGGTCCGGCGCCGGCGCAGGTTGCTGGCGCTGTTCCTGACGCTCGCTGTGTTCGTGACGGCCGTGGCCGTGGGTGCCCAATTCCTCAAGCCCCTCCTTGGCAGCGGCAAGCCATCGGACTTCCCCGGACCGGGGACGGGCGAGGTCCACGTGACCGTGGCAAGCGGCGAGGGCACCCGGTCCGTAGCTGTCGACCTTGAGAACCAGCGGGTCGTCGCCAATGCCGACACCTTCATGCAGGCGTTCCATGCCTCCGGCGCAACGCTGTCGCCGGGCGACTACGTCTTCAAGACCGAAATGAAGAACGCCGACGCCGTTGATGTCCTGGCCGGCAAAGACAAGTCCAAGGTCATCTACTTCGCCCTTAGCGCAGGTCTGCGGATCGGTGAGTCGCTGCAGGCAATTTCCGAGGGTTCGGGCGTTTCCATCCAGCAGCTGCAGGCCCTGAGCAACCAGCCTGCCCAGTTTGGCTTGCCGGCAAACGCGAAGAACCTCGAAGGTTACCTCGCCCCCGGAGAATACCGCTTCCCGCTCGGAACCCCGGCCAAGGACATCCTGCAGGCCCTCGTGAAAGCCACCACCGATGAGCTGGTGTCGCAGGGAATCACCGACCCCGCCAAGCAGTACGAGGCCGTCATTGTGGCCAGCATTGTCCAGGCCGAGGGTGGCCAGGCCGATTACGGCGACGTGGCCGGTGCGATCTATAACCGGCTCAAGCCGAACGACCAGACCGGCGGTTTCCTCCAGGTGGATTCGGCGGTGACTTACGGCTTGGGCACCAAGAGCCTGAACTTCACGGATGACCAGCGTAAGGACAAGTCCAACCCGTACAACACCTATGCCAACCCCGGACTCCCGCCGGGCCCCATTGGTTCGCCCGGCAAGACTGCCATCGACGCGGCAGCACGGCCCAAGTCCAATGACTACCTGTACTGGGTGACCGTCAACCTGGACACCAACGAAACGAAGTTCGCGAAGACGCTCGCCGAACATAACGTCAACGTTGAGCAATACAACGCGTGGTGCAAGGCCAACGCGGGCCGCTGCACATGAGCCTGCGGGCTGCCGTCCTGGGCCACCCGATCAGCCACTCAAAGTCTCCCGCGCTGCACCTTTCGGCGTATGAGCGGCTGGGCGCGGCCATCAGCTACACGGCCATCGACGTCACCGAGCAGTTGCTGCCGTCGTTCATGCGCCAGATCCGGAACCAGCCCGGCTGGCGCGGGCTCTCGGTGACCATGCCGCTGAAGACCGCCATGCTTGATGAAGTGGACGAAGTCCGCGGAGTGGCGCAGACCCTGGGGGTCGTGAACACAGTCACCTTCGAGGAATCCGGCGGCGCAGTGAAGACGGTAGGTTCCAACACCGACGTCCCGGGGATCGTGAATGCCCTGCGCCACGCCGGGACGGCTGCGGCGCCGTCCGCCGTCATCCTCGGCGGCGGCGGCACGGCGGCGTCGGCTGTTGCTGCCCTCAAGGAACTTGGCACCACCGCGGTCCAGGTGTACGTCCGTGATTCGTCGCGGACGTCGGACGTCCGCGCCGCTGCGGGCAGCCTGGGGGTCGCGCTGGAGGTCCGCCCCCTCACCGCCGCCGCGCGCCCGACGTCGGAAGCCGACGTCGTCATCTCCACTTTGCCGCCACGCGCGGCCGACGGGCTCGCCGCCGAAATCGCCGCCTTGAAGACGACGACGCCGGGTGTCCTCCTGGACGTCGCCTACGATCCCTGGCCCAGCCTGGTGGCCTCTGTGTGGCAGGCCGGAGGCGGCCGCGTGGTGCCCGGCCTGGAGATGCTGTTGTACCAGGCGGTGGAGCAGGTGCGGCTTTTCACCCGGCGCGGGGAAGACGTTAACGCAGCTGTCATAGATGTGATGTGTGACGCAGTCGGCCTTGCCCGACGGGCGTTCTGACCGCCCTACGTGGCAGGATGGAAATTATGCGTTGGTTGACTGCCGGTGAATCCCATGGCCCGGCTTTGATGGGAATTATTGAGGGCGTCCCGGCTGGTGTGGAAATCACCAGCGGGGACATCGCAGACTCCCTGGCCCGCCGCCGGCTCGGCTACGGCCGCGGCGCACGGATGAAATTCGAGCAGGACGTGGTCACCATCCTTGGCGGTGTACGGCACGGCCGCACCCAGGGCGGTCCCGTCGCCATCCAGGTGGGCAACACCGAATGGCCCAAATGGGAGCAGATCATGTCTGCCGACCCCGTTGACGCTGAACTCCTCGCCGACCAGGCCCGCAACGCACCGCTGACGCGGCCCCGTCCGGGCCACGCCGACTTCACCGGCATGCAGAAATACGGGTTTGATGAAGCGCGTCCTGTCCTGGAACGCGCCAGCGCCCGCGAAACGGCAACCCGGGTTGCCCTCGGCACCGTGGCAGCCCGGTTCCTCCGGCACCTCGGCATCGAACTGGTCAGCCACACTGTCTCCATCGCCAGCGTCACCGTGCCCGAAGGCCGGCCGCTGCCGTTGCCCGGCGATGTCATCGCGTTGGACACGGATCCGCTGCGCTGCTTCGACCGCGAAACCTCCGACGCGATGGTTGCGGAGGTCGACGCCGCGCACAAAGAAGGCGAAACGCTGGGAGGCGTGGTCGAGGTCCTCGCCTACGGGCTTCCGCCGGGACTTGGCAGCTACGTGCACTGGGACCGCCGGCTCGATGCCCGGCTGGCCGCAGCGCTCATGGGCATCCAGGCCATCAAGGGCGTGGAGGTGGGCGACGGTTTCCTGACCGCTGCACGCCGGGGTTCAGCCGCCCACGACGAAATTGTCCGTGACGGCAAGGGCCGGATCGGCCGTGCCAGCAACCGGGCCGGCGGTATCGAAGGCGGCATGAGCATCGGCGACGTCCTCCGGGTCCGCGCCGCCATGAAACCGATCGCCACCGTGCCGCGCGCCCTGCGCACCATCGACGTCAGCACCGGCGAACCGGCCAAGGCCCACCACCAGCGCTCCGACGTCTGTGCCGTCCCGGCTGCGGGCGTCGTGGCCGAGGCCATGGTGGCACTGGTCCTGGCCGAAGCCGTCATGGAGAAGTTCGGTGGTGACTCCGTGCCGGAAACCGCCCGCAACATCAAGGGTTACCTGGACAACATCCCGGCTTCCCTGGACTCGATCGGCCAGTAGTGCTCCATCACAGCAGTACCGGCCCCGCAGGCGGCCGGCCGATCGTGCTCATCGGCCCCATGGCCGTCGGCAAATCGGCCATCGGCCAGCAACTGGCGCAACAGCTGGGCGCCCGCTTCATTGACACCGACGCCGTCATCGTTGCCGGCCACGGTTCCATCGCCGATATCTTCGCGGGCCGCGGGGAGCACGCGTTCCGCGAAATCGAAGCCCGGACCGTCGCCGACGCCGTTGAGGACGCGGCCGGGACCACCACGGTGATTTCCCTGGGCGGCGGGGCCGTACTGGACTCCGGGACCCAGCAGCTCATGGGCCGCTGCACCGTGGTCTACCTCGAATGCGACGCTGATACGGTGGCAGGCAGGATCGCCCGGAACTCGGGCCGGCCACTCCTCGCCGGCGACGCCATGGGCCGCTGGACAGCAATGTTTGCCACCCGCAGGCCGGTCTACGAGAGGCTGGCCGACATCACCCTGGACGTCCGCCACGGCTCCATACCCGAGCTCGGCGCACGGCTGGAAGCAGCACTGCGGCACCACGCAGCTGCCAAACAGGAAGTTGAGAAGTGAACACTCAATCAACAGTCATCAACGTCACCGGCGAAGGTGCTGGAAACAACTACGGCGTCGTCGTGGGGCGCGGCCTGCTTGGAGAACTTCCCGCCCTGTTGGGTGAACGCGTCCGCCGGGTGCTGGTGATCCACCCCCGCGCGCTGCGCCTCACCGGAGACACCGTCCGCGACGAGCTGGCCGAGGCCGGCTTCACCTCGCTTACGGCGGAAATCCCGGACGCCGAGGAAGGCAAGCACATCCAGGTCGCGGCATTCTGCTGGCAGGTCCTGGGCCAGAACGACTTCACCCGCTCGGACGCCATCGTGGCTGTGGGCGGGGGAGCAGTCACCGACCTCGCCGGCTTCGTAGCCGCTACCTGGCTGCGCGGCGTCAAGGTCATCCACATGCCCACCAGCCTGCTGGGCATGGTGGACGCCTCGGTAGGCGGCAAAACCGGCATCAACACCGCGGAAGGAAAGAACCTCGTGGGGGCGTTCCACCCGCCCGCGGCCGTCCTGGCCGACCTGGACACGCTGGAAACGCTGCCGAAGAACGAGATCATTTCCGGGCTTGCCGAGGTCATCAAGTGCGGCTTCATTGCCGACCCCGCCATCCTCGATCTCGTGGAGAAAGACCCGGCCGCAGTGGTGGACCCCCGCTCCGACGCGCTGCGCGAGCTGATTGAACGCGCCATCGCCGTCAAGGCGAAGGTGGTTTCCGAGGACCTCAAAGAATCCGGGCTCCGGGAAATCCTGAATTACGGACACACCCTGGGCCACGCCATCGAGCTGGTGGAACGCTACTCGTGGCGGCACGGCGCAGCCGTGTCCGTGGGCATGATGTTTGCGGCCGAACTTGCCCGCAGCGTGGGCAGGCTCAGCGATGCCGACGCCGACCGGCACCGAAGCATCCTGGACGGCCTTGGGCTGCCGGTCACCTATCGCCGGGACCGCTGGCAGGGTCTGCTGGATGGGATGCGCCGCGACAAGAAGTCCCGCGGCGACCTGCTGCGTTTCGTGGTGCTGGACGGAATCGCCAAGCCGGGCATCCTTGATGTGCCGGACACCTCGCTGCTGTTCGCCGCGTACCAGGAAATTGCGTCCTGATGCAGGGCGACATGAATGGCACCGCCGACTGGCCCCAGGCCGGATTTCCCGGCATCCGCATAAACCCGGATACCCTGATGCCCCAGATCGTCAACGAGGACGCTGTCCGGGAAGCCCTGTCGGCCTCCACCGACCCCGCGGACCACATTTTCGTCCTGTTGGTCGAGGGCCATGCCTCCGAAGCGGCTGAACTGCTGGCCGAAGCACGGTTCAAGGACCCGGAATCGTTCCGGCTGCGCGTTTTCGAAGCCGAGGTATTGAGCGTCACCCACCGGATGGACCGCGCCATAGAGCTGTTCCGGCAACTCCTGGCCGAGGTGCACGGCACGCCCCGCGAAGCGCTGGCACTGCAGTTCCTGGGCAAGGCCCAGTACGCAGCCGGCCAGACCTCGGCCGCCGTTGAGTCGTTCTCCAAGGCGCTGGACCTGCGGGTGGCGCAGTCCGCGGATGCTGCCCAAATCTATTCCTCCACCGTGGCGCTCCAGCGTGCACGGGACATCCTGGAATTGGCCTGCTGAGGAGGCAGGCGGCGGCAGCGGACAAGCTGCCCGGTATTTACCGGTAGAATGGTTGTGGAATTTTTGCATCCACGCGATTTTTGACAAACACGTGCAGGCGGGCCGCTTTGGTTTGCCCGCCCGGCATACAGCACCTGGCCCACACGGCCGGATAAAGGAACCAGAGGAAACCAGTGGCAACCACTAACGACATTAAGAACGGAACGGTCCTGAAGCTTGAGGGCCAGTTGTGGAACATCATCGAGTTCCAGCACGTCAAGCCCGGCAAGGGCGGCGCCTTTGTCCGCACCAAGATGCGCAACGTGATGTCCGGCAAGGTTGTCGACAAGACCTTCAACGCCGGCCTCAAGATTGAGACGGCCACCGTCGACCGCCGCGACTACCAGTACCTGTACCAGGACGGCGCGGACTTCGTGTTCATGGACACCTCCGACTACGACCAGATCACCGTTTCCGGGGCCACGGTGGGGGACGCCACCAACTTCATGCTTGAGAACCAGATGGTGAACATCGCCATCCACGACGGCAACCCGCTCTACATCGAACTGCCGCCGAGCGTCGTCCTCGAAATCACCTACACCGAGCCGGGCCTGCAGGGCGACCGCTCGTCCGCCGGCACCAAGCCTGCCACCCTGGAAACGGGTTACGAGATCCAGGTGCCGCTGTTCATCGAGAACAACACCAAGGTCAAGGTGGACACCCGCGACGGCAGCTACCTGGGCCGGGTCACCGAGTAGTGAGCGCCCGCGGTAAAGCCCGCAACAGGGCACTGGATGTTCTTTTCGAGGCGGAGCAACGCTCTGTTTCGGCATTTGACGTGCTCCGCGCACGCCGGGAAAAGACCGACCAGGTGGTCAACCCCTACACCTTGGAAATCGTTGAGGGCGTAGTGTCCCAGCAGGCAGCCATTGATGAGTTCCTGGAGACCTACTCGCAGGGCTGGAGCCTGGAACGGATGCCGTCAGTGGACCGCATCATCCTCCGCATCGGTACGTGGGAGCTCCTGTACAACGACGACGTCCCCGACGGAGTTGCGGTCAGCGAAGCCGTTGCACTGGCCAAGACGCTGTCCACGGATGAGTCTCCGCAGTTCATCAACGGCCTGCTCGGGCGCTTGCAACAGCTGAAGCCTTCGCTGCTCGCCTAGCGAAGAGCCCAGGTTTGCGGCGTCAGCCGAACGCCAAGGGGCCCGCCGGACATCCGGCGGGCCCCTTCTGCGTTCTCAACGGGCGATGGCCGCCCGGAGCTCCAGGATCCTTTGGAGCTGGTGCCGCTCCTCGGCCTGGTGAAGAGGCACGTCCCGCCCGCTCAGGATCCGCTGGCGGATATTCGCGAGCTGTGTGGCCGCTTTCAGGAACTGCTTCATCTGCGGTCTCCGGCCCGCGGTGGCGGCCCAGGACAACGCCGTGCGCCTTCCGGCGGGGGTCGCCAGGAGCTGCACCTCGTCCGGCGTGAACCAGCCCGCGGCCGAATACTCCAGCAGCCGCTGCCGGGTCAGGCGCTTCTCGGCAACCCGAAGGAAGATGATGCCTGCCGCCGCCAGCAGGAAGATCGGAACCTGGACCATGATGTAGTCCAGCAGGAAGCCCCTGCCCATGCTGTTCCACCTGTTGTGCAGGAACATGGCCGGCAGCAGCCCTGCCAGGAAGGCTCCCACGGACGCTCCGGTATGCCACTTCCGCGCGGCGAACCCCATCACCAGTCCCGTGGTTCCGGTGAAGATCGCGTGCGCGAAGGGCGACATCACGCCTCGGAGGAAGAAGATCTGGGCGAGGTCGCTGGCTGGGGAAGCCGATTCGGCCACGGCCCTGCCGAAGTAGAGGATGTTCTCGGTGAAGGCGAACCCGCCGGCGATGGTGAAGGCAAAAACGACGCCGTCAACGGGCCCGTCGAATTGCCGTCGCGCTGCCAGCAGGATGATCAGCAGGCCCAGGGACTTGGCGAATTCTTCGACCACGGGCGCCTGCACGGTGGCCATGTACGTCTGCAGGTCCGCCTGGTCCGTGAACTGGAACGCGATCACAAAGAACGGCTGGATGAGCAGGGTCACCGCAACGGATACCGCAGCACCCCACACGAAGGCGAACAACAGCAGCCGCTTCGGCTCCGGTTCCCACCTGTCGATAATGTGGACCGCCGCCAGGACCACGGACAAAGGAACCAGGGACGCGAGGAACCCGATCAGGAATCCGCCGGCGCCGGTATTGGACAGCAGGAACGGGACCACCAGGAACAGGCTCAGGAACGCGAGCACACCGCCTGCGATGGACAGTCCCGCCAGTCCGGTCCGTGCCCGGGATACCCGCAGCGCAGTCCCCGGGAGGTGCGGACCGACCGTGGCCAAGGGCTGGCCGCCGTGCCCCGGTGCCGGGCGGTAGTGTCCTGGATGGACCTGGCCCATCCAGCTGGGGTTGGCCTGCCGGGGGACCGGCCCGGGTGCTTCGCGGTAGGGGTCCTCGGGGAGCCCTGGTGTTGGTTGCTGCGGATACGTCGGCATAACGGAAAGCCTAGGCGGGGGGCGCCGGAGCGCCAAGGAACCACGAATCCGCGCCAGCCGATGTGACCAGCAACGCGTCTCCCGGGCGCAGGCACGGCGAGGCGATGTGGTAATTTTGAACAGCAAATGTTCCTTTTTTAATTCCGTCCTGTGAGGCGGGGAAAGGGGAGACGAGCGTTGACTTCTGTCACCAGCGCACCGGTTCCAGCCAGGGTTGTCCTCAGCCAGGCGGACATCGACCGGGCACTCACTCGTATCGCCCACGAGATCCTCGAAGCCAACAAGGGATCCCGGGACTTGGTCCTGCTGGGCATTCCCCGCCGCGGATACCCGCTGGCTGTCCGGCTGGCCGAAAAAATTGCGGCTGCCGACGCCACCGTGGACGCCGCCGCCATCGTGGGCCAGCTTGACGTCACCATGTTCCGCGACGATCTTTCCCACCAGGGGACCCGGCCGCCGTACCCCACCAAACTGCCCCGGACGGGGATCGACAACAAGGTAGTGGTGCTGATTGACGACGTCCTGTACTCGGGACGCACCATCCGCGCCGCCCTGGACGCCCTCGTTGACCTCGGCCGCCCGCGCATCGTCCGGCTGGCCGTCCTGATCGACCGGGGCCACCGCGAACTTCCCATCCGTGCTGACCATGTGGGCAAAAACCTGCCCACCTCCTCCGCCGAAAAGGTACGGGTCCGGCTCGAGGAGACCGACACACCCCAAGGCGGATCACCGGTCAACGAAGTCGTGATCGAGGGCGGCGCATGAAACACCTCCTGTCCACCCAGGACCTCAGCCTTGAAAATGCCATCCGCATCCTGGACACCGCCGAGGAAATGTCTGCCGTGGGCGAGCGGGAGGTCAAGAAACTCCCGGCCCTGCGCGGACGCACGGTGGTCAACCTTTTCTTCGAGGACTCCACCCGGACCCGGATCTCCTTTGAAGCCGCAGCCAAGCGGCTCTCTGCCGATGTGATCAACTTCGCCGCGAAGGGGTCCTCGGTATCCAAGGGAGAATCCCTCAAGGACACCGCCCAGACGCTGTCCGCCATGGGGGCCGACGCCGTCGTCATCCGCCACTGGGCTTCCGGCGCGCCGCACCGGCTCGCCGCAACGGACTGGATCGACGCCGGCGTCATCAACGCCGGTGACGGCACCCACGAACACCCCACCCAGGCCCTCCTGGACGCCTTCACCATGCGCCGGCACTGGGCGCGGCTGGCCGGAACGGCGTCGGAGGGAACAGACCTCAAAGGCCTGCGCGTCGCGATCGTCGGCGATGTCCTGCACTCACGCGTGGCACGGTCCAACGTCTGGTTGCTCCGGACCCTGGGCGCGGAGGTCACCTTGGTGGCGCCACCCACCCTGCTGCCGGTCGGCGTCGAACAATGGCCCTGCAACGTCAGCTATGACCTCGACCAAACCCTGGCAAACGGCGTGGACGCCGTCATGATGCTCCGCGTCCAGGGCGAACGCATGAACGCCTCGTTCTTCCCCAGCACCAGGGAATACTCCCGCCGCTGGGGCTTCGACGACAACCGGCTTCGCGCCCTGGACGACCTCGGCATGACAGACACCATCATCATGCACCCAGGTCCCATGAACCGGGGCCTGGAAATCAGCGCCGCCGCAGCCGACTCACCCCGGTCCACCGTCCTGGCACAGGTCCGCAACGGCGTGTCCGTTCGGATGGCCGCACTGTACCTGCTGCTCTCCGGGGATTCCCGCGAACCAGCCGCAACCCGGGCCCCGGCCTACACCACCGCCGCGCCCATGAAGGAGAGCATCTGATGACGACCACCACCGGAACCTACCTCATTAAGGGCGCCTCCATCCTGGGCGGCGAAGCCTCGGACGTGCTGATCCGTGACGGCATCATCGCCGAGATCGGCCACGGCCTGGATGCCGGCGGAGCCACGGTGATCGACGCCGCCGGCTGCGTGGCGTTGCCCGGCATGGTGGATGTCCACACCCACCTGCGCGAACCCGGCCGCGAGGACGCCGAAACCGTCGAAACCGGAACCCGCGCAGCGGCTCTGGGGGGCTACACGGCTGTTCATGCCATGGCCAACAGCACTCCCGTCGCCGACACCGCCGGCGTCGTCGAGCAGGTCTACACCCTGGGCCGGGCCGCAGGCTGGGTGGACGTGCGCCCGGTCGGGGCCGTCACGGTCGGACTGGCGGGGGAGCAGCTGGCGGAACTTGGCGCCATGGCCGACTCCCGCGCCCGGGTCCGGATGTTCTCCGACGACGGCATCTGCGTCCACGATCCCGTCCTGATGCGCCGGGCGCTGGAATACGTCAAGGCGTTCGACGGCGTCGTGGCCCAGCACGCGCAGGAACCCCGCCTCACCGCCGGGGCACAGATGAACGAGGGCGACGTCTCCGCGGTTCTCGGCCTGACCGGCTGGCCTGCCGTCGCCGAGGAAAGCATCATCGCCCGCGACGTCCTGCTGGCCCAGCATGTCGGCTCGCGGCTGCACGTCTGCCACGTATCCACGGCAGGCTCCGTGGAAATCATCCGCTGGGCCAAGGAACGGGGCATCGACGTCACCGCCGAGGTGACCCCGCACCACCTGCTGCTGACCGATGACCTCGTGCGCAGCTACGACCCCGTCTTCAAGGTCAACCCGCCGCTGCGCACCGATGCCGACGTCCAGGCATTGCGTGCCGGGCTCGCAGACGGCACGATCGACGTCGTGGGTACCGACCATGCACCGCACCCCAGCGAGCACAAGGAATGTGAATGGGCGCAGGCCGCCATGGGCATGACCGGACTTGAAACGGCCCTCTCAGTCGTGCAGCACGCCATGATCGAAACCGGACTGATGACATGGCGGGACTTCGCCCGCGTCACCTCCACGGCCGCGGCTAAGATCGGGCGGCTGTCCGACCAGGGACGGCCCATCGAAGCCGGTGAGCCCGCCAACCTCATTTTGGTGGACCCGGCAGCCCGCTGGACCGTCGATCCGTCCACGATGGCCACCATGGGCCGCAACTCGCCGTTCAAGGGCCGGGAATTGCCGGGCAAGGTGGTTGCCACCTTCTACAAGGGACACCCCACGGTGCTCGAGGGTGCACTGAACACGCCCCACCCGGACGCCGCAGCCACCACGGCGGGCGTTGCCTGATGGACAAAATCCTCCCCGGACTTGCCATGCTGGCGGTCGTCGCCGTCGTCTTTGTCCTCCTGGGCATCGGCTGGCGCAACCGGCTCAGGCGCCAGGCCGACGTCGAACAGCTGCCCGAGGTGCCTGCGGCACCCGGTGAACCCGCCGCCGTCGCCGAAGGGCAGTACGTTGCCACCACCACCGCCGGTGACTGGCTCGACCGGATCGCCGTCCACGGCCTCGGGATCCGCACCAATGCAACCCTCGCGGTCTACCCGCACGGCGTCCTCTACGAACGGGCCGGAGCGCCGGCGCTCTACATCCCTGCCGCTTACCTGACCGGTGTCCGGCAGGACAGCGGCATGGCCGGGAAGTTCGTCGAGAAAGACGGCCTGCTCGTGCTGGCCTGGATGCTCGGCGCGCATGAGCTTGACACCGGCTTCCGGACCCGACGCGCCGCCGACAAAGACGTGCTTTACCAGGCCCTTCAGGAATTGATTTCGTCAGCCCCAGCGGCTGGTGCCACCAGTGGAAAGTAAGACAGTGAAAGCGAATACATTGACAGCAACCACCTCCGCTCCTGTGTCAGCCCCGGCTGCGCTGGTTCTCGAAGACGGCCGCATTTTCCGAGGCACCAGCTACGGCGCCACCGGCACCGCCCTGGGCGAGGCCGTCTTCGCCACCGGCATGACCGGCTACCAGGAAACCATTACCGACCCGTCCTATGCCCGCCAGCTCGTGGTACAGACGGCACCCCACATCGGCAACACCGGTGTGAACAGCGAGGACGCCGAGTCCCGGCGGATCTGGGTGGCCGGCTACATTGTCCGGGACGCTGCCCGCCGGCCCTCCAACTGGCGCTCCGAGCGCTCCCTTGACGAGGAACTGGTGGCCCAGGGCATCGTCGGCATCCAGGGCGTGGACACCCGAGCCATCACCCGCCACCTGCGCGAGCACAAGACCATGCGCGCCGGCATCTTCTCCGGCGGGGCGGCAGAGGCCACGGACAAGGAACTGCTCGACGCCGTCCTGGCCAGTGCGCCCATGGAAGGTTCCCGCCTGGCCGAGGAGGTCAGCGTCGACGAAGCCTACGTCGTGGAACCGAAGGACCACGGCTGGGAAGGTGAACCCCGCTTCACCATCGCGGCGATCGACCTCGGCATCAAAGCCATGACCCCGGTACGGTTCGCCGAGCGGGGCGTCCGCGTCCATGTGCTGCCGGCCACCGCCACCCTTGAGGATGTCAAGGCCGTCAACCCGGACGGTTTCTTCATGTCCAACGGCCCTGGCGACCCAGCGACCGCAGACGCCCAGGTCAAGCTGCTCCGCTCAGTCCTGGACGAAAAGCTGCCGTACTTCGGCATCTGCTTCGGCAACCAGATCCTGGGCCGGGCATTGGGCTTTGGCACGTACAAGCTCCGCTACGGACACCGCGGCATCAACCAGCCCGTGATGGACCGCCGCACCGGGAAGGTCGAAATCACCTCCCAGAACCATGGCTTCGCCGTGGACGCCCCGCTCGACGGCGCCACCCAGGCGCCGGAATCACGGTACGGCCGGGTGGAAGTCAGCCACATCAGCCTGAACGACGACGTCGTGGAAGGCCTCGCCTGCCTGGATATCCCGGCGTTCTCCGTGCAGTACCACCCCGAAGCTGCCGCCGGCCCGCACGACGCCGCGTACCTGTTCGACCGCTTCATCGACCTGATGGCGGACACCAAGGACGCTGACACCAAGACTGCCAACGACAACAAGACCGAGGACAAGAAGTAATGCCAAAACGTACAGACCTCAAAAGCGTCCTCGTCATTGGTTCCGGCCCGATCGTCATCGGCCAGGCCGCCGAATTCGACTACTCCGGCACGCAGGCCCTGCGCGTCCTCAAGGAGGAGGGCCTTCGCGTCATCCTCGTGAACTCCAACCCGGCCACCATCATGACCGACCCCGAGTTCGCCGACGCCACCTACGTTGAGCCCATCACCCCCGAGGTGGTGGAGAAGATCATCGCCAAGGAACGGCCGGACGCCGTCCTGCCCACCCTGGGCGGGCAGACCGCGCTGAACACCGCCATCGCCCTGGACAAGAACGGTGTACTGGAGAAGTACAACGTCGAGCTGATCGGTGCCAACATCGCCGCTATTGAGCTGGGCGAGGACCGGGAAAAGTTCAAGGGCGTCGTGGAGCGCTGCGGCGCGGAATCCGCCCGCAGCCACATCATCCACAGCATGGATGAAGCCCTCACGGCAGCCGACGACCTGGGCTACCCCATGGTGGTCCGCCCCTCCTTCACCATGGGCGGCCTGGGCTCCGGACTGGCCTACAACGAGGACGACCTGCGCCGCATTGTCGGCCAGGGCCTGCAGTACAGCCCCACCAGCGAGGTGCTGCTCGAGGAGAGCATCCTGGGCTGGAAGGAATACGAGCTCGAAATGATGCGGGACAAGAACGACAACGTGGTTGTCGTCTGCTCCATCGAGAACTTCGACCCCGTGGGCGTGCACACCGGCGACTCCATCACGGTTGCTCCGGCGCTGACCCTCACTGACCGCGAGTACCAGAAGCTGCGCGATGTCGCCATCGCCGTCATCCGCGAGGTGGGCGTCGATACCGGCGGCTGCAACATCCAGTTCGCGATCGACCCCGCCACCGGCCGTGTGGTGGTCATCGAAATGAACCCGCGCGTCTCCCGCTCCTCCGCACTGGCTTCCAAGGCCACCGGCTTCGCGATCGCCAAGATCGCCACCAAGCTCTCGCTGGGCTACACCCTGGACGAGATCCCCAACGACATCACCCAGAAGACCCCGGCGTCCTTCGAACCCACCCTCGACTACGTGGTGGTCAAGGTGCCGCGCTTCGCCTTCGAGAAGTTCCCTGCGGCGGACAACACCCTTACCACCACCATGAAGTCGGTGGGCGAGGCCATGGCGATGGGCCGCAACTTCACCGAAGCACTGCAGAAGGCACTGCGCTCCCTGGAACAGAAGGGCTCGCAGCTGGACTTCAGCAGCGTCCCTGAATGGGAAGTGGCCGAACTCATCGAAAAGGCCAAACGCCCCACCACCGAGCGCCTGCACCAGGTCCAGCGCGCCCTCCTGGGCGGCGCCACCGTGGGGCAGCTTTTCGAGGCCACCAAGATCGATCCCTGGTTCCTTGACCAGCTCCAGCTGCTCAACGAGATCTCCCGCGAAATCCGCCAGGCCGGTGCTCTGACAGCGGACATGCTCAAGCGCGCCAAGCGCCACGGTTTCTCGGACGAGCAGATCGGCTCCCTCACGCACAACCCTGAGGCAGTGGTCCGGGGCGTCCGCCAGGCCCTCGGCATCCGCCCCGTCTACAAGACCGTTGACACCTGCGCCGCCGAATTCGCCGCCTACACGCCGTACCACTACTCGGCCTATGACGAGGAGGACGAGGTCGCGCTGCACTCCAAGCCGTCCATCCTGATCCTCGGCTCAGGCCCCAACCGCATCGGCCAGGGCATCGAGTTCGACTACTCCTGCGTCCACGCGTCCATGGCGCTCCGCAAGGCCGGCTATGAGACCGTCATGGTCAACTGCAACCCGGAAACCGTCTCCACCGACTACGACGTCTCCACCCGGCTGTACTTCGAGCCCCTTACGCTGGAGGACGTCCTCGAGGTCATCGCGGCCGAGGAACGCACGGGCGGCGTCATGGGCGTGTTCGTCCAGCTTGGCGGCCAAACCCCGCTGAAGCTGGCGCAGCAGCTCGCCGACGCCGGCGTGCCCATCCTGGGTACCTCACCGGAGGCCATCGACCTCGCCGAGCACCGTGGCGCCTTCTCCCGCGTGCTGGACAAGGCCGGCTTGGTGGCGCCGAAGAACGGTACGGCCGTCTCCTTCGAGGACGCCAAGAAGATTGCCGATGAGATTGGCTACCCCGTCCTGGTCCGCCCGTCCTACGTGCTGGGCGGCCGCGGCATGGAAATCGTCTACGACGAGCCGAACCTCTCGCGCTACATCGCCAACGCCACCGAGATCACCCCGGACCACCCGGTCCTGATCGACCGGTTCCTGGAAGACGCCGTCGAGATCGACGTCGATGCCCTCTTCGACGGCACCGACATGTACCTGGGCGGCATCATGGAACACATCGAGGAAGCCGGCATCCACTCCGGTGACTCCGCCTGCGTCCTGCCGCCCATCACCCTGGGCAGCAACGTCATTGAACGGGTCCGCGTGGCCACCCGCGCCATCGCCGAGGGCGTGGGCGTGCGCGGACTGATCAACATCCAGTTCGCGCTGGCCTCGGACGTCCTGTACGTCCTGGAAGCCAATCCGCGCGCCTCCCGGACCGTGCCGTTCGTGTCCAAGGCCACCGGCGTCCAGATGGCCAAGGCCGCCGCGCTGATCGGCACCGGCGTGACCATCAACCAGCTGCGCAGCGCCTACAAGATGCTGCCCGAAACCGGCGATGGATCCACCCTCCCGCTGGACGCGCCCGTGGCCGTCAAGGAAGCCGTGCTGCCGTTCAGCCGGTTCCGGACGGTCGAGGGCAAGGTGGTGGACTCCCTGCTCGGGCCCGAGATGCGTTCCACCGGCGAAGTCATGGGCATCGACAAGCACTTCGACACCGCCTTCGCCAAGAGCCAGGCGGGCGCGAACAACGCCCTGCCCACCGAAGGCAAGGTCTTCGTGTCCGTGGCCAACCGGGACAAGCGCTCGGTGATCATGGGCGTCAAGCGGCTCTCGGACCTCGGTTTCGAGATCGTCTCCACCGGTGGCACCGCCGATGTCCTGCGCCGCAACGGCATCCAGGCCACCCCGGTACGCAAGGTGGCCGAGGGCAGCAGCGCCGAAGGGGAAGGCACCATCGCCGACCTCATCGTCGCGGGAGAGATCGACATGGTCTTCAACACACCGTCCGGCGGCGAAGCCCGCAGCGACGGCTACGAGCTCCGGGCCGCGGCCACGTCCATCGGCATTCCGTGCATCACCACGGTGGCCGAGTTCAACGCCGCCGTCCAGGCCATCGAAGCCATGCGCACCTACGAGTGGTCCGTCACCAGCTTGCAGGAGCACGCGGCTGCCCTCGCCGAGTCGCAGCAGAAGGCGAAGGCGGCCCTGCAGCATGCCTGAGCAGGTACCGGGCGCCGGCCGGGAGTCTTTTGGCTCCCGGCTGGGCGCCGCCATGGCATCCCGCGGTCCGCTCTGCGTGGGCATCGACCCGCACCCGGCGCTGCTGGAAAGCTGGGGCCTGGACGACGACGCCGCCGGGCTGAGACGGTTTTCGCTGACGGTCCTTGAGGCCGTGGCTCCGCTCGCTGCCGCGGTGAAGCCCCAGGTGGCCCTTTACGAACGGCATGGATCCGCCGGTATTGCCGTGCTGGAAGAGGTCCTGGCCGGGGCCCGCGAGCAGTCGGTGCTCAGCATCGCCGATGCCAAGCGCGGGGACATCGGATCCACCATGGCCGCCTACGCCGACGCGTGGCTCCGTGACGGCTCCCCGCTGGCGGCGGACTCGGTCACCCTCAGCCCCTACCTGGGGTTCGAGTCCTTGCGGCCGGCGCTGGACCTTGCCGCGGACACAGGCCGGGGCGTGTTCGTCCTCGCCCTGACGTCCAACCCGGAAGGCGCCTCCGTCCAGCACGTTGGCGGCAGCGATTCGGTGGCGCGCAGGATCACCACCGCCGCAGCCGCGGAGAACGCCCGCTACGCAGGAAACCTGGGGTCCGTGGGCCTGGTGGTGGGCGCCACCGTTGGCACAGCGCTGACGGACCTCGAGCTGGACCTCGCAGCAGTCCGCGGCCCCATCCTGGCGCCAGGCCTTGGCGCCCAGGGAGCTACCCCTGCCGACCTCCGGGCCACGTTCGGCGCCGCGTACCCGCTGGTCCTGGGAACCTCCAGCCGGGACATCCTCTCGGCGGGACCCCGGCCGGGCGGATTGCGGGAAGCTGCCCAGCGCACCTTGGACGGGCTGCGGGGACAATAGTCCGCCAATTCCCCGGATGCATTGCTTCAGGCTGCACCAAAGGGTATTTTCAGGACAGGTCCAAGGGCGGCCGCCCTTGGATGAAATCCGCCGACTCCGGGGGTGTCCGTGATGGTCCTGCGACCTTTATCTGCGACTGAACGGGCCGAGGCCCTGGGCAAGGCGGCGGCGGCAAGGGCCACCCGGGCAGCGGCCAAGGAAAGCCTTCGAAACGGGGACAGGTCCGCGGCGGACATCATTGGCTCAGCCCTTGAGGACGACGCCCTGGCCCGGATGAAGGTGTCCGAACTCCTCGAAGCCCTTCCCGGCATCGGAAAGGTGCGGGCCGCGGCCATCATGCAGCAGTTGGGCATTGCGGCCTCCCGCCGGGTCCGCGGGCTGGGCGTCCACCAGCGGCGGGCGCTGGTAGATTTTATAGACGAGCATTAGCGCAGGCCGGCCGCCTGCGCTTCCCCACCTCCAGCAAAAGGAATACGTGAGCAAGAAACCCGGACTGACAGTCCTCGCAGGTCCGACGGCTGTTGGCAAAGGCACCGTGTCCACCTACATCCGGGACAACTACCCCGAAGTCTGGCTTTCCGTCTCGGCCACCACCCGCGCCCCCCGGCCCGGGGAAGAGGATGGCGTCCACTACTTCTTCAAGTCCAAGGAAGAATTCGAGCAGCTCATCGCCGACGGTGAACTGCTGGAATGGGCCGTGGTCCACGGCCAGAACACCTACGGCACGTTGAAGAGCACCGTGAACCGGGCGATCGCCGAGGGCCGCTCAGTCCTGCTGGAGATCGACCTGCAGGGCGCCCGCCAGGTCAAGGCGGCAGTCCCGGACGCGCAGTTCGTCTTCCTGGCGCCGCCGACGTGGGACGAGATGGTCCGCCGGCTGGTGGGCCGGGGGACCGAAACCCCCGAGGAACAGCAGCGCCGGCTGGAAACCGCTAAACTGGAACTTGCTGCTGAACCGGAGTTCGACCACACCGTCATCAATGATGACGTCCGCCGGGCAGCGGACGAGCTTGTTTCACTCATGGGGCTGACCCCGCATCCACATCTGCCGGAACCGTCAGCCCGCTAGGAATTTGGAGAAATTCGTGTCTACGAACCTTGAAGGCATCATCAACCCGCCGATCGACGATCTGCTGAAGGTAGCGGATTCCAAGTACGGCCTGGTGATCTTCGGTGCCAAGCGTGCTCGTCAGATCAACGCCTACTACGCCCAGCTGCACGAGGGCCTGTTCGAGTATGTCGGCCCCCTGGTCGATACCAAGCTGAACGAGAAGTCGCTCTCGATCGCCCTGCGCGAGATCAACGAAGGCAAGCTGGTTTCCACGCCGATCGAAGCCGCAGAGTAGTCCTGCAACCGAACTGACTTGCTGTTGACGGAGGTCACGTGCGCATAGTCCTCGGAGTCGGGGGAGGGATTGCCGCCTACAAGGTGGCGTCGCTCCTCCGGCTTTTTACTGAAGCCGGCCATGACGTCACGGTGATCCCCACCGAGGCGTCCACCCGGTTCGTCGGTACGGCCACCTGGGAGGCGCTGTCCGGCAACCCGGTCAGCAACAGCGTTTTCGATGACGTGCACCTGGTCAACCACGTACGGCTGGGCCACGAGGCCGACCTCGTGGTCGTCGCACCCGCCACGGCCGACCTCCTTGCCAAGGCAGCCACCGGCCAGGCCGGCGACCTCCTGACCAACACGCTGCTTATGGCCCACGGCCCGGTGCTCTTTGCCCCGGCCATGCACACGGAGATGTGGCAACATGCCGCCACGCGCGCCAACGTGGAAACTCTCCGCGGGCGTGGTGCTGCAGTCCTTGAACCCGCCTCCGGCAGGCTGACAGGGGCAGACTCGGGACCGGGCAGGCTCCCGGAACCCCAGGCCATCTTCGACGCCGCCATGGCGCTGGTGCAGGGCCGGTCCGATTACCAGCTTCCGCTGGCGGGACGCACCGTCACCATCAGCGTCGGCGGAACCCGGGAACCCCTGGACCCGGTCAGGTTCCTCGGCAACCGGTCCTCCGGCAAGCAGGGCGTCGCGCTGGCCGTTGCCGCGCGGAATGCCGGGGCCACCGTGCGCTTGCTGGCAGCCCACATGGAGGTCCCGGCGCCGGCAGGGGTTGAGGTGCAACGTGTGGAGACGGCCCTGGAGCTCCGTGAGGCCGCACTGGCTGCAGCAGCCGATTCCGACGTGATCATCATGTCCGCTGCCGTGGCCGATTTCCGGCCCGCAGAAGTCTCGGACACCAAAATCAAGAAGCGGGACGACACCGCCGACCCCGTCATCACCCTGGTCCGCAACCCGGACATCCTGCAGGAACTCGTGGAGAAGCGCAACGCATCCCGTGCCGGAAGCGGCCAGCTCGTCGTCGGCTTCGCCGCCGAAACGGGAGACAGCCAGGGCGACGTCCTGGCTTACGCCCAAGCCAAACTGCAGCGCAAGGGCTGCGACCTGCTGGTGGTCAACCACGTGGGGATGGACAAGGTCTTTGGCCAGGACTCCAACGCGGTGGTCATCCTCTCCCGGGCCGGCTCCGAACCACAGGAGGCGTCCGGGACCAAAACCGAGGTTTCGGAAGCCATCATCAGGCGCATCAGCTTTGAACTGAACCACGTTTCGCCCCGCGCCTGAAGTGTTTCAGGCCACGTTTGCTTAGCACAGGGACATCTCCCGCCTGGCAAGCAACACCAACCAGTAAGGTAGTTGAGTGACTTTACCGCTGCACCTTCCCCAGGCCCACGGGGCCACGCCCGCCGCACTCCGGCTCTTCACGTCCGAGTCGGTCACCGAGGGCCATCCGGACAAGATCTGCGACCAGATCAGCGACGCCATCCTGGACGCGCTGCTGGCAGCCGACCCCGAGTCGCGCGTGGCCGTGGAAACCATGGCCACCACGGGTCTGGTGCACGTGGCAGGCGAAGTCACCACCGACGCCTACGTCGAGATCCCGCAGATCGTCCGTGAGACCATCCTGGGAATCGGCTACGATTCCTCGGCCAACGGCTTCGACGGCGCCCGGTGCGGCGTCTCCGTCTCCATCGGACAGCAGTCCAACGACATTGCCGGCGGTGTGTTCAACTCACTCGAGGCGCGCGAGGGCCGCCAGGAGGACGATTACGACCTCCAGGGCGCAGGGGACCAGGGCCTGATGTTCGGCTACGCCAGCGACGAGACCCCTTCCTACATGCCGACGCCGATCTGGCTCGCCCACCGGCTGTCCGAACGACTCACCGAGGTCCGCAAGACGGGCCAGCTGGCCTACCTCCGCCCGGACGGCAAGACCCAGGTGACCGTTGGCTACGACAAAGACGTCCCCGTCTCCGTGGAGACAGTAGTGATCTCCAGCCAGCACGCCGACGGCGCAAGCCTCGAGCAGCTCCGCGCGGACCTCGCCGCCATCGTGATCGAACCCGTTCTTGCCGGCGCCAACCTGGACCTCTCGCGCACCGCCAACATCCTCAACCCGGCCGGTGAGTTCGTTATCGGCGGACCGGTTGGGGACGCCGGACTCACCGGCCGCAAAATCATCGTGGACACCTACGGCGGCATGGCCCGCCACGGCGGTGGCGCCTTCTCCGGCAAGGACCCGTCCAAGGTGGACCGCTCTGCTGCCTACGCCATGCGCTGGGTTGCCAAGAACGTGGTGGCCGCAGGACTGGCCAAGCGCGCCGAGATCCAGATCGCGTACGCTATCGGCCAGGCCCGGCCCGTGGGAACGTACGTGGAGACGTTCGGCACCGAGACCGTGGACCCGGCCAGGATCAGCGCCGCCATCGCCGAGATCTTCGACCTCCGCCCGCGCGCCATCATTGACGCCCTTGACCTGAAGCGGCCCATCTACGCAAAGACCGCCGCGCACGGGCACTTCGGCCGCGACGATCCTGACTTCACCTGGGAACGCCTGGACCGGGTGGATGACCTGAAGGCATTCTTCAACGCCTGACAGTCCCCGTGAGGCGTCCGGAAGACCAATGTCAGTGCCCGGTGCTTGGCTGTCCTTGTCCAACCCGGTAGCTGAACGGAGGTAACCGCCATGGTTGCTGACAGTTCCGTCCAGCCATCGTTGCTGCAGGGATTTCCGGTTCGGACTCCGTCCGCCGGAGCCATGGCAGCACAGCTGCCGGTGGCGCGGGTTCTCGTGGAGTCCTCCCTCCCGCACCTGGACCGGCCTTTCGACTACGCCGTCCCGGCCTCCCTTGACCGGGAGGCCCGGCCCGGGGTGCGGGTCAAGGTCAAGTTCAACGGCCAGGACCTCAACGGCTTCCTCCTCGAACGGATGGCGGAGTCCGACGCCGGACATGCCCTGGTGCCCCTGGCCAAGGTCGTTTCACCGGTTCCGGTCCTCACGCCCGCCGTCCGGGACCTGGCCACCGCAGTCGCCGCCCGGTACGCCGGTACCGTCAGCGATGTCCTCCGCCTCGCCGTTCCACCCCGCGTCGCCAGGCTGGAGAAGGAATACCCGGGCGCCTACGCGGAAGCGGAAGTCGGAACCACTCCCGCCGCCGCCGGCCCCTCAGCCTGGGCGGACTACCGCACCGGTGCGGCCTTCCTGCGGCACCTGGCCGCCGGTGGAGCGCCGCGCGCGGTGGTCAACCCGCTCCAAGGCTACGGACCCGCCGGGTGGCCGCACCTCCTCGCCGAAGCCGCTGCCGCCGCCTACACCTCGGGCCGCGGCGCCCTGCTGGTGGTGCCGGACTACCGCGACCTTGACCGCCTCGAGGCAGCACTCAAGGACGTGCTGCCGGATGACGCCGTGGCACGGCTCACCGCAGACGACGGCCCCACGCCCCGGTACCGCAACTACCTTCGCCTGCTGGCCGGCACCGCCAAAGTGGCCATCGGCACCCGGTCTGCCGCCTTCGCACCGGTACCGGACCTCGGCCTGGTCGCCTGCTGGGACGACGGGGACGACCTCCACATCGAGCAACGCGCGCCCTACCCGCACGCCCGGGAAGTCCTGCTCCTGCGGGCGGAACAGGAAGGCGCCGCCTGCCTCCTGGCCGGGCACTCGCGCAGCACGGAGGTCCAGCGGCTGGTGGAGTCCGGGTGGGCCATCCCCGTGAGCACCCCGCGTAACACCCTGCGGGCCACCGTTCCGCGGGTCGTCAGCACCGCCGACACCTTCGAGCAGGCCCGCGACCCGCTCGCAACGGTCGCCCGGCTTCCGCACGCGGCCTGGCAGGCCGCCAAGGAAGGCCTGGAGCGCGGACCTGTCCTGGTGCAGGTGGCCAGGTCCGGCTACGCGCCGTCACTGGTCTGCGAAACGTGCCGCGAGCCGGCACGCTGCGGAACCTGCCAGGGGCCGTTGGCGCTGGCAGGCACGTCGGCGCTTCCCCAGTGCCGCTGGTGTTCGACGCCGGCACCGGACTGGAGCTGCACCCACTGCGGCGGCCGGCGGCTCCGGAAAGGGGCCACCGGGGTCCTGCGTACTGCGGAGGAGCTGGGGAGGGCTTTTCCCGGCAAAACCGTCGTTACCTCCTCCGGTGACCAGGTAAAGGCCAGGGTGGGGGAGGCAAAGGCCCTGGTGGTGGCCACGGTGGGGGCGGAGCCGGTCGCGGCCGGCGGCTATGCAGCGGCCCTGCTCCTGGACGGCGACTCCCTGCTGCGGCGGGAAACCCTCCGCGCCGGCGAGGACACGGTCAGGCGGTGGCTGAACGCCGCGGCACTGGTGCGCCCTGCCCCGGACGGCGGACTGGTGGTGGTGACGGCCACGGACACCGCTGCCACAGGCGCCCTGCTCCGTTGGGATCCTGCCGGCTATGCCCAGCGGGAGCTGGCCCTGAGGATGGAACTCCAGTTGCCCCCGGCGGTCCGGATCGCATCTGTCACCGGGCCGCGACCCGCCGTCGAACACTTCACGGCCGCCGTGGAGGCCGGGCTCGGCAGCGCCGGAATAACGGTGCGCACCGCAGGCCCGGCGCCGCTGGTGCTGACCGCTCCGCCGTCCGGGAGGCGCTCGGCCGAGGACGTCCGGACCCTGCTGTTCTTCCCGTATGGCCAGGCGGCCGCCGTCGTCCGTGTCCTGCGGGCCACCCGGGCAGCCGCGGCCGCCAAGCGGACCGTGGAGCCGGTACAGTTGCGCCTGGACGGCGTGGACGTCCTGTAACGGGTTGGCAGCACGGTGCTTGTTGCCTCGCCTGCGTCACCGGACTGGAGACGCGCTCAGCGCCGCCTGTTCGCCACCACTTCGTGTGCCGCATCCACCAGTTGCCTCGCCGATTCGTCCCAGCTGAATTCGGCGGCCCGCGCCACGGAACGCCGGGACATGTCCTGCCAATGCCCGTCATCCTGCAACTGCGCCACCGCGTGCGCGAACTGTTCGGGGGAGCCCGGGTCCACGTACAGGGCTGCGTCCGCGCCCACCTCGCGGAAGATCGGGATGTCGCTGGCGATCACCGGCGTCCCCACAGCCATGGCTTCCACCAGGGGGAGCCCGTAGCCCTCGGCCCTGGACAGGCTTACCAGTGCGGTGGCCCGCCGCAGCAGCCCGTCATATTCCTCGTCGGTGACGCCGTTGTGGAACACCACGGCGGCGCCCGGCGGCACCAGGCCTTCGAGTTCCGCGCGCCGTTGTGGACTGATCCGGCTCAGCAGGTGCAGGGTGTAGCCGGGCAGCCCGGACATGCCGGCCACCATGGTTTCCACATTCTTGTAGGGCATGAACGAGCCCATGTAGATGAGCGTCGTGTCCGCGCCGTCACCCGGGGTGCGGTGGACCTGGGCCGGCTGGGGGGCGTTGGCGATGATGCGCACCGGCCGGCGGGTCAGGCGGTACTTGGCGATGAGCGCCTCCGTGGTCCGGCTGATGGTGGCCACCGTGTCGGCCCGGTTCAGCAGCAGCCGCTGGGGCCAGAACGCCTTGTGGTAGAGGCGCCAGAGCAGCCTGACCGGGGCCGGCAGGAATCCCGGGGGAGCGGGGTGCTCGTAGTAGATGAGGTCGTGCAGCGTCAGGATCAGGCCGTACTTCCTGCCCCAGGTGCCCATGGTCTGCATGGGGCACACCACCACATCGGCGCCGAGGCCGTTGACCCTGCGGGCCACGAACAGCTCCAGCGGTGAGAGCGGACTGTTGATCAGCGTGTACGGAACATCCGGCAGGAGGGCGAGCTGGCGGACGTCGGAGACCAGCATGGAGACGTCTGCGATTTTCGCCGTGGCGGCGATCAGGCTGGCCCCGTAGCGGCTGATGCCGTCATGGTGGTCGGTGCGGGTAAAGCGGGCGTCGATAACTATCTTCACGCGGGATGATCCTTCAGGAAGCTGCGGATGTGGCGGGCGGCGGGCTCCGGCGTTTCGTAATGGATCAGGTGTCCGACGCCGGGAATCACCTTCAGCTCCCCGTCCGGCAGCAGTGCCAGGAGGCGCTGCTGGCTGGGAAGCGTGGCTATTTCGTCCCTTTCGCCGGCCACCAGCAGCACGGGGAGGTCCAGCCGGCCGGCCACCTGGGCCACGTGGTTGCTGACCGACGCCGTGAAGGACTCCAGCAGGCTGTCGCGGTCGGCGAAGGAACTGAAGTACGCGTGGTGCTGGCCGTGGATGAATGCCCGCAGTTCCTTGTCGCGTGTCTTGGCCATGGTCTCGCTCATGACGCGCACAATCAGCCGGTTGCGCAACAGGGCCAGCCCCGGTTTGCGGGGGAGCCTTGCCGCCAGCCGGTAGTACAGGACTGCCAGCCGCGTCATCACGCCTTTGGGCCCCTCCAGCGCCGGGGCAGCAATGGGGTTGATGAGGATCAGGGGGCGGACTGCGCCGGGGTGGCCGGCCACAAAGTGCGCTGCCACGATCGAACCGAAAGAGTGGCCCAGCAGGACGGTGTCCGGTCCCAGCCCACGGGCCGCCATGAAGTCGCTGACGAACTGTCCGTAGCGTTCCACCGAATGCTCGTCCTGCCCGAAGGCGTCGGACCTGCCAAAGCCCGGCAGGTCGGGCATGATGATGCGCATGTCCGGCAATTGGTCCGCGACGCGCAGGAGCCCGTGATGGTCGCCCCGGAAACCGTGGATCACCAGGATGGTGCGGGTTTCCGGTGTTTCCTTCAGCGGCTCGTAGGTCCAGAACGCCACGCTGCCGCCGTCGAGGGTTACGGTGCCGGCCGAAGTCCGCGCTGCCAGTGCGGCACTCACGTATGCCGGCGCAGGGGAGGTCCCCGGGTTCACGGTATCCATGCCCGCGCCTAGTTGACGTTGTCCGGGTGCGAACCGGTGCGCTGCCCACGGTCCAACGCAGTAATCGCGGCGAGGTCCCGTTCGGAAAGCTCGAACCCGAAGACGTCCAGGTTCTCCCGGATGCGGGCCTCCGAACTTGCCTTGGGGATGGCAATGTTGCCCAGCTGCATGTGCCAGCGCAGGATTACCTGCGCCGGGGTCCTGCCGTGCTCGGCGGCGCAGGCTTCGATGACCGGATCCGCAAGCACCTGGCCGCGGCCCAGCGGGCTCCATGCTTCGGTCCGGATACCCAGGTCAGCGTGCTTGCTGCGCAGTTCTTCCTGCTGCAGCCAGGGGTGCAGTTCGATCTGGTTCACGGCAGGAACCACTTCGGCGCTTTGCAGGAGCCGGTCAAGGTGGGCGGGCTGGAAGTTGCTGACGCCGATGGCGCGGACGCGGCCTTCGCGGTAGAGGGTCTCCAGTGCGCGGTACGTTTCCGGGAACAGCCCGCGCCGCGGGCATGGCCAATGGATCAGGTACATGTCCACGTAGTCCAGGCCCAGGTTGACCATGGAGTCGTCGAAAGCACGCAGCGTGGAGTCGTAGCCGTGATGGTCGTTCCATACCTTGGTGGTGATGAAAACGTCCTCCCGGGTCAGGGAAGGGGACAGCTCCCCGGACCCGCCGCTTCCGGTTCCGTCGCCAAGCTGGGAACTGATGCCGCGCGCGACGCCTGTCTCGTTTCCGTACATGGCCGCGGTGTCGAAGTGGCGGTAGCCTGCCGCGAGCGCCGTGGCCACCAGGCCTTCTGCGTCCGCCGCCGGCACCTTATACAGCCCAAAGCCAAGCTGGTCGATCAGCACGCCGTTGTTCAGGCTGAGCCGGGGTGAGGTTCTCATGGAAACGACTCTACCCACTTCAGCTTGTCAGGCCCTCGTAATCGACCAGCCGGCGGGCGGTGGCTTCGTCCAGGATCAGGTCCGTGGCCAGCCTCGCGGCCAAGGCCCCGCGGAGGCCGTTGATCTTGGAGACACCTGAGACCACGCAGATCCTCCGGCGCACCTGGCGCAACTGGGCAAGTGCCGGCCCGGTGGAGCGTTCGTTCAGGACGATCCCGTTGGAGGAACCGTCGGCCCGGAAGAACACGGTGGCTACGTCGCCCACCACGTCCGAGTTGGCCAGCGCGTTCAGGTCCTCCTCGTCGAGGTATCCGCCCGCGTAGACGTGGCTGGGGTAGTCGGCGTGCACCGAACCGACACCGAAGATGGCAATGCTCATCTTGGCCTGGAGTTCCAGGACGCGCTGCACGCTGCGTTCATTCCACATGGCCGTCTTGGTGGCGGCGTGGTCGAAGAAGGCCGGGACGGGAAACTGCTCCACCCGTGCGCCGTAGGCGCTGCCAAACCTTCGCATGATGTCACTGGCGTAGGTAATGCCCGTGGTGTGCATGTTTCCTGCGCCGTTGAGCTGGACGATAACGCTGTCGTGGGTGATCTTCCGGGTGAGGTGCCGGCTGACCGCGCTGAGGGTGGATCCCCAGGCAACGCCGATGATGGCATTGGAGTCCACCAGGGGACCGATGGTGCGTGCGGCCTGCATGGCCACGCGGTCCAGGGTTTCGGCTTCGTTGAGCGTCCCCAGGACCGGTACAACGTGCACGTCAAGGTTGTACCTGCGCCGGATCATGCCTTCCAACTCCGGGCCGGTATCGAGCGGATTGCGGATCTGGATCTGCACCAGCCCCGATTCCCTGGCGGCGGACAGGAGGCGTGAAACGGTGGACCGGGAGGTACGCAGTTCGCGTGCGATCGCATCCATGGTGAGGTCCTGCAGATAGTACATTTGTGCAGCTCGGAGGGCATCTGCGTCCCTGGAGAGAGTCATCTCATTTCCCATCTGCACGTTTGTGCATAGTGCTTGACTCCATTTTCCATATCTCCAAAGAATAGAGCAGAACGGCGGCACGCCACGGTGGCAGCCGCATCACTCAAAGCCCCAAGGGAGTTTGTTTTGGGACCCAAGGAACCAACTGTCCAACTGTCTGCCGGCGCGCCCCGGGCCGGAGCCGAACGCTCATCGGTACACAGCCTCCGGCGCAGGCCGCACGCCAAAGTACTCGTGGTGGGCGGCGGCATTAACGGGGTAGGTACGTTCCGCGACCTGGCTTTGCAGGGCGTCGACGTCGCGCTCGTGGAACGCGGAGATTACTGCCAAGGGGCCAGCGGCGCATCCTCGCACATGATCCACGGCGGGATCCGCTACCTCGAAAACGGCGAGTTCCGCCTGGTGCGCGAATCCGTGGTGGAACGCAACCGGCTGCTGAAGATCGCGCCGCATTACGTCAAGCCGCTGCAGACCACCATTCCCATCTTCAGCACGTTTTCGGGCATCCTGTCCGCGCCTATGCGCTTCCTGACCCACAAGCAGCAGGGCAAGCCGAAGGAGCGCGGTGCGTTCCTTATCAAAGTCGGGCTGAGCCTCTACGACTCGTTCTCCCGCGACGGCGGCACCGTGCCGCGGCACCAGTTCCGCACGCACAAGGCCGCCCTCAAGGAGTTGCCCGCCCTCCGTCCGGACGTCAAATACACTGCCACCTACTTTGATGCCTCCGTGCACAACCCGGAGCGGCTCACCCTCGACGTCCTGCAGGACGGCGTGAAGGCCGGCCGCCCCGCGGGGACGGAGCAGGCCCACAACGAACAGGGCAACACGGCGCGTGCCAGCAACTACCTGTCCCTGCAGTCCATGTCTCCGGCACCCAACCCCGGGACCGGGCGGGGCAGCACCGTCCGGCTCCGTGACGAACTCACCGGCGAGGAGTTCGATTTCACGGCGGACGTCATCGTAAACACCACCGGCGCGTGGGTGGACCTCACCAACGGAGCCATGGGTGCCGCGTCATCCTTCATGGGCGGCACCAAGGGCTCGCACATCGTGCTTGACCACCCGGGCCTCCTTGCCGCGTGCCGGGGCCGCGAAATCTTCTTTGAGCACACTGACGGCCGGATCGTCCTGATCTACCCGATGGGTGACCGGGTCCTGGTGGGTACCACCGACGTCGACGCCGACATGTCCGAGGACGCCGTCTGCACCGACGACGAGATTGCGTATTTCTTCGACCTGATCGGGCACGTTTTCCCCTCGATCGACGTGACACCTGAACACATCGTGTATACGTTCTCCGGGGTCCGTCCCCTGCCACGCCATGACGCCACCCAGCCTGGCTTCGTCTCCCGCGACTACCGCATCGAACGCCGCACCTCCGGACAGGACGCGGGCTCCGCCGTCGTCCTGAGCCTGGTAGGCGGCAAGTGGACAACGTTCCGCGCCCTCGCAGAGCACCTCGCCAACGACGTCCTCGCTGAACTCGGCATGCAGCGCAAGGTTTCAACCGCGCAGCTGCCCATCGGCGGCGGTGCCGGATTCCCCGCTGACGACAACGGCGTCCAGCAGTGGATCAAGGCGCACATGTCGGCCGGCCGGGACGCGGACCGCACGGCGGGCCTGCTGACCCGCTACGGAACGCGGGCCGAAGACGTGATCGGGTACCTCGACGCCGCCCCTGACCAGGCGCTGCGTTCCACCCGTGAGCTCAGCGTCCGGGAACTGGAATACATGGCGGCACACGAACAGGTGGGCCATCTGGTGGATGTCCTGATCCGGCGCACCTCCCTGGCCTTCCGGGGACTCGTCACCGGCGAGCTGCTCAACGAGCTCGCCGAGGTGCTCTCCGGACCGCTCAATTGGGACGCTGCGACGCGGACCGCAGAGATCAAGCACGCCCAGGACGTGCTGCAGCGTTTCCACCGGGTGGAAACGCACAGCCTGGTCTCCTGAGGCCGGGCGGGGCCGGGGGAGCGAGTCACCCCGGCCCAACGGCCCTCCACCCGCGGAGGGCCGACAACTAAAAACAGAAGGAGTCAAAGATGTCTCTAGGAATAGTTTTCCTCTCCGAAGTCTTTGGTACCGGCATGCTGACCCTCTTGGGTTGCGGCGTCGTTGCCAACGTGGCTTTGCGGGGAACAAAAGGCAACAACGGCGGGTTCCTCATGGTCACATGGGGGTGGGGAATAGCCGTCTTCGCGGGTGTCTTCGTTGCCGCCAAGTCGGGCGCGCACCTGAATCCCGCCGTCACGCTCGGCCTGTTGCTTAACGGCAAAGCCGAGTACGCTCCGGGAGTCACCGTGGATTTCGCCTCCACCCTGACCTACTTTGGCGGCGAAATGCTGGGCGCGTTCCTCGGCGCCGTGGTCTGCTGGCTGGCATACAAGCAGCACTTCGACGACGAACCTGAGCCCGCCGGCAAGCTCGGCGTGTTTTCCACCGGGCCGGCCATCCGGTCCACGCCCTGGAACGTCATTACCGAGGTCATTGGCACCTTCGTGCTGGTGCTGGTCATCCTGACCCTCGGCGGAACCCCCTCCGGGCTCGGCCCGCTCGCCGTTGCCCTGCTCGTGGTAGGCATCGGTGTTTCCCTCGGCGGCCCGACGGGCTACGCCATCAACCCCGCGAGGGACCTTGGACCCCGCATCGCCCACGCATTGCTTCCCATTAAGGGCAAGGGCTCCAGCGACTGGGCTTACTCCTGGGTGCCCGTCGTCGGACCCTTGATCGGCGGCGCACTCGGTGGCCTCGTGGCCCGCGTTGTCCCCATCATCGTCACAGCAGCATCCTGAACCCACCCGACAGATCAACAAACCGGACAAGGACGTCATCATGAACCAGTACGTAATCGCTATCGATCAGGGCACCACCAGCACCCGCGCCATCATCTTCGATCACAGCGGCGCCATTGTCTCCTCCGGCCAGATGGAACACGAACAGATCTTTCCGCAAGCCGGCTGGGTGGAGCACGACGCCACGGAAATCTGGAACAACACCCGTGAGGTCATCGGCTCCGCGCTTTCCAAGGCGAACCTGACTCGGCACGATATTGCCGCCGTCGGCATCACCAACCAGCGCGAAACCGCCGTGGTGTGGGACAAGACCACTGGCAAGCCGGTCTACAACGCCATCGTGTGGCAGGACACCCGGACCCAGGACATCGTCGATGAACTGTCCAAGGACGGCGGCGGAGACCGGTTCAAGCAAAAAGTGGGGCTCCCGCTGGCAACCTACTTCTCCGGGACCAAGATCAAATGGATCCTGGACAACGTCGACGGCGCCCGCGAAAAGGCAGAGGCCGGGGACCTGGTGTTCGGCAACACCGACGCCTGGGTCCTGTGGAACCTGACAGGCGGCGTGGACGGCGGCGTTCACGTCACCGATGTCACCAACGCGTCCCGCACGCTGTTCATGGACCTTGACACCCTCCAGTGGGATGACGAAATCCTTGGCATCTTCGGCGTGCCGCGCAGCATGATGCCGGAAATCAAGTCCTCCTCCGAGGTCTACGGCGAGGTCCACGGATCCCAGCTGCTCCGCGAGACACCGGTAGCAGGGATCCTGGGCGACCAGCAGGCGGCAACCTTCGGGCAGGCAGCCTTCGACACCGGCGAAGCCAAGAACACCTACGGCACCGGCTGCTTCCTGATCTTCAACACCGGCGAGGAGATCGTCCACTCCAAGAACGGGCTTCTCACCACCGTTGGCTATAAGCTCGGCGACGCCAAGCCGCACTACGCCCTCGAAGGATCCATCGCCGTCACGGGTTCCCTCATCCAGTGGCTGCGGGACAACCTGGGCATGATCAGCAGCGCGCCGGAGGTGGAGACCCTGGCCGCGGCCGTAAAGGACAACGGCGGCGTGTACATCGTCCCCGCGTTTTCCGGTCTCTTCGCTCCCTACTGGCGCTCGGATGCACGTGGCGCGATCGTCGGCCTGACCCGCTTCGTCAACAAGAACCACATCGCCCGGGCTGCCCTGGAAGCCACCGCGTTCCAGACCCGCGAAGTGCTCGACGCCGTCAACGCGGACTCCGGCGTGCCGCTGAGCGAGCTGAAGGTCGACGGCGGCATGGTCGCCAACGATGCCCTCATGCAGTTCCAGGCGGACATCCTGGGCGTTCCGGTGATCCGGCCCAAGGTCGTGGAAACCACGGCGTTGGGCGCCGCCTACGCGGCCGGCCTCGCCGTCGGCTTCTGGAAGGACCTGGGCGAACTGTCCGCCAACTGGTCCGAGGACAAGCGGTGGGAGCCGCAAATGGACAAGGCGGAGCAGGAGCGCCAGCTGCGCCTCTGGAAGAAGGCCGTGACCAAGTCCATGGACTGGGTTGACGAGGACGTGAAGTAGGCCGACGAGCCGATGCCTTCACTGTTGAGGGGGCCCCGCCCGCTTCGCGGACGCCCGAAGCCGCTCCCGGGCCCCCTCAACAGTTCGGCATTTCCGGGCCGGCCGATTCAGCCGCTCGTGGCGACTTACATAACGCTGGCAAGCCGTGCGCTAAAGTGGTGGTATGCGTGCGATCCTCCTTCTTAGCTAGCCGCCCGGCATCCCGGCCAGACTCCCGGATTGCCGAGCGGCAGCCCCTCCGTGTGAGGGGCTTTTGTGTGTCCGGGACGAAGTGCGGGCCCGGAGCAGGGGACCGAAGGATCAGGCGCGACCCGTCCTGATCGGACAAGATCGAAAAGAATAGAAGAGGCCAGCAGTGGGCGTTCAGCCGGAGACAGAGACCGGAACAGCAACAGTATCGGCAGGGCCCGAAGAGGGCACCTACAGTTTCACCGCCATGGAGGCCAAATGGCCCCAGGTGTGGGAGGACCTCAAGGTCTTCACCCCGGTGGACGACGGGTCCCGGGAACGCCGCTACGTGCTTGACATGTTCCCGTACCCCTCGGGCGACCTGCACATGGGTCACGCCGAAGCGTTCGCCATGGGCGATGTGGTGGCCCGCTACCTCCGCCAAAAGGGCTACGACGTCCTGCACCCGATCGGGTGGGACTCGTTCGGCCTGCCCGCGGAAAACGCAGCCATCAAGCGCAACGCCCACCCCAGTGAGTGGACGTACGCCAACATCGACACCCAGGCAGCCTCATTCAAGCGGTACGCGATCTCCGCCGACTGGTCGCGCCGCCTGCATACGTCCGACCCCGAGTATTACCGCTGGACGCAGTGGCTGTTCAAGCGCTTCTACGAGCGCGGCCTGGCCTACCGCAAGGACTCGCCGGTTAACTGGTGCCCCAAGGACCAGACCGTGCTGGCCAACGAACAGGTGGTCAACGGTGCCTGCGAGCGCTGCGGCACCACCGTCACCAAGAAGTCCCTGAACCAGTGGTACTTCAAGATCACCGACTACGCCGACCGGCTGCTGGACGACATGGACGAGCTCCGCGGGCACTGGCCCGAGCGCGTGCTGGCCATGCAGAAGAACTGGATCGGCCGGTCCGAGGGCGCCCACGTCACCTTCGTGGTGGAGGCCGACGGCGGCAAGCCCGCCAAGGACGTCACGGTCTTCACCACCCGTCCGGACACGCTGTACGGGGCAACGTTCTTCGTGGTGGCCGCTGACGCGCCGCTCGCCGTCGAACTCGTCACCGACGAACACGCCGCCGCCCTGGAGGACTACCGGGAGAAGGTCAAGGCCCTCTCGGAAATAGAACGGCAGTCAACGGAACGGGAGAAAACCGGTGTCTTCACCGGCCGGTACGCCATCAACCCGCTGAACGGGGAGAAACTCCCGGTCTGGGCCGCCGACTACGTCCTGGCCGACTACGGCACCGGCGCGATCATGGCCGTGCCCGCCCACGACCAGCGCGACCTGGACTTCGCCAAGACCTTTAACCTGCCTGTCCGGGCGGTCCTGGACACCGGCGAGGAGGATCCGGCCGTGTCCGGCACGGCGACTGCCGGCGAGGGCACCCTGATCAATTCCGGGGCCCTGGACGGGCTGCCCAAGGCCGAGGCCATCCCGGCCGCAATCAAGATCCTCGAAGAGCAGGGCACCGGCGAGAAGTTCGTCAACTTCCGGCTCCGCGACTGGCTGCTGAGCCGCCAGCGGTTCTGGGGCACCCCGATCCCCATCATCCACTGCCCGTCCTGCGGGGAAGTGCCCGTTCCGGACGAGCAGCTGCCGGTGACTCTGCCGTCCGACCTCCGTGGCGAGGACCTGTCGCCGAAGGGCACGTCCCCGCTGGCGGCCGCCGAAGCGTGGGTCAATGTCGAGTGCCCCTCCTGCCACGGCCCGGCAAAGCGCGACACGGACACCATGGACACTTTCGTGGACTCGTCCTGGTACTTCCTGCGCTTCGTCTCGCCCCAGTTCACCGAGGGCCCCTTCGACCCGCAGAAGATCAACGACTGGATGCCTGTTGGCCAGTACGTCGGCGGCGTGGAGCACGCCATCCTGCACCTGTTGTATGCCCGGTTCTTCACCAAGGTCATCCACGACCTGGGCATGATCGACGCCGACGAACCGTTCAGTGCCCTCCTCAACCAGGGGCAGGTGCTCAACGGCGGCAAGGCCATGAGCAAGTCCTTGGGCAACGGCGTGGACCTCGGTGAACAGCTGGACAAGTACGGTGTGGACGCCGTCCGCCTGACCATGGTGTTCGCCTCCCCGCCCGAGGACGATGTGGACTGGGCCGACGTGTCGCCGTCGGGTTCGGCCAAGTTCCTGGCCCGCGCCTGGCGCCTCGCACAGGATGTTGCCAGCGACCCAGGGGTGGACGCCGCAGCCGGTGACCGTACCCTGCGCTCGGTAACGCACCGCACCATCGCCGACGCCGCCGAACTGCTGGATGCCAACAAGTTCAACGTGGTGGTGGCCAAGCTGATGGAACTGGTCAACGCCACCCGCAAGACCATCGATTCCGGGGCCGGCGCCGCGGACCCGGCCGTCCGGGAGGCCGCAGAGGCTGTAGCCGTGATCCTCAGCCTGTTCGCACCGTACACGGCCGAGGACATGTGGAACCTGCTGGGCCACCCGGTATCGGTGGCCAATGCGGGCTGGCCGGCACACGATCCCGCCCTCCTGGTCCAGGACACGGTCACCGCCGTTGTCCAGGTGCAGGGCAAGGTGCGCGACCGCCTGGAGGTGTCCCCGGACGTTTCCGAGGACCAATTGCGTGAGCTGGCCCTGGCCTCCGAAAATGTCCAGCGTGCCCTCGACGGCCGCGGCATCCGGACTGTGATTGTCCGTGCGCCTAAGCTGGTCAACATCGTTCCGGCCTGACCGCTGCACCCGCAGTATCCACCGGCCGTCGGATATTTTCCGGCGGCCGGTGCCGCCTGAGCCGGACACCGTATCCAGGAGGCCCCTTGCCTGACAGTAACGCCGCCGCCTGGCCATGGGTACGGTCCCGGCTCTCGGCGCTCAGGCCCTCTGCCCGTCCCGGGACCACGCGGCAGGGCCCCGGCGCCGCGGTCCGCACCGCCGTCGTCACAGACTCTGCAGCCGCCCTGCCGGCCAGCTATCTGGCGGGGCTTCCGCACGACGGAATCCTCACCGTAGTGCCGATGCCCGTCATGGTGGGCGCGGAGATCTATGGCGAAGGCGAAGACGACATCCTGGAAACCATCGCCGTGGCCCTCGCTTCGGGAACCGCCGTCAAAACGTCCCGGCCTTCACCCGGGCAGTTCGAGCAGGCGTACCGCGCGGCCCAACAGCGCGACTTCGAGGCGGTGGTGTCAGTCCACATCTCCGGTGAACTCTCCGGTACGGCGGACGCCGCAAGGCTCGCTGCGGCACGGGTTGGAATCCCGGTCGAGGTGGTGGACACGGAAACTGTCGGCATGGCCCAGGGAATGGCCGTCCAAGCTGCAGTCGCAGCCGCGGCAGCCGGTGCAGGCTGCGCCGACGTCGCCGCGGCCGCCCACGCCCAGGCAACCCGGACCAGGGTCTACTTCTACGTTCCCAGCCTGGAACAGCTGCGCCGCGGCGGCCGGATCGGCGCCGCAGCGTCGCTGGTGGGCACCATGCTCGCCATCAAACCCATCCTGGCGGTCGACGGCGGCAGGATCGTTCCGCTGGAACGCGTGCGTTCCGCCGCGCGAGCCGTGGCCCGGCTGGAAGAGATCGTTGCGGCAGAAGCGGTGCCCCGCCCGGGAGAAACCGTGCGCCTGGCCGTACACCACTTTGGAAACCAGGCGGAAGCGGACGGCCTGGCCGCCAGGCTGGCAGCGACTTTGCCCGACTGCCCTCCTGCCCAGATCAGCGCCCTGCCCGCTGTCCTTGCGGCCCACGCCGGGCTCGGAGTGCTTGCCGTCATCGTCGGCAGGGGAACCGGCGGCGCCAGCCTTTCCACATAGGAGCCTCGCTCCCTGTCGACCGGTGGCAGGGCTCCCTAGGGTGGAGCTATGTCACGCCGGGATGCTGGAGCAGCAGGTCAGCAGGCGCGGCATGCGAGGGACCGGCTCCAGTCCACGCTGGGCGGGGGACGCCCGGGCCTCCTGCTGGACGGTCCGGGCCCGGGTGGCTTTGAGTACCATGGCCCGGGACAACCGGACGAGGCCGGCATGGGAACCGCCGCGGATGGCAGGAAAGATGCGGGCCTGCGCCTCCGGTGGCGGATGGGACTGCGCGTTGCCGCGCTGCTCACCGCGCTGGCGTTGGCTGCCGGAGCCTGGTTCTGGTGGCAGGCGGGAGCCGGCGCCCCCGAAATCCTGCCACTGGGCGGCACAGGCATTTCCGGCGGTAGCCATGCGTCCTCCAAGGACCCGGTTGCCGGTGCAGCAGAGGGCCGCCCGGACTCGCCAGCGGATTCCGGCCAGGCCCAGGGGGAGCCCGTGTCCGGCGGCGGCCAGGTGGTGGTGCATGTGACCGGGGCCGTGGGCAGCCCCGGGGTCATCCGTTTGCGGCAGGGCAGCCGCGTTGACGACGCCATTGTTGCAGCGGGCGGTCCTGCAGCCGATGCTGACGTGGACCGGCTGAATCTCGCACTTGTCCTGGAAGATGGACAGAAGATCCAGGTCCCGAAGGTGGGGGAGCCGCTTCCGTCCGTCCAAGGGACAGGAAGCGCTGGTGGCCCGGACACCGCCGGTCCGGTTGCCGGATCAGGCCAGCCCGGCGGGAAGATCAACCTCAACACCGCAAGTGTGGCGGAACTGGACACCCTTCCCAAGGTCGGCCCCGTGCTCGCGCAGCGGATCGTCGACTGGCGAAAAGACCATGGCCCCTTCAAGAGTGTTGAGGAACTGGACGCGGTGGATGGCGTCGGGCCCAAGATGCTTGAGTCCCTGCTGCCCCTGGTGACGGTCTGAGATGGCGCCGCGTGGTGGTGACACCGGGCCTGGATTGCCTGAGCAGGACCGCCATGCCCGGGGCCCGCAGCAGAACTCATGGAGCAAATTCGTGGAGTCAGCGGTCCGGGGAGAAGCACCCGGGCGGCCAGGGAACGGGCAGGGTCCGGTGCCCTCAAGAACCGCGGGACACTCACGAACGGTTCCGCTTGGTTCACGTCAACGCCGGCTCCTCCAGGGCTGCCTGATATGGTGCGCCGGCTTTGTGCGCAAGCACGCGGCGGAAGCGCCGGACGCCCCGGCAGCGGCGGATTCTGCTGTTACTGCGCCCCGGCGCCGCACCGATCTCCGTCTCGCCCTTCCGGCAGCACTGGTGTGGGGAGGCGCCGTGGCCGGGATCTGGTTGCCGCCTCCGTCCCTGGGATTGCTGTGCGCCGTCTTGGCGGCCGTTGCGGCAGCGTTCATTTCCGGCGCCGCCAGAGGCAGCCGCAGGGGAACACGTGAACCCGTCCAAGGGCCGCGGGCCACACCAAGCCGGAAGGCCCGGGCCAGGAGTTTCATGGCTGCTGTCGGGGTCTCCCTGATGCTTGCCGCTGCCGCTGCCGCGCAGTCGGCGGCGGGCTCAGCACAGCGCTTCGACGGACCCCTGGCAGAGGCGATCGCAGCAGGCAGGTCGGTCGTCGCCATCGTGGAGGTCGCCGGAAGTCCACGGGCGGTGACGGGACCAGGGGGAGCGGCGGAACGGTGGTCGGTGCCGGTGGTGACCCAGGAAGTCTCGACCGGCGGGGCGCGAATTCGCACGCATGCCCCGCTGGTTGTCATGGGCGGACAGGACTGGGGCTCGTTGGTCCCGGGACAAACGGTGCGTGCGGCCGGTACGTTGCGGCCGGCCGAACCGGGACGCACGGAAGCGGGAAGCCTCGCGGCCTCCACTGCGCCTGCGGCGACAACGGCCGGTCCAGTCCTGCAGGAGGCTGCACGGGAGCTTCGGGACCGGTTCGTGTCGGCCGCGTCCTTCCTGGAGCCGGACGCCCGCGGTCTCCTGCCGGGAATGGTCACCGGAGACACCAGCGCCCTGGACCAGGGATTGGGGAACGCCATGAAAGCGGTGGGCATGACACACCTGACCGCGGTGAGCGGGGCAAACTGCAGCCTGGTGCTGGGGGCTTTGCTGGTGTTGTGCCGGCGGTTCCGGTTGCCCCGTGCGCCCGCTGCGGGAGTGGCCCTTGCCGGGTTGGCGCTGTTCGTGGTCCTTGTGGGTCCGGATGCCAGCGTCCTGCGTGCGGCCCTGATGGGAGCCATCGGGGTTGCAAGCCTCGCCGGGGGACGCTCGGGACGTGGGCTGAGCTTCCTCTGCCTGGCCGTCATCGGTCTCCTGCTGTCAGATCCAGCACTTGGCACCAGTTTCGGCTTTCTTCTATCAGTGCTGGCTACGCTGGGCATCATCCTCCTGGGCCGGCCGATCATCGACTGGATTCCCGTGGTGGTGCCGAGGTGGCTGGCCGCTTCGGTAGCCGTCCCGCTGTCCGCCCAGCTGCTGTGCGGGCCCGTCATCGTCCTGTTGCAGCCACAGTTCGCCACATATGCCCTGCCGGCCAACGTGGTGGCCGCGCCCCTGGTTGCGCCTGTGACCCTGCTGGGGACCGCCGCAGTGCCCCTGGTGTCCCTCATTCCTTGCGCCGCCACGGTCCTGATTGCCGTGGCGGGGGCCTTCAGTTCAGGGGTGGCCGCCACCGCGAGGTTCGCGGCGCAGCTGCCCGGCTCCGCTTTGCCATGGCCGGAAGGGGTACCCGGCCTGCTCTCCATGCTGCTGCTGTCAGTCCTCACGTTCGCCGTGGTGTGGGCGGCTGCCCGGCCACGGCACCTCATCCGTCGGATCCAGGAGGCGCACACGGGGACTGAAGCGTTGATCGAACTGCTCGAGATCCGGATGCATCGGGTCCGCGCTGCGGGCAGCTTGGAGCCCGGGCGCGGACATGGCAGGCTGGGATACTGCACTAAAACCTCCGGAAGGGACCTTCGATGGCCGCTGCGCAAAAGCGTGAAACCCGCTCTCCGGCGTCGAACGCTGCCTCCTGGCGGGACGTGACCCCGGCGCAGATCGTGCTGGTCACCGGGCCGGAGGAATACCTTGGCATCCGGGCCATGGACAGGGTCCGGGCGCAAGTCCGGGCTGCGGCGCCGGACGTGGAACTCAGCCGCATCAACGCCGCCGGTTATGAGCCGGGGGCCCTGACCATGCAGGTCAGCCCCTCGCTGTTCGGCGAGAGCAAACTCATTGAAGTCGAATCTGTGGAAGCCATGAACGAAGCCTTCCTGGCCGACGCGCTGGCTTACGTGCAGCACCCCGAGCCGGATGCCGTCGTCGTGCTTCGACACGCCGGCGGCGCCCGCGGAAAAAAGCTGCTCGACGCCGTCAAGAAGGGCGGCTGGCCCGTCGTTGACTGCCAGCCCTTGAAGAAGGACGCTGACAAAATCTCTTTCGTCACCTCGGAATTCAAGGCGGCGGGACGCCGAATCAACCAGGACGCCGTCCAGGCGCTGGTGAACGCCGTGGGTGCAGACCTGTCCGAACTCGCTGCCGCCTGCAGCCAGCTGATCGCTGACGCCACCACTACCGTCACGTCCGAGACTGTGGACCGGTACTACGGAGGGCGCATCGAAGCCACGGCCTTCAAGGTGGCGGACGCCGCCATGGCGGGAAACGCGCCGCTGGCGCTGTCCACCCTCCGCCACGCCCTCGCCACGGGCGCGGATCCGGTACCCCTTGTTGCCGCCCTCGCCGCAAAGCTGCGGACGGTGGCGCGGGTGGCCGGCGCATCAGGATCGTCCGTCCAGATTGCGGCGGAACTCGGAATGCAGCCTTGGCTGGTTGAACAGGCCCAGCGGGACGTCCGCCGCTGGACCCCCGAGGGCCTGGTGCGCTCCATCCAGGCCACGGCAGAGGCTGATGCCCAAGTGAAGGGCCTGTCACGGGATCCGGTTTACGCCGTAGAACATGCCGTGACGGTGATCGCCATGTCGGTCCAGGGCAGGTAACGCCGGCAGACGCGACTGCCGGCGAGGCGCCCGGGGCATCCTGCTGCCGGCGTCCAGGGTCGGCTGCGTACCACTGTGCCCGCTGCCTGGCAGGCCGCCGCTTAAACGCGTGTGGCCGGCACCTTCCGGTACCGGCCACACCATCAGTTCGCGGGAACTGGAAACCTTAGAGTGCGTTGACCTTCTTGGAGATCGCCGACTTGCGGTTCGCTGCGTTGTTCTTGTGCAGAACACCCTTGCTGACAGCCTTGTCCAGCTTACGGCTGGCAGAAACGAGCGCAGTAGTAGCAGCTTCCTTGTCAGCGGACTCAACGGCGGTGTTGACGGCGCGGATGGCCGTCTTCAGCTCAGACTTGACTGCGTTGTTGCGCAGGCGTGCCTTCTCGTTGGTCAGGATGCGCTTCTTCTGGGACTTGATATTCGCCACGTGTGAACTCTCTTTGTAATGCGGAAATGGTCTAGAGGGCTTTCCGGCTGGCCTTGACTGAGCGGCGTGGGGATACCTATGGCGGCCAACCATCAGTGACCGTCGACCTGCACGGACACACAGCAATAAAGAATAGCAGGTCAGGGACGGGACTGGCCATTTCCGGTGCCTATGTCCAACCGTGCCGCCGGCGCAGCCCGGAGGCAACTTTCTCAAAACGCGCCTTGTCCAGGACGGCGCCCTCCCGCCGAACGCTGTCCGGCCTGATCTGCAGGACCCGGTCCAGCCGGACCTCGCTGGCCCTGCCCTGCTTGTCCCAGGCGCCGGAGCCCAGGTCCACGTAGAGGTCGGAGGCCGTACCCGGCGCCACCCGGTCCCTGCTGGTCATCATCAGTCCGAGGAGATATGTCCCATGATGTCCCACCAGCAGCACGGGGCGGTCCTTGCCCCTGCTGTGGTCCTCCTCGTAAGGGACCCAGGTCCACACCACCTCACCGGGGTCCGGATCGCCGTCGGGCCGGGGTGCATACCGCACGGCAGACCGGCCGGTGAAGTCACCCGGATAGGCGGACTTGGGAGCACCCTCGACGGGGCCTCGCAACTGCAGCATGCGCAGGCCGCGGCGGACGGCGTTAGCCACGGAGCGGAGGTCGATAGCCATGCTGAAACCCTATCGCCCTGCGCGGCCGGCGGAACGCCCCCACTGTGGCGCGGCAGGATGCGGTGCCGCGGCCCGGGACGTGGGACACTGGGAGTTCAAGATCTGCGGCCATACCGCCCGGCACCTTCGGGGTTGCCTGCCGGCTGGCTGCGAACAATGCCAACAGTAAGGACCCTGCGTGTCTCCCATGGCCCGCACCGCACCGGTGCCCGCCGCGACAGATCCGGCCATTATTCGGAACTTTTGCATCATCGCGCATATTGACCACGGCAAGTCCACGCTGGCTGACCGGATGCTGCAGTCCACCGGGGTTGTCCAGGCGCGCGACATGAAGGCCCAGTACCTGGACCGGATGGACATCGAGCGTGAGCGGGGCATCACCATCAAGTCCCAGGCCGTGCGCATGCCATGGGAAGTGGACGGGGTCAGCTACGCACTGAACATGATCGATACGCCCGGCCACGTGGACTTCACCTATGAGGTCTCCAGATCGCTGGCCGCCTGCGAGGGGGCAATCCTCCTGGTGGACGCAGCGCAGGGTATCGAGGCGCAGACACTGGCAAATCTGTACCTGGCCATGGAGAACAACCTCACCATCATCCCGGTGCTGAACAAGATCGACCTTCCGGCAGCGCAGCCGGAGAAATACGCAGCCGAACTCGCCAACCTCATCGGCGGCGATCCGGAGGACGTCCTGCGCGTGTCCGGCAAGACCGGCGTCGGTGTGGAGGCGCTCTTGGACAAGATTGTCCGCGACCTCCCCGCCCCGACGGGCGACCCGGATGCACCGGCCCGTGCCATGATCTTCGATTCCGTCTATGACACCTACCGTGGCGTCGTCACCTACGTCCGCGTCGTGGACGGCATGCTCCACCCCCGTGAGCGCATCCAGATGATGTCCACCAGGGCATCGCACGAGCTGCTGGAAATCGGGGTCAGCTCCCCGGAACCCACGCCGTCAAAGGGCCTCGGCGTCGGTGAAGTGGGTTACCTCATCACCGGCGTTAAGGACGTGCGCCAGTCCAAGGTGGGCGACACCGTCACCAACCTGGCCAAGCCGGCCGCAAAGTCACTGCCCGGCTACGCCGACGCCAAGCCCATGGTGTTCTCCGGCCTGTATCCGCTGGACGGGGCCGACTATCCGGTACTCCGCGACGCCCTTGAGAAACTCATGCTCAACGACGCAGCCCTGGTGTACGAACCGGAAACCTCCGCAGCCCTTGGTTTCGGTTTCCGTGTCGGATTCCTCGGCCTGCTCCACCTTGAGATCACCCGCGAACGCCTGGAACGCGAATACAACCTGGCACTCATCTCCACCGCACCGAACGTTGAGTACGAGGTCACCCTGGAGGACAAGAAGGTGGTCCAGGTGACCAACCCCAGCGAGTACCCCACAGGCAAGGTAGCGGAGGTGCGCGAACCCATGGTGTCCGCCACCATCCTGGCCCCCAACGAGTTCGTCGGCGCCATCATGGAACTCTGCCAGGCCCGCCGCGGCGTGCTGGGCGGGATGGACTACCTGTCCGAGGACCGGGTGGAGATCAGGTACCGCCTCCCGCTGGCCGAGATCGTGTTCGACTTCTTCGACATCCTGAAGTCCAAGACCCGCGGCTACGGGTCCCTGGACTGGAAGGCCGACGGTGACCAGGCAGCCGACCTGGTCAAGGTCGACATCATGCTCCAGGGCGAACAGGTGGACGCGTTCAGTGCCATCACGCACAGGGACAAGGCGTACGCGTACGGCGTGATGATGACCGGCAAGCTGCGCGAACTCATCCCGCGGCAGCAGTTCGAGGTGCCCATCCAGGCGGCCATCGGCTCCAGGATCATCGCCCGTGAAAGCATCCGCGCCATCCGCAAGGACGTCCTGGCCAAGTGCTACGGCGGCGACATCTCCCGTAAGCGCAAGCTGCTGGAAAAGCAAAAAGAAGGCAAGAAGCGCATGAAGATGGTGGGCACGGTGGAAGTTCCGCAGGAAGCGTTCATCGCCGCCCTCACCACTGACGATTCAAAGGACAAGGCCAAGAAGAAGTGACCACCGCGCAGCGGGGGACCCGCTGATGCCCAGCGTTCTTCCCCTTGGCGACCCGGCGCCGTCGGACGGCCTGCTGCCTGCTCAGGCAGCGGACGGTGCGGCGGCCCGGGCTTTCGGCTTGTACGTCCACATCCCGTTCTGTGCCGTGCGCTGCGGGTACTGCGACTTCAACACGTACACGGCCACGGAACTCGGCGGCGGAGCTTCCCAGGATGCCTATGCGGGCACGGCCGTCTCGGAAGTGGGGCTGGCCGCGCGGGTACTGCAGCGTTCAGGCGTCCCGGCACGCAAGCTCAGCACCGTTTTCTTCGGCGGTGGCACGCCTACGCTCCTGCCGGCCGGCGACCTCGCCATGATTCTTCGTGCCGCCATCGACCAGTGGGGAATCGAAGAGGACGCGGAAGTCACCACGGAGGCCAATCCCGACTCCGTCACGCCCGAATCCCTGGCCATCCTCAAGGAAGCCGGTTTCACCCGGGTGTCGTTCGGCATGCAATCCGCTGTCCCGCACGTCTTGAAGGTCCTGGACCGCACCCACACCCCGAGCCGGGTTCCGCAGGTGGTCCGGTGGGCCCGGGAGGCGGGACTTGCCGTCAGCCTGGACCTGATATACGGCACGCCCGGTGAATCCCTTGCCGACTGGCGGTACTCGCTCGAAACAGCCTTGTCCTACGAGCCCGATCACATCAGCGCCTATGCGCTGATCGTCGAGGAGGGCACCAAGCTCGCCGCACAGATGCGGCGCGGCGAGGTCCCGGGAATCGACGACGACGACCACGCCGACAAGTACGAGCTCGCCGACCAGCTGATCACCGAAGCCGGGCTGGGCTGGTACGAGGTCAGCAATTGGGCCCGGACCCCGGACCAGGCCTGCAGGCACAACCTGGCCTACTGGCGGGGCGACGACTGGTGGGGGATAGGGCCTGGCGCACACTCACACGTGGGCGGCGTGCGCTGGTGGAACGTCAAGCACCCTGTGGCCTACGCCAACCGGCTCGCGCAGGGCTATTCGCCGGCTGCGGGCCGCGAAACCCTGGATTCGGACACCAGGCGACTGGAGCGGGTGATGCTGGAGGCGCGGCTGCAGTCAGGGCTCGACGTCTCGACGCTCAGCACCTTGGGCCGCCATGAGGTGGCGGGCCTGATCGCGGACGAACTGGTGGAACCGGCCGCGGCGTTCCACGGACGGCTGGTCCTCACCCTGAAGGGCCGGCTCCTGGCGGACGCCGTGGTCCGCAGGATCCTGCCCGACTAACCGCAGCACGAACCCGGCCGGGCTTGCGGGGGCTTGATTGCGCTGGGAGCCGCTGGGAGCCGCTGGGGACTATTTGATCCAGCGCAGGTTGTACGGGTAGCGGTGCGGCTGGCCCCGGTTGACGTGGATCCCTGCGGCCACCGAGAAGCAGGTCAGCGCCACCCAGATCAGCGTGGCGATCACGGCGAAGATGTTGCCCACGTAGGGAATGAACACCAGGATGTTGGCCAGGACCGCGGCGATGGTGGGCGGCAGGCTGAAGTTCAGCGCTTCCTTCGACTCCTGCGCGGTGAACGGTCCGCGGTCCCGGAAGATCAGGTAGATCAGCAGGGACGGAATGCACCCCAGGATCCCGCCGAAGTGGGCCAGCGTGGCCCATTGGCGGTCTTCGCTGGCCGTGAGCGGCAGCGCATTGGCGGGGACGCCATGGTACTCGGAACGGCCTTGGCCATCCCTGTGATCACGTGCGTTTTCTGCCACAGTCTGTTTTCCTTCTGGGGTGCAAGTGGTGCTGACGACTAATAAGGACTCGGTGACATGCTGTGAAAAGCAAGGCATCGCAGTATCCAGAATACTGGGTCGCGGGGCGGGAGCGGCTTTCAGGGCACGGTGAGGAAGTCGATCACTTCCTCAACCCGCCCCAGCAGCGACGGTTCCAGGTCGGCGTACGTGCGGACGGCGCCGAGGAGCTTTTGCCACCCCAGCCCGACATCTTCCTTGGTGGAGTGCGGCCAGCCAAAGGCCTTCAGGATGCCGGTCTTCCAGTCCTGACCGCGGGGAATCGCCGGCCATTGCTGGATGCCCAGCACCGCGGGGCGGATGGCCTGCCACACATCCACGTAGGGGTGGCCGACGATCAGGACATTTCCGGCGGCACCAGGGGAGGCCATCACAGCCTCGGCGATGCGCGATTCCTTTGAATCGGGCACCAGGTGGTCCACGAGGACCCCAAGGCGGCGCCCAGGTCCCGGCCTGAAGTCCGCCACGGCGGCCGTGAGGTCGTCGATGCCGTGCAGGGGTTCGACGACGATGCCTTCCACCCGAAGGTCGTCTCCCCACACCTTCTCCACCAGTTCAGCGTCATGCTTGCCTTCCACCCAGATCCGGCTCGCCTTTGCGACCTGGGCGCGCTGCCCTGCCACCCGAACCGACCCGGACGCGGTCCGCCCTGCGGCGGGACCGGCCCCAGCGCGGGCGGGCGCCGGCGGCATCAGGCGGATCGGCTGTCCTTCCAGGAGGAAGCCGAAGCCCAGCCGGAAGGACCGCGATTTTCCGCGCCGGTCCTCGAGGGCAACCACGTGCATTCCGCCGGACTTCTCCACCCGGGTGACAGCCCCAACCCAGCCGGACTGGACTTCCTCAAGCACCATGCCGCGCTCCACGGGAACCTCCGGCAGTTCGGTCCGGGCAGGGGCGGAAATCCCGCGGGGGCCCCAGTTCTGGTAGTCCATGGATTCGATCCGCCTCGCATTAGGTCCTCACCCCCGGAGTTTCGCCCGGAGCGGTACCAATGCTAACAACGGGCCGAGGCATAATAGACTGTTAGCACTGAGGCATGTCGAGTGCTAACCCCTGGGCGGCACCGGACGGGGCACGCGCCCCGGACCGTGGATGGAGGTGGAGAGTGAGCGAGCCACGCAAACTGGAAGTGCTGCGGGCGATCGTGGAGGACTACGTCCACTCCCGCGAGCCGGTCGGCTCAAAGGCGCTGGTGGAGCGCCATCATCTCGGTGTGTCCAGCGCCACGATCCGCAACGACATGGCGGCGCTGGAGGATGAGGGCCTGATCACCGCGCCGCACACCAGCGCAGGGCGGATACCCACGGACAAGGGCTACCGCCTGTTCGTGGACCAGATCTCGGCGGTCAAGCCACTGTCGGCCGCAGAGCGGCGGGCCATCCAATCACTCCTGGAAGGAGCGGACGACCTCGACGACGTCCTGGACCGCACGGTCCGCCTCCTGTCCCAGCTGACCAACCAGGTGGCAGTGGTCCAGTACCCGCACTTGAGCAGGGCCCTGGTCCGCCACATCGAATTCGTGCTGCTGGCACCGCGCAAAGTACTCGTGGTGCTGATTGCCAACAGCGGCAAAGTCGAGCAGCGCGTGATCGACGTCGGCCAGGACCTCGGTGACGAGGCGCTGGCGGAGTTGCGGACCCGGTTCCTCGGGGCCTTGGGCGGCACGTCGCTGAGCCACCTCGCGCAGGCCTTGCCCGCCGTCGTCGCCGCCGCGCCGCACCCTCAGCGCCAGGCCGCGCACGCACTCGCGCTTGGGCTGGAGGTTTTGGCCCAGAGCAGCCGGGAAGACCGGATGGTCATGGCCGGAACGGCCAACCTGGCCCGGTCCAACGTAGACTTTCCACTCAGCATCGGCCCGGTGCTCGAAGCACTCGAGGAGCAGGTGGTGATGCTGCGGCTGCTGAGCGAAATGGCACAGGACCACCGCGGCGTGGCCGTCAGCATCGGACGGGAGAACCCTTACGACGGCCTCGCGGAGGCATCGGTGGTGGCCACAGGCTACGGCCCTGACAGCGCCGCGAAGGTAGGGATCCTTGGCCCCACACGGATGGACTACCCCACCACCATGGCCGCCGTCAGGGCCGTGGCCCGCTACCTTTCCAGGATTTTGGGGCCCTGATCCTCCGTTGCCGGACCACGTCCGGCAACGGGACCGGACACCGGGCCCAACGGCACGCAGTACAACAAGGAAGAGATACGAACTTTGAGCAGCCACTATGACGTCCTTGGAGTCTCCCCCGAAGCTACGGGCGAAGAGATCAAAAAGGCCTACCGCAAACTGGCCCGCACCCTCCACCCGGACGTAAACCCCGGGGCGGACGCGTCGGAACGCTTCAAGGCAGTCACTCACGCCTACGAGGTCCTCTCCGACCCCCAGAAGCGCCGCATCTACGACACCACCGGCAATGAGAACGGAACGGACAACGGCTTCGGCGGTGCGGGCTACGCGGGCCAAGGGTTCGCGTTCCAGGACATCTTCGACACCTTCTTCGGCGCCGGCGGTACGTCCGGTCCGGCGTCCCGGGTGCGCAGGGGCCAGGACGCGCTCATCAGCGTCCGGATCGACCTCCGCGACGCCGTCTTTGGCGTCAACAAGAAGCTCGAAGTGGACACCGCCGTCGTCTGCCCCACCTGCGACGGATCGTGCTGCCGCCCCGGCACGCACCCCGAGCGCTGCGATATCTGCGGCGGCAGCGGCCAGGTCCAGCGTGCCGTCCGCTCCATTCTTGGCCAGGTCATGACGGCGGCCCCCTGCGGCACCTGCGAAGGCTTCGGCACGGTCATCAAGGATCCCTGCAACGAATGCAGCGGCCAGGGCCGCATCCGCAGCCGCCGCTCACTGACCATCAAGGTCCCTGCCGGTGTTGCCACCGGGACCCGCATCCAGCTCTCCGGGCAAGGCGAAGCCGGCCCCGCCGGTGGCCCCGCAGGCGACCTCTACGTGGAGATCCGGGTCAACAACGACGCCACCTATGTCCGCGAAGGCGATGACCTGCACGCCACTTTGCACATCCCCATGACAGCGGCTGCCCTCGGCACGGACGTCAGCCTGGAAACCTTCGACGGCAGCCAGGAGATCGACGTCAAGCCCGGCACCCAGTCCGGCGAGGTCATTACCCTCCGCGGTCTGGGCGTCACCCACCTGAGGGGCTACGGGCGCGGAGACCTGAAGGTCCACCTCCAAGTGGACACTCCCGCCAAACTCGACGCCGCGCAAGAGGACCTGCTGCGCCAGCTGGCCAAGCTCCGTGGGGAACAGATCACCGAGGGTAAACTCGCTGCCAGCGGCGGGATGTTCGCCAAGCTCCGGGACCGGCTCGGTAACCTGTAGCGGTGAGCAACCCCGTATTCTTTGCCAGCCCCGGCTCGCTGGACGGCCTGGCGCCCGGCCAGGTCTTTGTCCTGGAAGGCCCTGAAGCCCGGCACGCAGTCACCGTGAAGCGCTTGTTGCCGGGGGAGGCCGTGGACATCGTGGACGGCGCCGGCGCCCGCATGACCGGCAAGGTGGCATCAGCATCGTCCTCCGCACTGGAAGTGGAGTGCGGGACCGTGGTGGCCGAAGACAGGCCCGAGGTCCGGCTGGTGCTGGCGCAAGCGCTGGCCAAGGGCGACAGGGACGAACTGGCCATTGAGACGGCAACGGAACTGGGCATCGATGCCGTCATACCCTGGCAGTCGGAACGGTCCATCGTCCGCTGGAAGGGGGACCGGGCCGCCAAGGCCCATGCCAAGTGGCAGTCGGCGGTTGCCGCTGCCGCCAAGCAGGCCCGCCGCGCCTGGATTCCCGAGGTCCGTGACGCCGTTGAAACGTCCGGGCTCTGCAACGCCGTGGCCGCCGCGGACCTGGCCGTGATCTTGCACGAAGACGCTGTCAGGCCCCTGCGCACCGTCCTGGAAGGATGGCAGGGGAGCGCGGGCACCGGGCCCCGCGAGATCCTGCTGATTGTTGGCCCCGAAGGCGGCATCAGTCCCCGCGAGGTGACGAAGCTCTGTAACAACGGCGCGGTGACGGCCCTGCTGGGGCACCACGTCCTGCGGTCCTCCACTGCCGGCCCGGCCGCCGTCGTGCTGGCCAGCGATATCCTGGGACGCTGGGCTACCGCACCCTAAAGGACCGGGTGTCCTCGTTCCGGTCCGGTTCTCCACCGGATCCGGCCTGCGCCATGTGGAGTTCATAGTCACCGGCCGGCAGGTTAAGGGCCAGTGTGAAGACCCCCGCCTGGCCCTGCTCCGCGGCCGCCGTCGTTTCGCCGCTCAGGAAAGGCGTCTTGCCGCCACCGTTGTCCGCAACCTGCAGGATTTGCCAGTGGAGCTTGGCTCCCGGCGACGTGCTGCGGCCCGTGATCTTCACGGTTCCTGCCGGGACTTCGGTATTTTCCTGCGGATCAATGATCCAGACCGGCGCCACCAGGCCGGCAGCACGGGTCATCAGGGCGCCCAGCTGGACCTTCCCGAAAGCGACGTAGTCGGTGTGCCCGTCCACGAGGATCCGGACCCGGACCTGCTGGCTGGTGTCGATCAGCCCCGAACTGGCGGCCGCCGCGGTGGCTGTATAAATCAGTTGCTGGATGGCGCGGGCAGCCATGTCAGCGTCGAGGTTGCTGTTGAACGCGTCAGCCGAAACGTCCACCGTAATGACGTCTTTGCCTGAAATCGAGGTGGCCAACTTATCCGGATTCTGCCACGGCGTGAAGAAATCGGGGTCGAGCGGCTTCTCCGACATCATGGCCCGCAACGCACGCGTTACCGGGTTGTCTTGCTCCGGGACGTCGCGGAATTCGCGGTACAGGAAAATGTTGCCGCCGCTGCGGCCGATCCAATACACGGGCGCCTTGTTGGAGGATTGGGTGGTCTCCAGCGGAGCGCTGGTGGACGGTGCGTCCGGCATGGTCCCGCCGGATGCCGGGACCGAGGCGAGGGTGCCGGTGGGCGATGGGCCGCCCTCAGCGGTGCAGCCTGCCAGTATGGGAACAAGCACCAGGACGCCTGCCAGGACCGCCGGGCGCAAGGGGCCCATCGTTCGGCCTGCCCTTTTGGGCACAGAGGTATCCGGCACTGTCCTGCCCTTGTCCTTTCGTGGCGTGGCGGGCCGATCCCCTGGCGGCCTGGAGTCCCAGCAGTTGCTGGATTTCCAGCATTGCACAGCGGTGCAGCCCAGCAGCGGTTCTGTGGCCCTCACGCCCCAACTGCAACGGGAACGATATGAGGCCGATATGAAGTTGATACCAAACGGCCGTGCCTGTGTGATGGGCAGCAGCCGGCCGTGCCCGCAGACGCCTGCTGCTGGCGTAAGATGATGGGATCGCTGGGCAAGGAGCACCGTGCAACGGGCGCCCCTTTCCGGCACGGAAAATTGGATTGAAGAACTTCGAGGGGACCACAGGCCTGCGGGCCAGCACCATGACTGAATCAGCGAATGGTAAGCGCCGGCTCAACACAGGCGACGGCAGCCCGGGGGAGTTTCCCCACTCACTGCCGGGCACCAGGACCGAAGTTGTCCTGTTTGAGAACTCGGACCAGATGGTTCAATCACTTGGCAGCCACGATGAGGCGTTGCGGTTCATCGAAGTCCAGTTCCCGGACGTCAACTTCCACGTGCGCGGCAACGAGCTCTCCATCAGCGGACCGGCCAGCGACGTCCCCCGGATCATGCGGCTCCTCCAGGAGGTCCGTGGCCTCGTGGCCCGCGGCACGGTGATCACCCCTGCTGTGCTGCAGCAGCTCGTGGCGCTCCTGCGCACCCAGTCACTGCAGAACCCGGTGGACGTCCTCACCCATGACATCCTCTCCAGCCGCGGCAGGACCATCCGGCCCAAAACGCTGAACCAGAAGAACTACGTCGACGCGATCGACGCCAATACGGTGATTTTCGGGATCGGGCCCGCGGGCACCGGCAAGACCTACCTGGCGATGGCCAAAGCCGTCCAGGCCCTGCAGCAAAAAGAGGTCAGCCGCATCATCCTCACCCGCCCTGCGGTTGAGGCAGGGGAACGCCTTGGCTTCCTGCCCGGAACGCTGAGTGACAAGATCGATCCATACCTTCGGCCGCTTTACGATGCATTGCACGACATGATGGATCCCGAGTCCATCCCTCGGCTGATGGCCGCCGGGACCATCGAGGTGGCACCACTGGCTTACATGCGCGGCCGGACACTCAACGACGCCTTCATCATCCTCGACGAGGCGCAGAACACCACGCCGGAACAGATGAAGATGTTCCTCACCCGTCTCGGGTTCGGCTCCAAGATGGTGGTCACCGGAGACGTCACCCAGGTGGACCTGCCGTTTGGAACGCGTTCGGGGCTGCGGATCGTGGAGGAAATCCTGCAGGGCATCGAGGACGTGAACTTCTCCGTCCTTGACGCCGCGGACGTGGTCCGTCACCGCTTGGTCGGCGACATCGTCAACGCCTACAGCGTCTGGGACGAAGCCCAGCGGAACCGCGTCAAGCACTCAGTCAACAGGGAAAAGCGGGGGGAACACGCGTGAGCATCGAGGTGAACAACGAGTCCGGCGTCCACGTCGAAGAAGCCGAACTCGTTGCACTATCGCGGTACATCTTTGAACAGCTCTACATCCATCCCCAGGCCGAGCTGTCCATCCTCCTGGTGGACGAACCGGCCATGGAAAAGCTGCACATTGAACTGATGGACGAACCTGGCGCCACGGATGTGCTCTCGGTCCCCATGGACGAACTCACGCCCGGAACCCCGGGTCGGCCCACGCCCCAGGGCATGCTGGGCGATATCGCAATTTGCCCGCAGGTGGCGAAGGTCCAGGCCAAGAACGCCGGCCACTCGCTGCAGGACGAAATGCTGCTCCTGGCCACCCACGGAATCCTCCACCTGCTGGGCTACGACCATGCGGAACCGGAGGAAAAAGCGGAGATGTTCGGCCTGCAGCGCGAACTCCTGACCGGATTCACCGGCAAAGAAGCACCCGCCGAGACGACCCAGTGACGCAACTGCTCCTCGTCGCGGTGGCACTGGTCTTCCTTGCCGTCGCGGCACTGCTGACAGCGGCCGAAGCCGCCTTCAGTTTCCTTCCCCGGCACGACGCGGAAGCGGCACTGCACAAAAGCCGCGGCACGGCCATGCGCCGCATCCTCGCGGAGCCGGTGGCACATACCCGGGCCCTCCGGTTCTGGCGTGTCTGGTTCGAGATGGCCTCGGCCGTGGCAGTGGCCGTCCTGGTGGCCAGCCTCCTGGACAACGTCTGGCTGGCAGGCCTCGTAGCCACCGGCATCATGGCCGTTCTCGGGTTCGTGATCGTAGGTGTCTCACCCCGACAGCTCGGGAGACTGCACTCCACGACCGTGGTGCGGTTCACCGCCCCGATGGTCCGTTTCCTCACCAGTGTGCTGGGCCCCATTCCCGGCTGGCTCGTGGCCCTCGGCAGTTCCGCTGCCCCGGGAGCACCGGGCGGGGACGACGCATTCTTCAGTGAGCAGGAATTCCGTGAGCTCTTGGACCGGGCCAGTGAATCGGACATGATCGAGGACACCGAGGCGGAAATGATCCAGTCGGTCTTCGACTTCGGCGACACCCTGGTCAGGGCCGTGATGGTGCCGCGGACCGACATCGTCAGCATCGACGCCGGTTCCAGCCTCCACCAGGCGATGTCACTGTTCCTCCGCTCCGGATATTCACGGATCCCCGTGATCAGCGAAAACACCGACCACATCCTGGGCATCATCTACCTCAAGGACGTCGCAGCGGTCATCCACCAGCTGGAAACCGGTGAGGAGCCACCCGTCGTTGAGGCGTTGGCCCGGGAAGTGCGCTACGTGCCCGAGTCCAAACCCGTCAGTGACCTCCTGCGCGAATTGCAGAAGGAATCCACCCACGTGGCAATCGTGATCGACGAGTACGGCGGTACCGCAGGCCTGGTCACGCTGGAAGACCTGATCGAGGAAATCGTCGGCGAGATCGTGGACGAATACGACACCGAAAGTGCCGAGGCTGTGGCGCTGGGTGACGGCTCCTACCGGGTCAGCGCCAGGATGGGCATCGACGATCTCGGCGAACTTTTCGACCTGGAGCTCGACGACGACGAGGTGGACACCGTCGGTGGCTTGCTGGCCAAGGCACTTGGCCGTGTCCCGATCGTAGGCAGCAGCGTGGAAGTACAGGGAGTGTCCCTTCGCGCTGAGCGGCTGGAAGGCCGGCGCAACAGGGTCAGCCACATCATTGCGGCGCCCGTACCAAGAGTAGAGACTGACTTTGAAGGCCTCCTGGAAGAGGCCGAAACAACCCAGCAGGGAGTTCCACGTGAGCAAGAAAAATAAGGACGCGGCGCCGGACGATTTCGGCGGCTTCCGCGCAGGGTTTTCGATCCTCGTCGGCAGGCCGAACGCCGGCAAGTCCACCCTGACCAACGCGCTGGTGGGCAAGAAGGTGGCCATCACCTCGGCCAAACCGCAGACCACGCGGCACACCATCAGGGGCATCGTCCACCGTGAAGACGCCCAGCTGATCCTTGTGGACACCCCTGGACTGCACCGGCCACGCACCCTGCTGGGCAAGCGCCTCAACGACCTCGTCGCCGACACCCTGTCCGAAGTTGACGCCATCGGATTCTGCCTGCCGGCCAACGAGAAGATCGGCCCCGGTGACAAGTTCATCGCCACACAGCTTGCCGCCGTCGGGCGCAAACCCGTCATCGCCATCGTCACCAAAGCTGACCTGGTGGACAAGCAGGCTCTGACTGAGCAGCTCCTCGCCGTTGCGGCCCTGGGCCGCGAGGTGATGGGGGAGGACGGCTGGAAAGACATCGTGCCCGTCTCAGCCGCTGACGGTTTCCAGGTGGAAACCGTGGCCGACGTGCTGATCAGCCACATGCCGCCGTCGCCTCCGCTGTACCCGGACGGTGAGCTCACGGACGAGCCCGAGGCCGTAATGGTGGCCGAACTGATCCGCGAGGCGGCGCTGGAAGGCGTCCGGGATGAGCTTCCCCACTCCCTGGCTGTCGTCGTCGAGGAGATCGTCCCCCGGGAAGACCGTCCCGATGACAACCCGCTGCTGGACGTCCGGGTCAACCTTTACGTGGAACGGCCCTCGCAGAAGGCCATCATTATCGGCAAGGGCGGCAGCCGATTGCGTGAAGTGGGCACCAACGCCCGAAAGGGTATCGAAGCGCTCTTGGGAACCCGCATCTACCTCGACCTCCATGTCAAGGTAGCCAAGGACTGGCAGCGCGACCCGAAGCAACTGGTCAAACTGGGTTTCTGAGCAGCCCCCAGGGCGCCCAATGGAGCCGTCCTGCCGCATCTCCAGACTGGGCCACTAAAATGGACCGGACTTTGTACTAAGAGGAAGGTTCACCACGTGGGTCGAGGCCGCGACGAACGCGACAACGAGGCTGACCTCTCAGCCGGACCGGGACCGGTATCCCGGCACGCGGACGGCGGTGCCGCAGGGGCGGCGCGCCACCTGGGGCCGCTGCGCACCATGCCCCTGTGGCTGAAGATCCTCACCGGCGTGGTGGCCGCAGTCCTGGTGGGCGGGATCGCTTTTGCCGGCTTCTGGTTCTTCCGGCTGCAGGGCAACATTTCCAAGGCCCCATTGAACGCCGGCGGTGGCAGTACCGAATCGCCTGCCAATGATGCCACGGGCCGGATGCAGATCCTGATTCTCGGCTCGGACACCCGGGACGGGAAGAACTCCCAGTACGGGTCCGCTGACGATTCCACCGGCTATGGCAAGTCGGACGTGATGATGCTGATGGACATCTCCGAGGACAACAAGCGCGTCAACGTCATCAGCTTCCCGCGTGACCTCCTGGTCGACATCCCGCAGTGCACCGACCAGAAGACCAAAAAGGTCTACCCTGCCCGCAGTGGCGTGATGATCAATGAGGCCATGGGTGAGGCCGGCATCGGATGTGCCGTGGATACCGTCAACAAACTCACCGGCATGCAGGTGGACCACTTCATGATGGCCGACTTCAACGCCGTCAAAGAGCTCTCCAACGCCGTCGGTGGCGTGGAGGTATGCATCAGCGACGCCGTCTTCGACCCCGACTCGGGACTTCGCCTCCCCGCCGGGACATCGTCCGTCCAGGGCGAGATGGCCCTGTCCTACCTCCGGACCCGGCACGCGTTCGCCGACGGCGGCGATCTGGGCCGGATCAAGGCCCAGCAGGGGTTCCTGTCGTCGCTGACCCGCAAGATCAAGGACGAGGGGACGCTGTCCGACCCCGCCAGGATGCTCAAGATCGCCGACGTCGTCACCCAAAACCTGACAGTGGACGATGGCCTGGCCTCCGTTCCGGCCCTCCTCACCATCGGCAACCGGTTGAAGAACATCGACATCGGCAAGGTTGCGTTCGTGGCCGTGCCCACCACGCCGGCACCCACCGACCCCAACCGCCTGGTGATCGCCGAACCTGCGGGCGCCCAGCTTTTCTCCGCGCTCCGGAAGAACGTCGACCTGACCGACCCGACGGCACCCACCACCACGGCACCGGCCCCTGGCGAGTCTGCCACGCCAACGCCCTCGCCGACGGAGACAGCGGCGCCGGTACCCCCCTACAACAAGGCGATCCAGCCCGTCACCGTTGCCAATGGCAGTGGCGTCCCCGGCAGGGCGCAGGAACTTGTGCAGGCCCTGGTCAGCGGCGGCTTCGCCGCAACGTCGCAGTTCCAGGCACAGCCGGTGGCCAAGACGGCCGTTTACTACGGCCCCAACTTCGCCGACGTGGCCACCGACGTCGCCGCCCTGCTGGGCATTCCAGCCGAGCAGGTAATTCCGCTGCCGGCCATCCAGGGCGTACAGGTGTACGTGGGCAGTGACTTCACCACCGGCACTGCCTTCGGTTCCGGCGCGCCCGCGCTGCCGTCTGACATCGTCAACCAGACCGCAGGGGACAAGGTCTGCCAGCAGGCCAACCCTGCACTGATCGTCCGGCAGTAGCAGGCAGCGCCTTGCCCGGAGCAGGCGAAGGCTCCCGTAAACGAACAGCAGGCCCCGCCGGTACCGGCGGGGCCTGCTGTTTGCCCGGAATCCCGCGCGGCCGCTACCAGATGCTGACGCGGTCAGCGGCGGGCATCCACATGCCATCAGCCTCCGTCACGTCGAATGCCTCATGGAATGCGTCAAGGTTCTTGGCGATCGCGTTGGTGCGGAATTCGTTCGGGGAATGCGGGTCCGTGGCCAGGCGACGGACGGCTTCCTCCTGGCGGATGACCTGGCGCCAGCCCGCGGCCCAGGAGGCGAAGAAGCGCTGTTGCCCGGTGAAGCCGTCCAGGACGTCGGGTTCCTTACCGTCCAGGCTGATCAGGTAAGCCTTGTAGGCGATGGTGAGCCCTGCCAGGTCGCCGATGTTCTCGCCCAGCGTGAGCCTGCCGTTGACGTGGTGGCCGGGTGCCGCGGTGGGGGACAGGGCGTCATACTGCGCCACGAGCCGGGCCGTCAGGGCCTCGAATGCCTGGCGGTCCTCGTCCGTCCACCAGTTGCGGAGCGCCCCGCCGCCGTCGAACTGGGAACCCTGGTCATCGAAACCGTGGCCGATCTCGTGCCCGATCACCGCACCAATGCCACCATAGTTGACGGCGTCGTCGGCGTCGGCCGTGAAGAAGGGCGGCTGCAGGATGGCTGCCGGGAACACAATTTCGTTCATCATCGGGTGGTAGTAGGCGTTGACCGTCTGCGGCGTCATCAGCCACTTGTTGCGGTCCACGGGTTTGCCCACCTCATCCAGGTGCCGGTCCACATCGGCGTTGTGGGCGCGCTCCACGTTGCCCAGCAGGTCATCGGGCTTGATTTCGACGGCTGAGTAGTCGATCCACTCGTCCGGGAAGCCGATCTTGGCACGGAAGGCCGAAAGCTTGCGGAGGGCCTCCGCCTTGGTGTCCTCACCCATCCAGGCGACATCGTTGATGCTCCGGCGGTAGGCCTCGGTCAGGTTTGCCACCAGGGTCTGCATCCGGGCCTTGTGGGTTTCGGGGAAATGCCGTGCCACATAAATCTGGCCCACGGCCTCGCCCAGACCGGATTCGACCACCGCGACCCCCCGCTTCCAACGGTCCTTGTTCCGCGGGGTGCCGCTGAGCGTGGTGCCGTAGAACGCGAAGTTGGCGTCCACGAACGGCGAGGACAAGTAGGGTGCGGCGGCGCTGACGACGCGCATCGCCAGCCATTCCTGCCACGTGGAAAGCGGCACTTCGTCCAGGAGCGCGGTGGCCCCCGAAAAGAAGTCAGGCGTGCTCACCACGATTTCGGCCCGTTTGGCCGGCTCAATCCCGGCTGCCTCAAACCAGGTACCCAAAAGCGGGAAGAGCGCAGCGGCTTCATCTGCCGTTTTCAGGTTGTAGGTCTTCTGCGGATCCCGCAGGGTGACGTTGTCCCAGTGGTGGGCGGCGAGTTTCGTTTCCAGCTGGACCACCCGGTCAGCCGCACCATTCGGATCAGCCACGCCGGCCAGTTCGAACATCTTCCCCACGTGTCCGGTGTATGCCGAGACAATGGGAGCGAACTTCTCTTCGCGGTAGTAGGACTCGTCGGGCAGGCCCAGGCCGCCCTGGCCGGTGTAGAGCAGGACCCGGTCCGGATTACCCGCGTCCGGTGCCGGGTAGATGTAGAAGAGGCCGCCGACGTCGGCGCGGAAGAGCCGGCCGGCCAGCGCCATGAGCTCTTCGACTGACGCGGTGGCGAAGACTTCGGCCAGCCGGGCCCGGATGGGTTCCAGGCCTTTGCCCTCAACAGTTGCCTCGTCCATGAAGCTGTTGTAGAGGTCGCCGATCTTCCGTTCGATGCCCGTGGCATCCGCGCCCTTGGCCGCCGCTTCCTCGATAATGTCCCGGACGGCGATCTCGGACCCGTCACGGAGGGCAGTGAACGTACCTTCCAGGGGCCGGTCGTCGGGAATCTCGGTGGCTTTCAACCAGGCGCCGTTCACATGTTGGTACAGGTCATCCTGCGGCCGGACTGTGTGATCAATGGTGGACAGATCGATCCCCGAAATGGGCACTGAAACTCCTTTTTGCTGCGACGCCGCTGCCGGGCGAACACGGAGGCGTCTGCATGCTGGACTTTACGGACGGTAGTGCCCTTTCATCTTACGCACCCGTGTTACGCTCAAAGTGTGCGTGCAGAGCTCCTTCTCCTTAGCTGCCGCGGCGAGGCCACAGACGCTATCTAGCGCACGGCCCACCCTCGCTGCGGAGTTTGTGTTGCCCGGCCACCCTTTCACTGAAGATCGATAGAAAAGGCCACGAACATCATGCGTAACGCACAAAAGCCCTCCGGAATGCCTGCCCACCGGTACACCCCGTTCCAGGACCAGATCAAGGTCGAACTGCCGGACCGCACCTGGCCGGACAAGGTCATCACCAAAGCCCCGCGCTGGTGCGCGGTGGACCTGCGGGACGGCAACCAGGCCCTGATCGATCCCATGAGCCCGGCGCGCAAGATGAAGATGTTCGACCTGCTGGTCCGCATGGGCTACAAGGAAATCGAGGTCGGTTTCCCGTCCGCGTCGCAGACGGACTTCGACTTTGTCCGCCAGCTCATTGAGGGAAACCATATTCCTGACGATGTCACCATCCAGGTCCTGACCCAGGCCCGCGAGCACCTGATCGAGCGGACCTACGAGTCCCTGGTGGGCGCCAAGCAGGCCATCGTGCACCTGTACAACTCCACGTCGGTCCTGCAGCGCCGTGTGGTGTTCAACCAGGACGAGGACGGAATCCTGGACATCGCCCTGCAGGGTGCGAGGCTTTGCAAAAAGTATGAGGAAACGCTCGTTGACACGCACGTGACCTACGAGTATTCGCCGGAGTCTTTCACCGGCACGGAACTTGAGTACGCCGTCCGCGTTTGCAACGCCGTCGCCGATGTGTTCGAGGCGTCCGCCGACCGCCAGGTCATCATCAACCTCCCCGCCACGGTTGAAATGGCGACGCCCAACGTCTACGCCGACTCCATTGAGTGGATGAGCCGCCACCTGCACCCGCGCGAGGGAATCATCCTGTCCCTGCACCCGCACAACGACCGCGGCACCGGTGTCGCCGCCGCGGAGCTGGGATACATGGCCGGCGCCGACCGCATCGAAGGCTGCCTCTTCGGCAACGGCGAGCGGACCGGCAACGTGGACCTGGTGACGCTGGGCTTGAACCTGTTCGTCCAGGGGATCGATCCCATGATCGATTTCTCCAATATTGACGACGTCCGCCGGACCGTGGAGTACTGCAACCAGCTGCCCGTCCCGGAGCGGTCCCCCTACGGCGGCGACCTGGTGTTCACCGCATTCTCCGGCTCCCACCAGGACGCCATCAAGAAGGGTTTCGAAGCCCTGGAGCGCGATGCCGCTGCGGCCGGAAAGGCCGTGGACGACTTCACCTGGCAGGTGCCGTACCTGCCGGTGGACCCCAAGGACCTGGGCCGCAGCTACGAAGCCGTGATCCGCGTCAATTCCCAGTCCGGCAAGGGCGGCGTTGCCTACCTGCTCAAGAACGAGCACAGCCTGGACCTGCCGCGCCGTGCCCAGATTGAGTTCTCCGGCGTCATCCAGCGCCGCACCGACACTGTCGGCGGGGAGGTCAGCGGGGCCCAGCTCTGGCAGATCTTCCAGGACGAGTACCTGCCCTCCGGCCAGGCCGACGGACAGTGGGGCCGCTACTCGCTGGGTGCCGTCAAGACGGAAACAGATGACGACGGCGGCATGACGCTTCACGCCTCGCTCACCATTGATGGCGCGCAGGTCCGGCGCACCGGTACCGGCAACGGTCCGATCGCCGCGTTGCTGAGCATCCTGCACGATGACGGCGTGGACGTCCGGGTGCTGGACTACAGCGAACATGCCTTGTCCGAAGGCGGCAACGCCATGGCCGCCGCGTACGTCGAGTGCGCAGTGGGGGAGCGGGTCCTGTGGGGTGTCGGCATCGACGCCAATACCAGCATGTCGTCGCTGAAGGCGGTCATTTCGGCCGTCAACCGCGCCATCCGCGACGCCCAAGCCTGACGCCTGCGAGGTTGTGCCGCCGGTTCCGCCGGCGGCACAACCGCGTCCTGGCGACCTACGGCCGGGCAGGATGGGAAGATAGAGCGTGGTCCAACAATCTTTTGCCTCCCGGGCGTACCGGGACGACGCCGTGGTGCTCCGCACCCACAAGCTTGGCGAGGCGGACCGGATCATCACGCTCCTGACGAAGCACCACGGGCAGGTCCGCGCGGTGGCCAAGGGCGTACGCCGCACCAGCAGCCGGTTCGGTGCCCGGCTTGAACCGTTCATGGTGGCTGACCTGCAACTGGTGTCCGGGCGAACCCTTGATATCGTCACCCAGGCGGTGGCCAAGGGTGCCTACGGCGGCAGCATCGCAGCGGACTACGGGCGGTACACGGTGGCCGCCGCCATGACCGAGACGGCGGAGAAGCTGACAGACGTCGACGGCGAGGCCGGCACGGCGCAGTACAACCTGCTCGTGGGTGCCCTGGCTGCGTTGAGCCGGGATGAACATGCTGCCGGCCTGATTCTGGACTCCTACCTCCTGCGTGCGTTGTCCACTGGTGGATGGGCGCCGAGCTTCACTGATTGTTCCCGCTGCGGCGCGCCGGGGCCGCATTCGGCATTTTCGGCGCCCCTTGGCGGCATGGTGTGTGCCCGGTGCCGGCCCCCCGGGTCCCCTGCCCCGGCGCCCGAGACCGTCGGCCTGCTCGCTGCCCTGCTGACCGGTGACTGGACGACGGCGGACGCATCGTTGGCCCAGCACCGCAAGGAAGCGGCGGGCCTGGTGGCGGCGTACCTGCAATGGCATTTGGAACGAGTCCTGAAATCCCTCAAACACGTGGAGCGTACCTGACAGTGGCCCTGGGTAAGAAGAACAATGCAGCCCGCAGGCGGACCCATCCGGTAACGGCACCCTACCCGCATCCTTCAGGCGAGGTGGCGCCCAAGATCCCGGCGGAATTCATTCCCCGGCACGTGGCTATCGTGATGGACGGCAACGGTCGCTGGGCCAACCAGCGGGGCCTTCCCCGGATCGAAGGGCACAAGGCGGGGGAGCCGGCCCTCCTTGACGTCATGGCCGGTGCCATCGAACTCGGGATCGAGTACGTCAGTGTTTACGCATTCTCTACGGAAAACTGGCGCAGGTCTCCGGAAGAAGTCCGCTTCCTGATGGGATTTAACAAGGATGTGCTGCGCAGGCAGCGTAACCAGCTGGACGAGTGGGGCGTTCGGATCCGCTGGGCAGGCCGGCGGCCACGGCTGTGGGGGTCCGTGATCCGCGAACTGGAGGAAGCCGAGGAGTTCACGGCGGCCAACAGCACCTGTAATTTGACCATGTGTGTTAATTACGGCGGACGTGCTGAGATCACGGACGCGGTGTCGGCGATAGCCGCGGATGTGGCCGCGGGACGGCTCAAACCGGGTTCCATCACTGAACGGACCATCCAGAAGTACCTCGACGAGCCGGACCTGCCGGACGTGGATCTCTTCCTGCGCAGTTCGGGTGAGCAAAGGCTGTCCAACTTCCTGCTCTGGCAGTCCGCCTACGCCGAGTTCGTCTTCATGGACACGCTCTGGCCGGACGTGGACCGGCGCACCCTGTGGGCCGCCGTCGAAGAATATGCGCGCCGGGACCGCCGCTACGGTGGGGCTGTCGACGCCGCCGCACCGGCCGGGTCAGAAGCGGAACAGCCTCAGCCGTAAGCCCGCAGCCAGCGTGCCAGCCGCGCGTAGGCGTCGGTTCGGACCGCCTCAGGGGACAGGAAGACGTCGTGCAGCGCGCCGTCGATTCGTTCCACGGTCACAGTGGTGCCCAGGGTCAGGGCGCGCGCGCCGATGATTGCCACATCCAGGACCGCATCGGTCCGCCGCATGTCCTCCGACCAGAGGAGCCCGTTGGCGCTTCCCGCGGACAGCAGCACCAGGATGGGCACCTGGATCCCCAGTCCCCGTGCCACCCGGGCGTGGCCGGCGAGGACAGCCCTCAGCCAGCCGGCACGCACCGGGAACGCCATGCGTGGGCGGTACCGCTCGTCAAGCGGCCACTCGCCGTCGGCCGCACTGCTGATGGTGCGCCAGTAGTGGCCCCGCTGGGGAAGTCGGAGCACCGCCTGGGGCCGGAACCGGGCCACCGGCCCCACCATGCCTGACGCGGCGCGGCGTACCAGTGCACTCCCGTGCATCTCCAGCCAGGGGCTGTTGAGGATCAGTTGCGACACGGCGCCAGGGTGGCGGCTCGTCCAGAGTGCCGCCACCAGCCCGCCCGTGGAGTGGCCCATCAGTGCCATGGGCCCGGGCCCGCCGGCACGGGCGATGAGCCTGCACGCCTCCTGTATTTCCGCGTCATAGGCGGCCAGGTCGCCAACATAGCCGCCCGGGAAATCCGGCCGCAGGCTGCGCCCGTGGTTGTGCATGTCCAGCGCGTAGAAGTCGTACCCGGCCCGCGCCCAAAAATAGGCCAGGTCTGCGTTGAAGAAATAGTCGCTCCACCCGTGAAGGAACAGCACTGACCGTCGCGGGCCATCCGCAGCGGCCACATCGCCGGCCGGCCGGAGCCGGACCAAGGTTGCCGTCCGCTCCACGCCGTCGGCACTGGTCGCCACGAAGGAACAGGACTCGAAGTCCCCGCCCAGGATGTCCCGCTGCCAGTGCATGCCATCATGCTAATCCGGCGCTGCGGGTACGGCCGCCTGCCAGGGCGCTTCTCCGTTTTGGTGTGGGACGCCACGAGACGGGAAACTGGAGGCATGCGCGTTTATCCCACTTTCTTCAAGCTGGCCTTTTCATGGATGGACGCCGAGCGCGCCCACAAAATCGGATTCAAGGGGATCCGGCTCGCGCATGCCACAGGCGCGGGAAGGGTCCTGCAGAAGCTCACGGCTCCCGCGCCGTCACTGCGGACCACCGCGTTTGGCGTGACTTTCCCCTCGCCCTTCGGCCTTGCCGCGGGGTTCGATAAGGAAGGGCTTGGCATCGAAGCCCTCAGCGAGCTTGGATTCGGCCACGTGGAGGTGGGAACCATCACCGGCCAGGCACAGCCCGGCAATGAGAAGCCCCGGCTTTTCCGCCTGGTCCAGGACAGGGCCGTGATCAACCGGATGGGATTCAACAACGACGGCGCCGCAGCCGTCGCGCCCCGGCTCAAGGCCGCGCGCGCAGCGCTTCAGCGCCGGTACCCGGACGTTCGTCCCGTCATCGGTGTGAACATCGGCAAAACGAAGGTGGTGGAGCTGGCCGACGCCGTGGACGACTACCTCGTCAGCGCACGCAGCCTGGCCCCCGCCGCCGACTATCTGGTGGTCAACGTCAGTTCACCCAACACTCCGGGGCTGCGGCTGCTCCAGGACGTGGAAACGCTCCGCCCGCTCCTGGTCGCCGTGGGGCAGGAAGCCGACCGGGCCGCCGGGCGGCACGTACCGCTGCTGGTGAAGATCGCCCCGGACCTGAGCGATGAGGACATCGACGACGTTGCCCGGCTTGCATTGGACCTGAAATTGGACGGCATCATCGCCACCAACACAACGATCGCCCGTACGGGGCTTTCCTCGGCGGCCGGCGACGTGGATAAGTGCGGAGCCGGCGGACTGTCCGGGGCTCCCCTGAAACAACGCTCACTGGAGGTCTTGAAGCGGCTCAAAGACGCCACTGATGATGCGCTGGCTTTGGTGTCAGTTGGTGGCGTGGAGTCCGCCCAGGACGTCCAGGACAGGCTCGACGCAGGGGCCACCCTGGTGCAGGGATACACCGCGTTCCTGTATGAAGGACCGTTCTGGGCCGCACGGATCAACAGGCAGCTGGCGAAGCGCCGGCACCGCTGACCCTCAGCGTTAAACGCAGGAACCCCGGTGGGCTGACCACCGGGGTTCCTGCGTTTAAGTGGTCCCGCGCGTCAGGACGGGTACTGTCCGCGGCCAACCTGCGGTTTGGGCAGGCGCAGCTTGCGGAACTGCAGGGAGCGCATGGAGCCGTACCAGACGGTTCCGCGTTCCACCTCACCAAACTTCTGGGCCAGGTTCTTCCGGAGCTTGCGGGAGAGGATGAAAACGTCAACGAAGACGGCCAGGAACATCACCCAGAACGCGCCGAGCACGTAGACCATCATGTCGCTTGAGGCCGGAACCACCAAGGACACCAGGACGAAGAGCAGCGCGCCGAACATCAGGTATTCGCCGAGATTGAAGCGCGCATCCACGAAATCCCGGGCAAAACGCTTTTGCGGCCCCTTGTCCCGCAGCGGGAGGAACCTCTCATCTCCGGTGTCCAGCGCGCGGCGCATCTTCAAGCGCTGGTCCTGGACAGCCTGGCGTTCGGCGGCCTTGGACGCCTTGCGGTCCTCCGGCACCAGCGGACGCTTACGGGCAGCTTCCTGGGCCTTCCGGGTGGGGGTCGGGGCACCCTTGCCCACCGCGCTGTTCTGCCGGGCTGCCGCTTCCGCTGCCTGCTGGTCTACTGTTTCCTGCGCCGAGGGCGCTTCTTTTCTACGTCCGAACACCTGACAAGAATACCTTGCGGGAACACGCCCGCCGCCTGTCCGCCCGGCTGCAGGCGGCCTGCGGCCTAATGTGACGGGGGTAATGTTTTGGCCATGACTTCATCACCTGCGGCGACCCCGCACACCACTGCAGATACATCAGGACAGGGCGCTGCCGGCTGGACGGACGATCTCCGTTCGGCGGTGGACCGGTCCTTCGACCAGACCGTCGCCCGGCTCAAGGATCTGGTGGCCATTCCAGGCATTGCCTGGCCCAGTTTTGACCGCACCCCGCTCGAACGCAGCGCGGACGCCGTCGCCGCCCTGGTCCGTGAAGCAGGATTGCCCGAGGTCCAGGTCCTGACCGTTAACAAAGAGGACGGCACCCCCGGCGGCCCCGCCGTCGTCGCCCGCCGCCCTGCGGCGGAAGGGAAGCCGACCATCCTGCTCTACGCCCACCACGACGTCCAGCCTGTGGGTGACGAAGCCCTGTGGGAGACCGCGCCATTCACCGCCGTCGAAAAGGACGGCCGGCTGTACGGGCGCGGCGCCGCCGACGACAAAGCCGGCATCATGGCGCACATTGCCGCCTATGCCGCCGTCTCCGAGGTCTTTTCCGACTCCCTCGGACTCGGCGTGACCTTCTTCATCGAAGGCGAGGAGGAAGCCGGCTCGCCAACGTTCCGTTCCTTCCTGGAGGCCAACCGCGAACTGCTGCGCGCTGACGTCATCGTTGTTGCGGATTCCAGCAACTGGAAAGTCGGGATACCGGCGTTGACCACCAGCCTCCGCGGACTGGTTGACGGCGTCATCGAGGTCCAGGTCCTCGAACATGCCGTGCATTCGGGCATGTTCGGCGGCCCCGTCCTCGACGCACCGACCCTGCTGTCCCGCCTGATCGCCACCCTTCACGACGACGACGGGAACGTCGCCATCGAGGGGCTGGTCGCCACCGACACAGCGTCCGTCGAGATGCCCGAGGCCGACTACCGCGCCGATGCGTCGGTCCTGGACGGAGTGCGCCTCGCCGGCACCGGAAGCATCGCCTCACGGCTGTGGACCAAACCCGCGTTGTCAATCATCGGGTTCGACGCGCCCGGCGTCGATGTTGCCTCGAACACCCTGATTCCGCGGGCACGGGCCAAGTTCAGCCTCCGGCTGGCGCCGGGGCAGGCGCCGGCGGAGGCCATGGAAGCGGTGCGCCGCCACGTGGAAGCGAACGCCCCCTTCGGCGCGAAGGTGGTCTTCACGCCGGGGGAGGCCGGGAATCCATTCCGCACCGACACCTCTTCGGCCGCCGCTTCGCTGGCCATGTGGGCCCTGGGCGAGGCCTGGGGAGTTCCCGCCGTCGAAACCGGGATAGGCGGTTCCATCCCGTTCATCGCCGACCTGACGGAGGTCTACCCCGACGTGCAGATCCTGGTGACGGGTGTGGAGGACCCTGATTCCCGCGCCCACAGCGCCAACGAATCCCTGCACATCGGGGACTTCCGCAACGCCGTCCTGGCTGAAGCCTTGATGCTGGCCCGGCTCAACAGCGAAGGCCTCGCCTAGGCGGCGCTCCCAGGGAACAACCGGCAGGTTTTGACGGTTACGTCAGGAGTTAGAGCTACAGGACTGCCGCGCGTAGCATGTAGCTATAGCCCATACCGTATCCGTAGGGGCAGGCGCCGTCAGACGGCGCCGCCAGACCGTCCTAAGAAGGTAGGCCAATGAGCACCGCAACCAACGAAAACAGCACCGCGACCACCGCTGCGGCCAGTGAAGAACTGCCCGTTCACGAGGTTGACCTGACCGACGTCGCTGCAGGCAAGGTGCGCAGCCTCCTCGAGCAGGAAGGCCGCACGGACCTGCGGCTCCGCGTGGCTGTGCAGCCCGGCGGCTGCTCGGGGCTGATCTACCAGCTCTACTTCGACGAGCGGCTCCTCGACGGCGACGCCGTCCGTGACTTCGACGGAGTTGAGGTCGTCGTGGACAAGATGAGCGTTCCGTACCTCAGCGGAGCCAGCATCGACTTCGAGGACACCATCTCGAAGCAGGGCTTCACCATCGACAACCCGAACGCCGGAGGCTCCTGCGCCTGCGGTGATTCGTTCCACTAACCCGGTTATTTCGCCCGATGTCCGCGCCGAGCCTTCCGCCGTCCAAAACGGCACGGAGGCTCGGCGCTGACATGTGGGCGAAACGCCCGGCAGAGCGGTAAGCTCTACACCGAGTAGTAAAACTTTTAGTGTGCCCGGAGCGCCCATGGCAGCCCGGACAACAGCAACAAGTAGGAAGGGCCGTCTGTGAGTTCGCAGAACCGAACCGGCAGCCGACGCAAAACGATCACAACGATCTCAAGCTTGGCTATTGCCGGCGCGTTGGTTTTGACCGGATGTTCGCCAGAGGTAGAGAAAGGGTGGATGCCCACTGAACGTGGCACCACCAGCAACACCGACCGCATCATGGACCTCTGGGTCAACTCATGGATTGCTGCGCTCGTGGTGGGCACCATTACCTGGGGCCTGATCATCTGGTGCCTGGTGGCCTACCGCCGCCGCAAGGGAACCGTGGGCTTCCCGCGGCAGACCAGCTTCAACCTTCCCCTCGAGGTCTTCTACCTCACTATCCCGATCTTCATGGTCCTGGTGTTCTTCTACTTCACCGACCGTGACCAGCAGGCGATCGATGACCGTTCGCAGCCTGCCGACGTCGTCGTCGACGTCCGCGGCAAGCAGTGGGCGTGGGACTTCAACTACAAGTCCGGCGACGTCATCCAGGAAGACCTCCACGAGGCCGGTGTCCAGGCCCACCTGACCGGCAACAACATCGACATGGAACAGCTTCCGACGCTGTACCTGCCGGTCAACAAGTCCGTTGACCTCGAACTCAATTCCCGCGATGTCATCCACTCCTTCTGGGTTCCCGCCTTCCTGCAGAAGCGCGACATGATCCCCGGCAAGACCAACTACATCCGGTTCACCCCCACTAAAGAGGGCACCTACGACGGCAAGTGTGCCGAACTCTGCGGCGAGTACCACTCCGAAATGCTGTTCCGCGTCAAGGTGGTGTCGGAAACCGAATTCCAGGCACACATGGACCAGCTCAAGGCTGAAGGCAACACCGGCCTGCTTGGTGCTGAGTACGACCGCAACCCGAACCTGAACGAAACCAAGTAAGGGGAGCGACGTGGCTACGTACACCCAATCCGCACCCGCGGGAGCCCTGTCGGCGCCCGTGGTACCAAAATCCAAGGGACGCATCGTCGTCAACTGGATCACCTCCACAGACCACAAAACCATCGGGTACATGTACCTGATCGCATCGTTTGTGTTCTTCTGCCTCGGCGGCGTGATGGCGCTGCTGATCCGTGCCGAGCTCTTCGAGCCCGGCATGCAGATCCTGCAGACCAAGGAACAGTACAACCAGCTGTTCACCATGCACGGCACGGTCATGCTCCTGATGTTTGCCACCCCGCTCTTCGCCGGGTTCGCCAACGTGATCATGCCGCTGCAGATCGGTGCCCCCGACGTCGCGTTCCCGCGCCTGAACGCCCTCGCGTTCTGGTTCTTCCTCTTCGGCTCCACCATCGCGGTGTCGGGCTTCATCACCCCCCAGGGTGCTGCGTCCTTCGGCTGGTTCGCCTACGCGCCGCTCTCCGACACCACGTTTACCCCTGGCATTGGCGGTGACCTGTGGGTATTCGGCCTGGCACTGTCCGGCTTCGGCACCATCCTCGGCGCGGTCAACTTCATCACCACCATCATCTGCATGCGCGCCCCGGGCATGACCATGTGGCGGATGCCCATCTTCACCTGGAACACCCTGATCACGGCGATCCTGGTGCTCATGGCCTTCCCGCCGCTGGCCGCAGCCCTCTTCGCCCTCGGCGCGGACCGGAAGTTCGGTGCGCACATCTTCGATCCCGCGAACGGCGGTGCAGTCCTCTGGCAGCACCTGTTCTGGTTCTTCGGACACCCCGAGGTATACATCATTGCGCTGCCCTTCTTCGGTATCGTCTCTGAGATCTTCCCTGTGTTCAGCCGCAAGCCGATCTTCGGTTACAAGGGCCTGGTTTACGCAACCATCGCCATTGCTGCCCTCTCCGTGACCGTCTGGGCCCACCACATGTACGTCACCGGTGCAGTCCTGCTGCCGTTCTTCTCGTTCATGACCATGCTCATCGCGGTGCCCACCGGCGTGAAGTTCTTCAACTGGATCGGTACCATGTGGCGGGGATCGCTGACTTTCGAGACCCCCATGCTGTGGAGCATCGGCTTCCTCATCACGTTCCTCTTCGGTGGCCTGACAGGCATCATCCTGGCTTCCCCGCCGCTGGACTTCCACGTATCGGACTCCTACTTCGTGGTTGCGCACTTCCACTATGTGGTGTTCGGCACTGTCGTGTTCGCCATGTTCGCCGGGTTCTACTTCTGGTGGCCCAAGTGGACCGGCAAGATGCTCAACGAACGCCTGGGCAAGATCCACTTCTGGCTGCTGTTCCTGGGCTTCCACGGCACCTTCCTGATCCAGCACTGGCTCGGCGTCATGGGCATGCCCCGCCGCTACGCCGACTACCTGCCTGAGGACAATTTCACCTGGATGAACCAGTTCTCCACGGTGGCATCCTTCGTGCTCGGCGCTTCCCTGATTCCGTTCTTCTGGAACGTCTACATCACGTGGCGGAATGCCGAAAAGGTCCAGGTGGATGATCCTTGGGGCTTCGGAGCGTCGCTGGAGTGGGCCACGTCCTGCCCGCCGCCGCGCCACAACTTCACGTCCCTGCCCCGGATCCGATCAGAGCGTCCTGCTCTGGACCTGCACCACCCGGAACTCCGGCAGGTGCACACCGTCGATTCGCCTGCCCCCGCAGCCGCAGTGCTCGGCAACGCTGACCAGAAGGACACCGCACAGTGAAAATTGAATCCTGGATCTTTGGCTCTGGAGTCTTCTTCTTCGTCCCCGTCGCCCTGGTCTACGGCTTCCTGACCAACTGGAGCGAATGGGTCGGCATCCTGGGCATTCTCCTCGTCGGCGGCCTGGCAGGCATGATCGGCGCCTACCTCGGATTCACCGGTAAGCGGGTTGGGCTGCGGCCTGAAGACCGCAGCGATGCCGAGATCCACGAAGGTGCCGGCGAGCAGGGACACTTCAGCCCCTGGAGCTGGTGGCCCCTGGTTCTCGGGATTGCGTGCGCCACCGGTTTCCTCGGTATGGCAGTCGGTTTCTGGATCGTCTTCATCGCCGGCGGCATTGCCGTCGTGGCCCTCGTCGGCTGGGTCTACGAATACAGCCGCGGTGACCACGCGCACTAGGCCTCTGCAGTAATAACGACGTCGGGCCCCACCTTGCGGTGGGGCCCGACGTTTTTGCATTTCCTAGACGCCCTGGGTGGCCCCCTGGGACTCCAGGAGCCTGCAGAGGTCCCTGAGTGCTTCCAGCGCCCGCCCGTGGTCCTGAGCGCCGTCCAAGGCGTCGTCGCTGACCACCAGTTCCACTTCGCAGCCCTGCCGGAAGTCGGCCGCCATCACCTGGAGCAGGGAACGTGCGTCCACAAGGCCGCCACCTTCCTTTCGAATGGCCAGGGGAAACCCTGTGTCGGTAACGGCACGGACGAACACGGCGGCAGAGCGTGCGTGCAGGCCCTCAGGTGCTGTCACTACGGCCTTCAGTGTTGGCAAAGGGGACTCCTTCGTCACGACGGCCCCATCCGTCGGCGGTCAAATTTTCCTGACTAAATATAGCGGGCGGGCAACCCGCGGCACTAAAAAGGACAGCGGTCACCCACTGGTCTAGACCGTCCTAAAATGAGGGAAGACAACCACGGCAGGAAGAGGGACCATGGCAGCTGGCGCCACCGCTATCACCGGCGAAATTGACCGCACCAGCGGCACCGCGATCTATGTGCAACTCCGCGAGATCCTGAGGGCGTACATAGCCGAATCCTGCCTTCCGGGTTCAGCGCTTCCATCTGAGCGTGACCTTGCCGAACGATTCGGACTTGCCCGGATGACCGTCCGGCAAGCCATCGATGCCTTGGTGGGGGAGGAGGTCATCGAACGTGTAGTCGGGCTGGGAACGTTCGTCCGGCGGCCGAAACTCGACCTTCAGGTTAAGCTGACGTCCTACAGCGAAGAGATGCAGCGCCGCGGCATGGTTCCCGCGGCAAAAGTCCTCAGTTTCGAGCAGATAGGAGCCAGTGCCTTCCTGGCCCGCGAACTCCAGCTCGACGAGGGAACACCGGTGGTACGGTTCCGCCGGCTCCTGCTGGCGGACGGGGAGCCGATGAGTGTCGACGAGAACTTTATTCCTGCCCACCGCGTCCCTGGCCTGCTTGACCACGAACCTCCCACGTCGTTGTACAACGTCCTCAGCGAACAATTCGGCCTGGTGATGGAGTGGGGCGAGGACATGATCGAGGCGACGGCTGCATCGCCCTCCACGGCGCGGCTGCTGAACGTGGAGGTGGGGGCGCCATTGTTGAAGATCCAACGGCATGCGTTTGTGGCGCGCGCCATGGTCGACTATTCCGTTTCGTACTACCGCGCCGACCGGTACAAGCTGTGGGTTCCGTTGCAGCGGCCTGGTGCCCGCAGGACGCGCAACCACTGAAACAGCCCGGGGGAGTACTGCCGGCGGTGTTCAGGGTACAAAGCCCGGACGACAAAACGAAGGGCCCGATCCGGCATGGATCGGGCCCTTCGTTACAGCTGGAGTTTCCTAGTGCGTCAGGCTCTTGGTGCCCTCTGCAGCTTCGACAGCCTCGTGGCCGTGGCCGTGTGCTGCTTCCAGCTCCGCGGGGGTTGCGGGAGCAACGCGGTCCTCGAAGAACCAGCGGGAGAGCAGCGCGCGCCGCTTTTCCTTCCGGGTGACCACGCCGTGCTCGTTCGGCACAGCCGGCTGTACCTGGGGTGATTCGAAACCAACCAGCTTGTACCGCTTGTATTCATCCAGGGGCGCGTGCACCTCGATGAACTCACCGTGCGGAAGCCGAACAATCCGGCCGGTCTCGCGGCCGTGAAGGGCGATTTCGCGGTCCTTGCGCTGCAGGGCCAAAGCCACGCGCTTGGTGACGATGAATGCGATGATCGGGCCGACGAAGAACAGTGCACGCAGCCAGTAGGTGACATCGTTCAGGGAGACACCGAAGTGGGTTGCGATGAGGTCGGAACCTGCGGCCGCCCACATGACGCAGTACCAGACGAAGCCGGCCATGCCGATGGCGGTACGGGTCGGAGCATTCCTCGGACGGTCGAGGACGTGGTGCTCACGGTCGTCCTTGGTCACCCAGCGCTCGATCCACGGGTAGGTGAACATCACGGTGAAGAGGATCCCGGCCGGTACCAGTGCAGGCAGGAGGACGTTGAACGTGAACACGTGACCAAAGAAAATCTGCTCGACGTGCCAGTCGCCAAGCGTCCCGGGCATGAGCCGGAGGGCGCCGTCAACGAACCCGATGTACCAGTCAGGCTGGGTGCCTGCGGATACCGGGGAGGGATCGTAAGGTCCGTAGTTCCAGATGGGGTTGATGGTGAAGAACGCGGCCATCAAAGCGATCACGCCGAAGACGATGAAGAAGAATCCACCGGCCTTCGCGGCGTACACGGGTCCGAGGGGGTAGCCGACGACGTTGTTGTCGTTGCGGCCGGGGCCGGGGTACTGGGTGTGCTTGTGGACCACGACCATGAAGAGGTGCATAACGATCATCAGCAGGATGAGTGCCGGCACCAGCAGGATGTGCAGCATGTACAGGCGGCTGATGATGGCCGTGCCCGGGAATTCTCCGCCGAAGAGGAAGAACGAGATGTACGTGCCGATGACCGGAATCGACTTGATCACGCCGTCGATGATGCGCAGGCCGTTACCGGAGAGCAGGTCGTCGGGAAGCGAGTAGCCGGTGAAGCCGGCGGCCATGGCCAGGATCAGCAGGACACAGCCGACAACCCAGTTCATCTCACGCGGGCGGCGGAACGCGCCGGTAAAGAAGACCCGGAGCATGTGCACGGCCACCGACGCCACGAACAGCAGTGCTGCCCAGTGGTGGACCTGGCGCATGAAGAGTCCGCCACGGACGTCGAACGAGATGTTCAGTGACGAGCTGTACGCCACCGACATTTCCACGCCCTTAAGGGGGACGTAGGACCCGTCGTAGTGGGTCTCCGCCATGGACGGATCGAAGAAGAACGTCAGGAAGGTTCCGGACAGCAGCAGGATGACAAAGGAGTACAGCGCCACTTCGCCGAACATGAATGACCAGTGATCGGGGAAGACCTTGCGGCCGAACTCGCGGAGGATCCCCGAACCGCCGACACGCGAGTCGACGAAGTCGGTGATCCGGCCTGTCTTGGTTTTGGCGACGAAAGCCGGCTCAGCTGTTGATGCTGCGCTCATGCGAATCACGCTCCCAGTAACTTGGTCCTACGGGTTCATGGAAGTCGCTGGTAGCGACGAGGTAGCCCTCGTCATCAACTGCGATCGGCAGCTGGGGGAGAGGACGGCTGGCGGGGCCGAAGATCACCTTGCACTCTTGCGTGAGGTCGAAGGTGGACTGGTGGCACGGGCACAGCAGGTGGTGCGTCTGCTGCTCGTAGAGAGCAACGGGGCAGCCAACGTGGGTGCAGATCTTCGAGTAGGCAACGATGCCGTTGTAACCCCACTCTTCGCGGCCCTTGGACGGGTTCAGCGAGGCGGGATCCAGGCGCATGAGCAACACAACGGACTTTGCCTTCTCGTTGAGCTTGCCTTCCTCGAGTTCGTTGAGTCCCTCGGGGATGACGTGGAACGCCGAGCCGATGGTGACATCCGAAGCCTTGATGGGGGTTCCGTCAGGGTCGCGGGTCAGGCGCTTGCGCTTGCCGTCCTGCGGAGCCCACATGGTATGTGCAAGCTTGTCGTCAGGGCGGGGTCCGAGGTCGCCGAAGATCGCGATTGCAGGAAGCGGAGCCAGGGCCACCGCACCCAGGAGGGTGTTACGGATCAGCGGGCGGCGCTTGATGCCGGTCTCTTCCACGATGTCGTCGACGATGCGGACCGCAGCCTGGCGGTCTTCCTCGTAACGGATCGCGTGACGCTCTTCGGAGACTTCGTGATCGGGCATCAGGGCTTTGGCCCAGTGCACGATGCCGGTTCCGATACCCAACATGGCAAAGGCAGTGCCAATGCCCAGCAGGGCGTTCTGGAGCCGGATGGTGGCGATGCTGGAGTCGTCACCCAGATCGATGGCGAAGTACGCCACCAGGAAGATCAGGGTGCCAACAACAGAAATGCCAAACAGTAAGGCGACCTGCCGTTCTGCCCGCTTTGCGGCTCTCGGGTCCGTGTCAGCCAGGCGCAAACGATGCGGGGGAATCCCAGGATCCTGGAACTTCTCCACCTCATTCTGACCAGCCGTAGCTACGGTGCCCGAGTGGTTCGGACTGCCGTCACTATGGTTGCCCATAATTCGCCTCATCCTTCTCTCGTCCCGGCAGTTGCCGGGTTAGTTTCTAATTTCAAGCTGCTGACAGGGCAGCAGAAGTTTTGTGTGTCCTGCGGGACGTCAGGAAGTCCTGGAGGTCAGCCAGATGGTGAAGGCGATGATGACGCCGAGACCGGCAACCCACACGAACAGGCCTTCAGCTACCGGGCCAAGGGATCCCAGGTCGGCTCCGCCCGGGGATCCGGTGGACTCGATCTGCTTCAGGAAGGTGATGATGTCCTTCTTGCCCTCGGGGGTGATGTTGGCGTCGTTGAACACCGGCATGTTCTGCGGGCCCGTGACCATGGCCTCGTAGATGTGCTTGCCGGTTACGTCGGCAAGAGCAGGAGCAAACTTGCCGCGGGTCAGCGCACCGCCGGCGGCGGCGGCGTTGTGGCACATGGCGCAGTTGGTGCGGAACAGCTCTCCACCGGCAGCAGCGTCGCCGCCGCCGTTTGTCAGCTCGTCTGCAGGAATTGCCGGGCCGGCTCCCAGGGAAGCGACATAGGCTGCAAGCTGTGAGGTCTGCTGCTCGTTGAACTGGACAGGCTTCTTCATCGCCTGGGGTCCGTTCATCTGCATCGGCATGCGGCCGGTGCCAACCTGGAAGTCAACAGCTGCGGCGCCGACGCCCACCAGCGAGGGACCATCCTTGGAACCGCTGGCACCCATGCCGTGGCAGGTGGCGCAGTTCGCCGCGAAAAGCTTGCCGCCCTCTTCGACGTCGCTTGCGCTTGCCGTGGTGGTGCTCGCCTTGGCCTCGTTCATGCTGGTGGCCACGGCATAGAGCCCACCAGTGATGAGGAGCCCCATCAGGAGCAGCGCTATTGCTGCAAGTGGGTGACGCCGCTTTTGTGAGAGTGCCTTCACGTGGTGGTTCCTTTATTCGATCCTGCGCCGGCTCCGGGAGCCGCTACCTGAAATTCTGCCTCTTGTAGAAAAAGAATCAAAGCTGGCTACTTGAGTACGTAGATGACCAGGAAGAGGCCGATCCACACGACGTCAACGAAGTGCCAGTAGTAAGAGGTGACGATTGCGGACGTTGCTTCGAAATGTCCGAACTTCTTCGCGGCGAAGGACCGGCCCATGATGAGCAGGAAGGCAATCAGGCCGCCAATGACGTGCAGCCCGTGGAAGCCGGTGGTCATGTAGAAGGCAGAGCCGTAAGCGTTGGAGGAGAGCGAGACGTGCTCGGAAACCAGCATTGCGTACTCGGTGGTCTGGCCGGCAACGAAGAACGCGCCCATCAGGAACGTCAGGGTGAACCATTCGTTCATTCCCCAGCGGGCGAACTGCAGGGCTCCGCCGGCGCGGCGGGGTTGCAGCCGTTCGGCGGCGAACACGCCCATCTGGCAAGTGAAGGAACTGGCCACGAGGACGATCGTGTTGACGAGCGCAAAGGGGAAGTTGAGCTTGGCTGTCTCTTCCGCCCACATCTGACCGCTCGTTGAGCGCAGCGTGAAGTACATGGCAAAGAGACCGGCGAAGAACATCAACTCGCTGGACAGCCACACTACGGTTCCGACAGAAACCATATTGGGGCGGTTCAGCGTGGGGTGCGCCGGGGTACTGGGGGCATGGGTCGCAGATGTCACATAGACATTATGTCTGCAAAAGTCCGTGCTGCCCAACGCAAACCGCCTTTTCGGGGGACTTTTTCTACAAAGACGCGAATTCGCCCCGAAAAGTTCCGGCCGACGTTCATATTGGTCAGCGCGCACCATCGCTCGATAGCATCAGCAGGTGACTTCACAGGCATCTGCAGCGTCCGGCAACACCTGGCCCCGGCTCATCTCGGCGCTGATCAAGGGCGCCGATCTTACGGCCGACAACACGTCGTGGGCCATGGACACCATCATGTCCGGCGAAGCGACGCCAACCCAGATCGCCGGTTTCCTCGTGGCACTCAGCGCCAAGGGGGAGACAGTGGCCGAGCTCTCCGGCCTGGTGGAAGCCATGCTGGCCCACGCCAAGCCGGTGGCAATCTCCGGGGAGAAGCTCGATATCGTCGGCACCGGTGGTGACCAACTCAACACTGTCAACATCTCGACGATGGCCGCCCTGGTAGCGGCGGGTGCCGGCGCCAAGGTCGTCAAGCACGGCAACCGGGCGGCGTCGTCGTCGTCCGGCTCTGCCGATGTGCTGGAGGCGCTCGGTGTCCGCCTTGACCTGCCTATCGACCGGGTGGCACGCAATGCGGAGGAAGCCGGCATCACGTTCTGCTTTGCCCAGGTCTTCCACCCCTCCTTCCGGCACACCGCCGTTCCCCGGCGCGAGCTGGCGATTCCCACCGCGTTCAACTTCCTGGGGCCTCTGACGAACCCCGCCAACGTACAGGCGTCGGCCGTCGGCGTTGCCAACGCAAGGATGGCGCCCCTCGTGGCCGGCGTCCTGGCGCGGCGGGGGAGCAGGGGATTGGTGTTCCGGGGGAACGACGGCCTCGACGAACTGACGACAACCGGTCCGTCGACCGTGTGGGAAATCCGCGACGGTGCCGTCAGCGAGCTCCGTTTCTCACCTGAAGACCTGGGCATCAGCCTGGCCACCGTGGAACAACTGCGCGGGGGAGACGCCATTGCAAATGCCGGTGTGGTCCGGGATGTGCTCTCCGGGAAGCCAGGTCCGGCCCGGGACGCGGTCCTGGTCAACGCGGCCGCCGGCCTGGTCGCCTTCGATCTCGACGCAAGTGGTCCGTTCCTGGAACGTATGCAGGCGGCTTTCGTACGGGCGGCGGACTCAATCGATTCCGGTGCAGCCGCTGCGGTGCTGGACCGCTGGGTTTCGCTGTCCCGCGCCTAGGTCCGCTTACTGTTCGAAGCCAAGCGAGAATGCGGCGTCCAAGTCGTGCTGCGAGTAGGCGCGGAAGGCAATATGCGTGGTGGTGTGGACCACTGCTGGCACCTTGGAGAGCTTGTCAGCGATGACGTCTGCCAGGTCCTCGTGCCTTGGCACCCTCGCCACGGCGATAAGGTCCCATTCCCCGGTGACGGAGTACACCTCGCTGATGCCCTCAATGGCCGATATTTCCTCGGCCGTCTCCGGAATGCGTGCGGCGTCAGTCTTGATCAGAACAAATGCGGTGACCACGTTTGAACCCCTTCAATCAGTTCCGCCGCGGCTAAGCCCGGCAGCTGTTTCTCTGCTGCCAGCCTATTACACGGGCGGGCATCTTCCGGATGCCTTCCAGGCTGGGGATTTCCCCGTTGAGCTGAGGCTTCACCTGCGACGCAGGCGTACCACGCCGGCAAGCAGCAGCCGGTAGCCCACCAGGAAAACTGCCAAGGCCAATGTGGCCACGATGATGAAGGGGAGGACCACGGTCTGGGCGGTCAGCGCCCGGAGGACCATTCCACCAACCAGGCTGCCAACCCATACGGGAACTCCTGCACGGAGTGCTGACAGTGGATTCCTCCATGCCCGTGCGGCCATCCAGCCGGCGGCTGCGCCGGCAAGGAATGGCCACGCTGTGAGCAAGACACCCAGGACCGGTTCTTCCCGGTGGTGGGCATCGCGTCCAATTGCCGCAAATGCCAGGATGAGGATGAGGTCAGTCGCGGCGGCAAGGATAACGGTTCGCGCCACAACTGTTGGTGCAGGCTTCGTCTTGAGGGAATCCATGGCTTTCACTCTAGCTGTCCGGGGCAGCATGAGCGGCTGCCGGGCTGGTAGGCAGGGCCAGGGGAGTGGGGTGGTCAGGGTGCCTCCGGAAGGGGGTCGCCGGCAGGCGCTCGGCGCACCTTGCGGACAAGCCAGCTCGCCTCCCAGCTGAGCTGGTACCCGGCGTCACCATCCCACTCAACGAGGACGTCTGTGACTGTATATGCGATGGCGATGGCCCGCAGTGACCGGACCTTAACCGGGGCCGGCCGCAGTAGCAGGATCGGACGTCCCGGAGCCCGCTTCAGGGCTTCCCCCCGCAAATGGCTATGACACGCCTGCCCGTTCGCGGGGCAGGCTGGGCAATGTTGAAGGCAGGCAAATTCTCGCATCGGGCGTCCTGGGAAACGTAGGGGTGTGGGGCGCCGGCGCCAGCTTCATGAAAAGGGCGGCATCCGAGAAACCGCTCCACCGTGTGGCCCGCAGCAGGCCTTTGGGCTTGCCGCCATGTGCAACAGGATAGGACCGCAAAGAGCCGCCGCACACTGGTCGCAGCTACCTATTTGCTGCAATGGGGGGTGTTGTCTCTTCGAAGCAGTTATGGGGGCATGCAGTAATGTCGGCAGGGATCGACGTCACTCCCTGCATCCGGAGAGATAGTGAACAAACCGTTATGGATCTGCACGCTGGTCGGGGCCGCTATGGGATTCAGCCTGGGCCTGGCCCTGTTTCAGAGCCCTTTCTGGGGTTGCGCTGTGGGGCTCGCGCTCGGAGGCGTGGTTGGGGCCTCCATACGCCGGCGCCACTGAGCGTCCGTCAAATTCGGGAGCCGGGAGAGGGCTGCGAAGCGCTCCAGTCCAGGCTCTCCGAAAACGTTACTTTACATAATGTAGATTATCGGCGCTTTGGGAATCTTCGGGAGCGGGGCGGATCCCCAAGGCCCAATCCCGCGAATCGGCTGGTCAATCGGCATGGGGCCCATTGTCTTTGGTGCGGCGCGCGTCAAGAATGAACCAATGACGGCCTACGTGTGTTCCCTGGAAACTGCAGTCCCGACGACCAAGCTGATCCAGTCCGAAGCCCGCGATGTCTTCGCTGCGCAGCCGGGATTGTCGCGTCTGGGATCCCGGCTGGTGAACACCTGCTTTGACGGTGCAGCCATCGAGACACGGTTTACCGCCGTAGAGGAAATGACGAACGCATCCCGCTCGGACAACCCGCAGTTCTACGACCAGGAATCCGGACTCCTGCTGAATCCCAGCACCAAGGTCCGCAACGATATCTTTGCCCGGGAAGCCACGAAGCTTTTCATTGAGGCAGCCCGCGCTGCCCTGGCGGCCGTCCCGGATCTTGGTTTACTTGACATAACTCACCTCATCACTGTTTCATGCACTGGATTCTTCAACCCCGGCCCGGACTATAAGGTGGTCCGGGAGCTGGGGCTGAACCCGGCCGTCCAGCGGTACCACTTGGGCTTCATGGGCTGCTACGCGGCATTTCCCGCATTGCGCGCCGCAAAGTTGTTCTGCGAGGCCGATCCCAAGGCCGTCGTCCTGGTTGTCTGCGCGGAACTGTGTTCCCTGCACGTGCGCACGTCCAACGATCCCGATGCCATCATGGGTTCAGCGCTGTTCGCCGACGGAGCCGCTGCCGCCGTCGTCACGGCCCGGCCCGGAGCCCGCGACACCGCTTTGCTCGCCCTGGACCACTTCGAAACGGTCCTCACCCCTGTCGGCGAAGACTCGATGGCCTGGAACATCGGCGACAACGGGTTCGAAATGGTGCTCGGCAACTACGTGCCCCACATCATCGACGAACACATTGTGGGCGCCCTGGAGCCCCTGCTGGCACGGGAACCGGAACTGGCGGCACTCCCCTACACCTCAATCCCCCACTGGGCCATCCATCCGGGCGGCCGCAGCATCCTGGACAAGGTCGAGTCCCGGCTTGACCTCACGGAGGAGCAGCTGGTGCCCGCCCGCGAAATCCTTCGCAACTACGGGAATATGAGCAGCGCCACGGTGCTTTTCGTCCTCAAGCACATCCTGGAACAACCACTCCGGGACGGAACCGGCGGGGGTGAACGCATTTGTTCCATGGCCTTCGGCCCAGGACTCACCGTGGAAACAGGCCTGTTTACCAAGCTCCGTCAGGCCGTTGCAAGACACGGAAAAACGTCGGATGCGGCCACCGCCGAGGCAGCGGCAGTCGGCTGACCGGGTCCGGGCGATGGATTTCAGGTTGGCCCGCCGCGCTGCTGCTGCCGTCGAGCAGATGGACCGCGCCGACTGTGATGCCCGGCTTTTGGACAACACCTACCGCCAGTTCGGCGTCATCAACAGAGTCTTGTCCGGTTGGCGGGGACTGTACGCGAGGGAGCTTCGGCCCATCGTTCCGCCACAGCCGCGCCCGCTGACCATCCTGGATGTCGGATGCGGCGGCGGCGACCTCGCCGTCATGCTCTCCCGCTGGGCCGCCCGGGACGGGAAGAAGATGCACATCACGGGAATCGACCCGGATCCCCGCGCCGCCCGCTTTGCCCGGCAGCGTGCTGCTGCCTCCGGTGTGGACTTCCGGCAGGCCCACAGCAGCGACCTCGTCCGCGAGAAGGCCCGGTTCGACGTCGTCATTTCCAACCATGTCCTGCACCACCTGTCTCCCGAAGAGCTCCGGCACCTGCTGGCAGATTCGGAAATCCTCGCGGAAAGGACATCGCTGCATAACGACCTCATCCGCAGCCCGGCAGCCTTCGCCCTCTTCAGCGTTGCCGCAATGCCGTTCCGGCACTCCTTCATCCGCGAGGACGGCCTGACCTCCATCCGGCGCAGCTATAAACCCGCTGAATTGTCCGCCGCCGCTCCCCCGGGCTGGTTCGTGGAACGGTCGTCGGCATTCCATCAAGTCCTGACGTGGCGACATGGCTGAGCTGGCTGCCGATGTTGTCATCGCCGGCGGCGGCCCTGTTGGGCTGTTCCTTGCCGGGCTCCTGCTCCAGGAGGGCGTCACCGTCAAGGTGCTGGAACAGCGTACGTCACGGAACCAGCACACCCGGGCCATCGGTATCCACCCGCCGGCGCTGCAGGCACTTAGCCGGATCGGCGTGGTACCAACCCTGGTTCGGGAGGGTGTCCGGATCCGTGAAGGCGTTGCCCTGAGCGGGGGAAGAACAGTCGGCACCATGGCTTTCGGCACCGTGTCCGCCAATTTTCCCTTCGTCCTTGCGCTGCCCCAGTTCAGGACGGAGCAAATCCTGGCGGACCGCGTGCTCGCCTTGGACCCGAACGCCCTGGTCAGGGGCGCAACCGTTACGGGGTTCACTGACGACGGCGCCGGGGTCACCGTAGCGTTCGAGTCCCCGGATCATCCATCGCTCGCGCCGGCGCGGGCCACGGCCGCGCTGCTGGTGGCCGCGGACGGTGCCCGCTCCCGGCTCCGGGGCGCCCTGGGCGTGGCTGCCGCCCGCAGGACGTATCAGGACCATTACCTCATGGGGGATTTCGACGACGACAGCGGACTGGGTGAAAAGGCTGCCCTCTTCCTCGAGCAGCAGGGCATCGTGGAATCGTTCCCGCTCCCGGGCGGAATCCGCCGCTGGGTGGTGCGGCTCGACTGCCCGGCCGGTTCCGCAACGGCCACCGACCTGGCCGGCCTGGTGGGCCGGCGGACCGGAATCGTTCCCGACCCGGCCACCACTTCCATGCTGAGCGCCTTCAGCGTCAGTTCGGCCATCGCCGGCCGTACTGTGGCCGGACGGGTAATCCTGCTGGGCGACGCGGCCCATGAAATCAGCCCTATCGGCGGCCAGGGCATGAACCTGGGCTGGCTTGATGCCGAAGCACTCGCCCCGTTGGTTCTCGAGGCCCTCCCCGGCGGCCCTGCGGACAGCCACTTCAGTGACTTCGAAAGGGCCCGGCGAAGGGCAGCGGTCCGTGCGCGCCGCCAGGCCGAAATCAACATGGCGCTCGGCCGGCCCCTGCCGGCTCCGTTGCTTCGAATCCGTACGGCGGCACTCGGTACTGCCGCCTCCATTCCGGCAGTCAACCGGTGGGCAGCCATGCGGTTCACCATGCAATGAACCAGTGGTGGGCCGGGGCGTGCCTAGCGGAAATAGCAGTCGTAGCTGTCCTGGCTCACAATAAGGCCGTCTTTCACCTCAAAGACGGAGGACGTCCTGGCCCGGATGGTCTCGCCGCGATCCCAGTACCGCAGATCCATCAGCAGGGTGGCCGACCAATCGGCTTCCACGGCCACGCGGCCGCCCTCGCATGTCGTCCGACGGACAACGAACTCCTGGTCCTCCACTACCTGGCGGCTCTGGTCAGCACCGGAAAGCACGCCCTCCAGCGTCCGGGTGGATCCCTCCGGTGCCAGCAGGTGCGGCGCTTCCGTGAGGACAAATCCGTCCGAGAGGAACGGGCGGATTTCAGCGGCGCCACCGCCCGCTTCGAGGACACGGATAAACTCCAGGACACGCGCCAGCGGCGAGCCGTGCGCCAACTCATCAACCATGCAATCGACCCTAGCCGAGGTTTCCGCAGGACGTCCCCCAGTAGGCTGTCATCATGATCCAGAGTGCTGCCCCGACGACTGCCGGACCCGACGAAATCCGTGAGGCCGTGGAGCGGATCCTGTCGACCGGTTCCCTGCCGCCGATCGTCCAGGCCGGCCACCCCGCATTGCGCCAGCAGGCCGCAGAGTTCCACGGCCAACTTTCGGCGGAGCAGCTTGGCCGCCTCATCGAGGTCATGCGCCAGGTCATGCACGAAGCCCCCGGTGTCGGCCTGGCCGCGCCCCAGCTTGGCATCCCGTTGCAACTCGCGGTCCTGGAAGACCTGTACGACGTCGACCCCGACGCCGCAGCGCTGCGGCACCGGAGCCCGCTGGAATTCCTGGCAATCCTCAACCCCCGCTACACCCCGCAAGGGTCCGGGCAGGCAGCGTTCTACGAGGGATGCCTTTCCCTCAACGGGCTGCAGGCCGTGGTGTCGCGGCCGGACACCGTGCTGCTGGACTACCTGACGCCCGACGGCGCGGCGGAGCAGCGCGTGTTTTCCGGCTGGCAGGCCCGCATCGTCCAGCACGAGACGGACCACCTCAACGGCATCCTCTATATCGACCGCGCCCAGCTCCGTTCCCTCAGCAGCAATGCGGAATATGCGGCCCACTGGGCGGAACCGGGCATCGGCAGGGCAAGCACCGGGTTGGGGTTCGACGCCGGCCCCGCGGGAATATCCCTCGGCTGACCTCGGGCGGGCCACCATCTGCCCAGCAACGGGCAGCAGGACGGGCAGGCCACCATAAACTGGTGTCCATGCCATCCGCGGACCTCCCCCTCCTGTGCCCCGTCTGCTCGAATCCGTTGGTACTCCTCGGACCCGGCGCCGGGACGCAACCCCGGCTGGCTTGCGCTGCCGGTCACCACTTTGATGCCGCCCGGCAAGGCTACTTCAACCTGCTGGTTGGCAAGGGAACGTCGTTTGAGGCGGACAGCGCCGCCATGGTGCAGTCCCGCGTCAATTTCCTGGGGAACGGCCATTACCTGCCGCTGGCACGCGCCGTAGCTTCCGCCGTCGTCCCTTATCTCTCGGAAACAGGTGCCGCGGTGCTGGATTCCGGAACCGGAACCGGCCATTACCTCCGCGAGATCCTCGACGCCGCGGACGCTGGCGGGCGGCACGTGGCGGCCATCGGCCTGGATATATCCAAGTTTGCGCTGCGCCGCGCCGCGCGGCTCAACCCGGAAGCCATCAACATGGTCTGCGACATCTGGCAGCCCCTTCCGGTGGCCACCGGCTCGGTGGACGCTGTCACGGTGGTGTTTGCCCCGCGGAACCCGGCCGAATTCGCCCGGGTACTGCGCCCTGCCGGGGCGCTGGTGGTGGTGACTCCCCGGCCCGGCCACCTCGCGGAACTTGCCGCGGTCACCGGGATGCTCGGCATCGAAGAGGGGAAGGATGACCGCCTGGCGGAGGGCATGGCCGGCTATTTCGACCTGGACAGCTCCTCCGACGTCGACATAGCCCTCACGTTGACCCGCGCGGCCGCCGCGGACCTTGCCTTCATGGGACCGGCGGGACACCACCTGGATCCCGGGCACATCGCGGAAAGGCTGGAGAGCCGCCCCGAACCCGTGACGGCCGGCGCACGGTTCAGGCTGATGGTGTTCCGGCCCAGGAAACACGGCGCCGCGTAACGACTTGGCCACTATCCCCGGGCCGGCGCCTGCGTCCGGCGCTCTTGCCCGGTCCCCGGACTAGGATGAAAAGACAGTTGCAGGCGGGTCCGCAGACGCGGCTCCCCCGTGACGAAGGGGGAAACAGGATGTTCGAGTGGCTTGGGGAAAACTGGTGGGCGCTGTGGCTCACGGCGTTCCTGGCGTTTGCCGTGATCGAGATGATCACCCTTGACCTGTTCTTCATCATGCTCGGTGGCGGCGCTCTTGCCGCCCTGGCAGCTGACTTTGCCGGCGCCGAACCCTGGCTCCAGGTGGTGGTCTTTTGCATCGTATCCCTGCTCATGGTCGCGTTCGTGCGGCCGGTGGCACTCTCGCACCTGAAGAAGGGCCCGTCCGAGCAGCGGACCAACGTTGACCGCCTCATCGGCGAACCCGCAATCGTCATGGAGGCCGTGACCTCGGACGGCGGTTTGGTGAAAATCGGCGGCGATATTTGGAGCGCACGCTCCGCGGCGGGAGTTCTTCCCGCAGGCCAGAAAGTGGTCGTCTCGGCCATTGACGGCGCAACAGCAGTGGTTTCGGTGCCGCCGGCGGCGGCCACCGGCCCTGAAACAGCCTGACATTTGGGGGATAAGGAGTTTTATGGAAAACGCAGGCGGAACCGCACTGGCCGTTGTGTTGGTGGTCCTGATCGTGTTCGTCATCATCGTTTTGGTCCGGTCGGTCCGGATCATCCCGCAGGCACGTGCCGGCGTCGTTGAACGCCTGGGCAAATACCAGCGGACGCTCAACCCGGGGCTGACCATCCTGATTCCTTTTGTGGACCGGCTCCTGCCGTTGCTGGACCTGCGCGAACAGGTGGTTTCCTTTCCACCGCAGCCGGTGATCACGGAAGACAACCTGGTGGTGTCCATCGACACGGTGGTCTATTTCCAGGTCACCGATCCACGCGCCGCCACCTATGAGATCGCCAACTACATCCAGGCGGTGGAGCAGCTCACCACGACAACGCTGCGCAATGTGGTGGGCGGGCTTAACCTCGAGGAGGCCCTGACTTCGCGTGACCAGATCAACGGGCAGCTCCGCGGCGTTCTTGATGAGGCGACGGGCCGCTGGGGCATCCGCGTGTCCCGGGTGGAGCTGAAGGCAATCGATCCGCCCCACTCCATCCAGGACTCGATGGAGAAGCAGATGCGTGCCGAACGCGACCGGCGCGCCGCCATTCTTACCGCCGAGGGGACCAAGCAGTCCGCCATCCTTACCGCTGAAGGACAGCGGCAGGCCGCCATCCTCAAGGCCGAGGGCGAGGCCAAAGCCGCCATCCTCCGGGCAGACGGCGAGTCGCAAGCCATCCAGAAGGTCTTCGATGCGATCCACAAGGGAAACCCGGACCAGAAGCTCCTGGCCTACCAGTACCTCCAGACGCTGCCGAAACTGGCCGAAGGCTCGGCAAACAAGCTGTGGATCATCCCCAGTGAAGTCGGTGAGGCCCTGAAGGGAATCGGAAGCGCCTTGGGAGGCAACGCACCTGAACAGGCGGCGAACGGACTGTTCGACGACGTTCCGGCCCAGCGGACCAAGCCCTAACCAGACCCTGAAACAGGGAGGGACCCGCGCCGCGGGCCCCTCCCTGTTTTGGTTCCGGCGGCAAGAAGCCCGTATAATTGTGTATTTGTCCGGCAGGATACCACCAGCTGGAACAACACAGCTTCGCAATGCGTTGAATCCAATGATGCAGCACAGTGCACACAAGAGTCCGGCGGCGCATCGTCACCACCGGCAGTCGCGGAGTTTTCATCCGCGAACCGACCAGAGGGAGAAATCATGAGCGATCGCAGCCTGCGGGGCATGCGCCTTGGTGCGCAGAGCATGGAGACCGAGTCCGGAGTTGAGCCGGCTCCGCGCCAGCGGGTCGAGTACCGTTGCGAGGATGGCGAGCAGGTCTTCGTCACGTTCTCCTCCGAGGCGGAAATTCCTCCGGTATGGGTCTCCAAGACCGGCAAGGAAGCGCTCCTGGTAGACGGCGAAAAGCCGGATACGAGCAACGACAAAGCAGTCCGCACCCACTGGGACATGCTGCTGGAACGCCGGTCCCTTCCTGAGCTGGAACAGATCCTTGAGGACCGCCTCACCATTCTGCGCGAACGCCGTGGAGAGCGCCGCTCCGCTTAGGCCACGCAAAAACGAGGGGGCGTCCCCGCACTTCCAGTGCGGGGACGCCCCCTTTCTTTAACCGTGGTAAGGGCTACGAGTTCGTGTTTTTCACTTTGCCGGCGAGCGTGTTCCAGCGAGCTGCGAGTCCCCACTTGGTGACGTTGATCATGGCTTCCACCACGATGTTGCCGCTCATCTTCGAGGCGCCCAGTTCGCGTTCGACGAAGGTGATGGGGCGTTCTTCGATACGGAGGCCGAGTTTGGCGACGCGCCAGGCGAGGTCCACCTGGAAGCCGTAGCCCACCGAATCCACCTGGTCCAGGTTGAGCTTTTCCAAAGTGCTTCGGCGGAAGGCGCGGTAGCCGCCGGTGACGTCCTTGATCCGGAGGCCGAGCATCAGCCGGGCGTACGTGCTGCCCACACGGGAGATTGCCTGCCGGTACAGCGGCCAGTTGACCACGCTGCCGCCGGGGACCCAGCGCGAGCCCATGGCCAGGTCTGCGCCCTGCTCAATGGCTTTAAGGAGTTGCGGGAGCTGTTCGGGCTGGTGCGAGCCGTCGGCGTCCATTTCGACGAGGACGTCGTAGCCGGCTTCCAGTCCCCACTTGAAACCTGCGATGTAGGCCGCCCCAAGGCCTTCCTTGCCTTTGCGGTGCAGGACGTGGACCTGGGGATCCTCCGCGGCGAAGCCGTCGGCCAGGGTGCCGGTACCGTCGGGGCTGTTGTCATCGACCACCAGTACGTCCGACGCCGGAACAGCCGTCCGCAGGCGCTGGAGCGTCTTGGGCAGCGATTCCAGTTCGTTGTAGGTGGGAATGATCGTAAGGACGCGCACGAAGGGCCTTTCCTGGTGGAAGTGGTCGGAGCACCTGGTGCCGGGCTGGCCGGCGGTGGGCGCAACTACCCATTATAGGGCGGTAGAAACCTGGCTCAGGAACGCAAGGCCGGGCTGGCAAACAGTTCGGCTCCGTCTTTCACGGTTTGGAGGCACACGGGATCCGAACCCGTGTCCAGCGCCGGCAGCAGCGGGGTCCTGGCACGCGGATCCGTGCTCCATGATTGGACCCGACCGTCAGCCACCTGGACCATCAGTTCTTCCACCTCCCATACGGCGAAACTTGCCGGGGCTCCGGGGACGAGTTGCCCGGCCATCGGGTTGGTGTGCCGGGCGGCCCTCCAGCCGGCGCGGGTGTGGCCCAGGAACGCGGCACGTGCGGAAATTCTTTCGCCCTCGTTGTGGTGCTCCACGCACGCGCGGACACTGGACCAAGGACGCAGCGGGGTCACCGGGCTGTCGCTGCCAAAGCAGACTGGGACCCCTGCTGAGTAGAACGAGGCGAACGGATTCATGGACCGGCTCCGCTCCCCCAGTCGTCGCTCATAAAGCCCGCCGGGTCCACCCCAGGCTGCGTCGAACGCCGGTTGGGCGCTCACAGTCACCGAATAGGAAGCCAGTTTTTCGACGGCGGCGGCGTCCACCATTTCAACATGCTCGAAGCGGTGGCCGGCGGCACGCACCCGCTGTGCGCCGACCGCTTGGGCGGCGCGGTCAAGCGCCTCCAGGGCAACGTCCAGCCCGGCGTCTCCAATCACGTGGAAACCGCCTTGGATACCGGCCAGAGAACAGGCGGCCAGATGGGCTGCGGCCTGCTCGACGTCAAGGTACGCAGCGCCGTGCTCGTGGCCGGCGTCGCTGTAACCGGCCCGCAGGGCGGCAGTCCGGGAGCCAATCGATCCGTCAATATTCAGGTCCCCGGCGAGCCCGCGGATGCCACTGCCGAACTGGGCAACGAGGGCGCGGGCCTGCTCCTCGGAAGATACCGCCTCGCCCCAGTACGGCAGGATTTCGGGAACCGGCCGGGCCGATGCATCCTGTGCGTTCCATGCGACGGCGCTCTTGAGATCGTCCAGGCCGCCGATGTGGGGCGCCCCCATCTCGGCGAGGGCGACGTACCCGTTGGCGGCAGCCTCGGCCAGGGCGCGGGCCTGGTGCTGCTTCAGGGCCCCGGCCGGCAGCTTCCGTGTGGCCAGCCGCGCTGCGGCGTGGGCTGCCCGGATGACCCTGGCTCCGCCGTCGAACCCGTCCTGGCCCTGAAGGGCCGCGGACCGGGCAAGCGACGGTGAGACGAGCGCCGAGTGCACGTCAACCCTGGAAAGGTGGACCGGCCGGCCTCCGGCCGCCCGCTCCAATTCGTCCGCCGTGGGCAGCGTGGGGTCGGCCCATGTGGTCTCATCCCAGCCGTGCCCCAACACCGTGCCTTCGCCCTTAGCGCCGGCGACGGCGTCCAGGAGCTCCCGGGCAGACGTTGCTGATCCGAGTTGCAGGGAGTCCAGGGCGATGCCGGTTTCCGTCAGGTGCATGTGCGAGTCCACAAAGCCCGGTGCCACCAGTGCGCCGCGGAGGTCGATGACCTCCATCGAGCTGTCGGCGATGGACGCAGCCGCCTGTTCAGAACCAACCCAGGCGACGGTGTCGCCATCCACCAGCATGGCTGTCGCGAATGGGTCCGCAGCGGTGTAGACGGATCCGTTGCGGTACAGGACCGGAGCGGGGCGGGACGTGGCAGCGGGATTGGGCATGGTGGGCAGGACTCCTGGGGTGTGAACAGGCCGGCGCCGGCCGGCGGGGTGGAAAGATCAGAGAACAGACGAGTAAGCGACGACGCCGCGGCGGATCAGGGTGATGGCTTCAACGCACAGCCGGGACAGGCGTGGATCAAGGCCGGGAATTTTGGCCAGTTGGTCAAGCAGGTCCACAACCTGCTTGACCCAACGGACGAAGTCGCCGGCGGCGAGGTCCGTCCCGCTCAGGACATCCTGCAGATGCCGTCCCCGGGCCCACTTGTACAGCGGCCAGACGAGTCCAAGTTCGGGTTCGCCGGTCAGCGGAAGCTTGTTCTCCTCCTCCACGTCCTCCAGGGCGGACCACTCCCTGACCACAATGTCCACGGAGGTCTCCAGCGAGACGCTGGGCATCCGTGGCCGCAGTCCCCGGTCCTCCCGCTTGGCCTGGTACACCAGGACGCTGGCCAGCGCTGCCACCTCTGTGGCGTCAAGGTCGTCGAAGGCACCCAGCCGCAGGGACTGGGAGATGAGCAGGTCCTTCTCGCCGTAGATCCGGCGCAGCCGCTGCCCGTCGGGACTGATGACAAGCCGGCCGTCTCCCGTGTCTTCCAGGTAGCCGTAAGCGGACAACACGTCGCAGACCCGGTCGAAGGTTTTGGCGATGGTGTTGGTCCGGCCCTGGATCTGCCGGACCAGGCCATCCGTTTCCCGCCGCAGCTTCCACCAGCGCTCGGACCACCGCGCGTGGTCTTCCCGTTCGCTGCACCCGTGGCAGGGGTGCGCCCGGAGGGCACGCCGGAGATCGGCAATGCGCTTTTCCTGGTTGGGCAGCGCCGCTCCGCGGCCGAAGTCGTGGTTCCGGTTCTGGCCGGGCGCGGGTGGGCGGTTCTCCCGCAGCGCATTCCGCGCCGAGGAGGCGAGGTCCCGGCGTGACTTGGGCACCTTGGCGTTGAAGGACTTGGGGATCCGGATCCTGGTTACGGGCGCGATGGGACCCTCAAGGTCGTCCGTGCCGATCCGCCGGAGCTGGTTGTCCAGCGTGAGGACGGCCGGTCGCGGTTCGCGGCTGCCGTGGTCGGAACTGAGGACGACGGCGGGTCCTGGCGCGCGTCCACCCGGAACGTTGACCACGTCTCCGGGCAGCAACCGGGCCAGCGAGTCGTCGCTCAGCGACTTCTGCACACGGGACTTGGTCCGGGACGTGGCGTTCTCGGCGTCCGACAATTCCCTCCGCAGCCGGGCGTACTCGGTGAAGTCGCCCAGGTGGCAGGTCATGGATTTGGCGTAACCGGCAAGGGATTCTTCCCTGCTTCGGACCTGCCTGGCGAGACCCACCACGGAGCGGTCGGCCTGGAACTGGGCAAAGGACGATTCGAGGATTTCGCGGGCCCGGGACCGGCCAAACTGTGCAAGCAGGTTGATGCTCATGTTGTAGGTGGGCCGGAAACTCGAGTTCAGCGGGTAGGTGCGCCGGGAGGCGAGGCCGGCGACCGCCGTCGGGTCCGTCCCGGGCTGCCACAGCACCACGGCGTGGCCTTCGACGTCGATGCCGCGCCGGCCGGCGCGGCCGGTGAGCTGGGTGTATTCGCCCGCGGTGATGTCCACGTGGGCCTCACCGTTGAACTTGTCCAGCTTCTCCAGCACCACCGAACGCGCGGGCATGTTCACGCCGAGGGCAAGGGTCTCCGTGGCGAAGACGGCTTTGACCAGTCCGTCGGCAAAGAGTTTCTCCACCACCTCTTTGAAAGTGGGCAGCATTCCGGCGTGATGGGCAGCGAAACCCCTGAGCAGTCCGTCGCGCCAGGTCCAAAAGCCCAGGACATCAAGGTCGTCCGGTGGGATGTCCTGCCCGGCTTCGTCTACCCGCTGCGCGATGATCCGCTGTTCAGTCTCCGTGGTGAGCCACAGGCCGGATGCGACGCATTGGGCGACTGCCCCCTCACACCCGGCACGGGAAAAGATGAAGGTGATGGCCGGCAGGAGGTCCATCCGGTCGAGGCTGGCGATCACCTGGGGGCGGCTGGCCCTGCGCACCCCTGCGGGTTCGCTGCCACGGACCGGGCGGTCATCGCCGCGCCGGCCGCGCTGGCCGCGCTTTCCCGGTCCCTGCCGGCTCCGGAAGCTTTGCTGGATTTCGCGGCGTGCCACATCAAGCAGTTCAGGGTTGACGTCAAAGCCACGGCCTTTGCCGTCTTCGCGGGGTTTGGCCTGCGCGGGCGCCTCATCAATCCCGTCCCCACCGGGCGGGGCGATCTCGTCGAAGGTGGTTTCGCCGGCGAACAGGTCCATGATCCGGCGGCCCACCATGACGTGCTGCCACAACGGTACCGGCCGGTGCTCAGAGACAATGATGTCTGTGTCGCCGCGCACGGTGTCCAGCCACGCCCCGAATTCTTCGGCATTGGAGACGGTGGCGCTCAACGAAGCTACCTGGACCTCGCTGGGCAGATGGATGATGACTTCTTCCCAGACCGCCCCGCGGAACCGGTCGGCCAGGTAGTGCACTTCGTCCATGACCACGTAGCCAAGGTCGCCAAGCGTGGCAGAGTCGGCATACAGCATGTTCCGGAGGACCTCGGTGGTCATCACCACCACCTGCGCGTCGCCGTTGATGCTGGTGTCGCCGGTAAGGAGCCCCACGTTGTCCGCGCCGTACTTCGCGGCGAGCTCGCTGAATTTCTGGTTGCTGAGCGCCTTGATGGGCGTGGTGTAGAACGCCTTCAGGCCCCGTTGCAGGGCCAGGTAGATGGCAAACTCGCCAACGATGGTTTTGCCCGCGCCGGTGGGGGCCGCCACCAGGACTCCCCTGCCTTCCTGCAGCGAACGGCAGGCCTGCCGCTGGAAGTCGTCAAGCTCGAACTCGAGGGTTCCGGAAAACTGTCCCAGGTACGTGGCGGCTTCAGCCCTGCGTTCGGCGCTGGCGCGGTACCTTTCAGCGGGAGACAGTTCTTCTGAATCGGTGGGCCCGGTGGAGAACGGCCCGGTGTTGGAAGACATATCCCAAGCCTAGCGGCAGGCTAGAGCTTCTTGAGTTCACTGCTCGGGGTGGCTACGTCCGCGGTGGCCTCGGTTTCGGCAACCTGCTTGGCCTGGCGGCGGTCACGCCGCTTGTCATTCATGATGCAGATTCCAATGGCGGCAAAGAACAGCGCCAGCAGGGGCCCGGCGAGCATGAACATCGAGATGGCATCCGCGCCCGGGGCGGCGATAGCTGCCAGGACGAAAACGAGGAACACCGTGATGCGCCACGCTTTGAGGATGGTGCGGCCGGACACAAGGCCTGCCATGTTGACGCCGACCAGGACCACCGGAACCAGGAACGCCAGGCCCAGCATCAGCACCATGCGCGTGACGAATTCGATGTAGGTGCGTGCATCGATCACACTTGAGGAGCCTGCGGGGGTGAATTGCGTCAGCGCATGCACCACCTGGGGAACCACCAGCCACCCAACCCAAATGCCGGCAAGGAACAGCGGGATGGCGGCGGCCATGTAGCCCAGGGTGTAGCGGCGTTCCTTGGACGTCAGGCCGGGAGTGATAAACGCCCACAGCTGGTAGATCCAGATCGGGCTGGAGATCACTGCCCCAATGAGGAGCGACATCTGGAGCTTGAAGTCAAAGGGTGAGGCGATGGTCCCGAAGTTGATGGCGGCCAGGCCGCCGGTTTCATCGGAGATCCTGTTGACCGGCTCGGCCAGCGCCTTCAACAGCGGATCGTAAAGTATCCAGCCCCCAATGCCGCCGATAACGACGCCGATGGCCGACTTGATCAGCCGGTTCTTCAGCTCCTTGAGGTGCTCCCAGAGGGACATCCGTCCCTCTGGGTTGGCTTTACGGGCCCGCGACAGTGCCACGGGAGGTCAGGCGCGGGTCGACGGCGGAACGTCAGTGCCGTCTGTCGGCTCACCGGGCTTCGCCTTGGGATGGTTCACGATGGTGCCTTCCACCGGCCCGGAGGGCTCGGCGGGCTCGGCTTTTCCGTCGTTCTTCATTTCCTTTACCTCGGATTTGATAATCCGCATTGACTGGCCCAGGCTGCGGGCCATGGCCGGAAGCTTGGGGGCGGCGAAAAGAAGCAAAGCTACGACGATGATAATGACGATTGGCCAGGGGCCATCAAAGAGTCTTCCCACGGGAAATCCTTTCCTCTAAATACATCCTACTTCTATGTGAAGTCGAGATCTCCGAACGCCTGCGGCTGGCCCCGGTCCTTTTTGCGCTGCACTCGACGGCGGCGGCGTTCTTCCTGCCTGGCCGATTTGGATGCCTCGTAATCATGTCTCATGACAGCGGGCGAGGCAAAAACGGCCGAACCCGGCGCGACACCTAATGGAGCGGCGGGCTCCTCCGGCAACCCGGCCGGACCCAGGCTTCCCAGCCTGGCGGCAGCCTCGCTGAGGTCCCTTACCGTAGCCATGAACTGGCGGTAAAGGCGGATGCCCAACAGGACATAGAACAGCAGGGACACCGCAACAAGCGCTATCCATATCAGGATCCAGGACCACCAAGGCATGCTGGAAGTCTATCCGCCGTAGGTTGCCAGCGACGCCGCGAGCCACTCGCTTGCCGCCGCGGCAAGTTCCGCCGGCGCCAGGATCCTGGCCGTGCCCCCGTGCTGGGCCACGAACATGGGCAGCCACGCAGTGCTGCCAAACCTGATCTCGGCCACCAGGCCGCCGTCGGGCAATTCCGCGGTGCGCTCCGCGTAATAGTCGTCCGCCAGGCCCCTCCCCTGCCGGGTGAGCTGGATGATCACAGTGGTGTCGTCGTCGTTGGGAGTGAAGAGTTTGGCGGGCACGCCGCCGCCGGGCGTGGCGTGGCGGCCTGCAGGTGCGCCGTTGGGGTGCACCTCCTGCACCCGGTCCAGGCGGAAGTTCCGAAGTCCTGACACGCTGTGGCACCAGGCTTCGAAATACCAGGTGTTGTCCAGCGAATAGAGCCGTAGGGGGTCGACATCCCGGATCGTGACCGCGTCCCGCTGGGGCGAGAGGTAGGTTAGCCGCAGCTGGGAGCGGGTTTCAATGGCCTGCCGGATGGTGGCATGGGTGTCGGCGTCTGCCGGTGCCACCTGGGGTCCGGCAATGGAGGCCGCCTGGAGGCCTTCCTCACCGGCTGCGGCGAGCAGCTTGAGGGTGACCGATTCCAGTGCACCGCCGCCGGGCAGGTCGGGCAGGCCGTTGAGCGTTTCGAGGCCCGTCAGCAGTGCGCAGGCTTCCTCCACGGTGAATCGGACGGGACGCTTCAAGTCCAGATCCTGGGAAATGAAGACGTGGCCGTCTTCCCATTGGATATCAAGCAGGTCATCCGGGTAACCCTCGGGCAGCCCGGAGCAGATGAGGATCTGGAGATCAGCCTCCAGTTCCTCGCGGGTGATCCCGAAATGCTTTGCGACATCCTGGATGTGCAGGCCCTGGTTGTGGACCAGGAAAGGGACCAGTTGGAGCATGCGCTTGAGCTGGTCCTCGGAGGTCCGCTTGCGGGCGGCCCGGGCGTGGACGTCGACGAACGTGTAGGCGGGGATGGGTGCGGCGCTGAAGGCGGCGGCGGCCCTAAGCCGGCGGCGCACGGCAGCGGCGACGTCTTCCGGGTCCACCACCAGCGCGTCCGGCCCGTAGGAGGCGAGTTCCTCGGCAAGCACTTCCGGATCCCGGTATTCCAGGACAAGCCGGTCAAAGCCGTCGGCGGGCGGTCCGCCCGGCACCTGCGTTGCGGCGGCTCCGGCACGGCTCCGCAAGGCGAGGAGGCGCCCCTTCCTGACGTCCACGACGGCGGCGCGCAGCGGCAGTTCAGGCAGCCGGTCCAATGCGGCGCGGATACTGAAGTCCGCGGGCGGGGCGTACTGGTCTTTGCTTAGTACCGTGACGGCGCTGGTGAACCGGGAAAGACGGAAATGCCGGGGCGCGTTGCGGATGCGGTCCTTCCCCATCAGGTACCACTGGCCAAAGCGGCTGCCAAGGCCCCAGGGTTCCACCACCCGTTCTTCCTCCTTGCCGGTGCTGCCGGCCAGGTAGGTGAAGCTGACCGGATGCCGGGCATGCATGGCGGTGACGATGTCATCAAAGGCTTGTCCGGCGGGCTTGATCCGGGGTTGGACACCGGCGGGCAGTTCAACGTCCGCCAGCTGTCCGGAGGCCTGGATTTTGCGAAGTGCGCTCTGGGCCGCCGCGCCCAGGGCCGCCCGCTCCCAGAGCTGCGAGGCGAGCAGCAGGACGGTCCATTCTTCTGGTGCCAGCTGGACGTCGGGGAGCCTGTTGGATTCCTTGCCGATCCGGTAGCGCGTGGTGGCGGGGTCGTCTTCGCTCCAGCCGGTGTCCGTGAGGGTCTCGACGTCGAAGCCCATCGCCCGCAGGTCGTTTTTGTCGCGCTCGAACATCCGTCCAAATGCGACGTCGTTGCCGGAGGCGTCGTGGTAGACCTTCTCCCGCAGTTCACTGCGCCGCAGCCCATAGCGGGTATTCAGGAGCGCGATCAACAGGTTGAGGAGTCGTTCAGTGCGGGATACGGACACCTTGGCTACGTTACTAAACTCCTCCGCCTTAAACCGAAAGCGCGGCAGCACCGGGAAACATCCCCGTGCTGCCGCGCCTGTGGTTGGTGCGGTGTGCTGAAAGTCAGCGGACCCCGACGAGGTCCACAACGAAGATCAGCGCCTCGTTGGGCTTGATCGCTCCACCGGCTCCTCGGGAGCCGTATGCCAGTTCTGAGGGGATCTCGAGGCGGCGGCGGCCGCCGACCTTCATGCCCAGCAGGCCCTGGTCCCAGCCCTGGATGACCTGGCCGACGCCGACACGGAAGTCCAGCGGTGCGCCGCGGCCCCATGAGGCGTCGAACTCTTCGCCCGTGGACCAGGCCACGCCAACATAGTGGGTGGAGACGGTGTCGCCCGCCTGGGCTTCCCGGCCGTCGCCCTCAATGATGTCGGTGATGACCAGTTCCGTGGGGACGTCGCCTTCCGGAAAATCGATCTCGGGCTTCTGGCGGTCGAATTCCCGCTGTCCAAACGACATGCTTGCTCCTCTGCGTGAGTGTACTGGTGGGTGCCGCGAAAGGATGCGGCCTCCTTGTAAGTGTTGCTACTTGACCCCGAGGATGTCCACTACGAAGACAAGGTCACCCTTTGCCTGGCCCTGGCCGGCGTCGCCATAAGCCAGGTCCTTGGGGATGACGAGCAGGACACGGGAGCCGACCGTCTTGCCGGCCAGGCCCTGGGTCCAGCCCTTGATGACACCGGTCAACGGGAAGGTTGCCGGTTGGCCGCGGTCGAAGCTGGAATCAAACTTTGTGCCGTCGGCGAGGTTGACGCCAACGTAGTTCACGGTCAGGGTGTCGGATTCCTTGACGGTGGCGCCCGTGCCCTTGATCAGGTCCTGCGATACGAGGGATGTGGGCGCGGGGGCACCCGCAACGTTGATTTCCGGCTTGCCGTCTTTTTCCGTCACGGTGGGCAGGCCGGGAGGCGGCGTCACGGTCTCGCCTTGGGGCTTGTCCAGGACGGGCGTGGAGTCGGCAGCGGAAATGACTTTGATGATCAGCAACTGGGTGGGATCAGCTGCAGCGCTCGGGCTGGGGCTGGCGCCGTCGGACGGGCTGGGGCTGGCTGACGGGGCACTTTGCTGGCCGGGGACGGCCAAGGCCAGGCTGGATCCGACCTTCGCGCCAACGAAGGCGTTGTAGATGACCGGGCTGCTGGTCTTGAGGTCGTCGGTCAGCTCGAGGCTCTCGGGCTCGCTGGGGAACGTGTCCTCCAGCTGGGATCCGTCGGTGCCGTTCAGGGCCAGGATCGAAATCTTGGCTACCTGGTTTGCCTTGACGGCGTCGCCGCTGCCTTGGGAAACGACCTTGATGGTCGGTTCAGTGACGGACAGGGGCTTGTCGAAGTCCACGCCCGGGGCCTTCTTGTCCCCGTTGTCCGTGAGTTTGAGGGAGTCGAACTTTGCAGTCTCCCCGGCGGACTGGCTGGTGGGCTCAGGCTGTGAAGCTGTGCCTCCACAGGCGGTCAGCAGCAGCAGGCCGGGAAGGAGGATTGCTAGTAGTCGGCGCACGTAGGAAACTTTCGTCGGGGCAAGATGGATACGGCATTCCGCATGGCAGCGGACAATGCCGTGGCAGGTCCCGTTAAAAGGACCTTATCCAGAATAGACCCTGAAGCTGGACGTCAGCCCATAGAGTCGAGCAGGGCATCCACGCGCTCATCCACGCTGCGGAACGGATCCTTGCAGAGAATGGTCTGGTGGGCACGGTCGTTGAGCTTCAGGTGCACCCAGTCCACCGTGTAGTCGCGGCCCAACTCCTGCGCGCGGCGGACAAAGTCGCCCCGCAGCTTGGCGCGCGTGGTTTGCGGCGGCGCGTCCACGGCTCCCTTGATGACGGTATCGTCAACGATCCGGCGCACGGCACCGCGGGACTGCAGCAAATAGTAGATGCCCCGGCTGCGGGAGATGTCGTGGTACGTCAGGTCCAGCTGGGCGATGCGTGGCGCCTCCAGGCCCAGGCCATGGCGTTCGCGGTAGTTGTCCATCAGCTTCTTCTTGATGGCCCAGTCGATTTCGGTGTCGATGCTCCTGGTATCACCGGTCTCGATCGCGTGGAGGGTCCGTTCCCACAAGTCCAGGATTACTGGAACGTGCGGGTTGTGCGCGCCATGTTCCTGGACGAAAGCGGTGACCTTGGTGAGGTACTCCTGCTGGATCTCCAGGGCGGTAAGCTGGCGGCCGTTGGCGAGCCGCACGAGTGCCCTGCCGCTGAGGTCATGGGAAATTTCGCGGATGCTCCGGATGGGGTTTTCCATCCGCATGTCGCGCATGATCACGCCTGCTTCGATCATCCGCAGGACCAGGTCCACGGTGCCCACCTTCATGAGCGCTGTGGCCTCTGACATGTTCGAGTCCCCGACAATGACGTGGAGCCGACGGTAGAACTCGGCATCCGCGTGTGGCTCGTCCCGGGTGTTGATGATGGGGCGTGACCGGGTGGTTGCGGAGGATACGCCCTCCCAAATGTGGTCGGCACGCTGGGAGAACGCGTAGGTGGCTCCGTGCGGCGTCTTGAGGATTTTTCCGGCCCCTGCGATGAGCTGGCGGGTCACCAGGAAAGGGATCAGGATCTCCGCGAGGCGGGAGAATTCCCCGCGCCTCGGGATGAGGTAATTCTCGTGGCTGCCGTAGGAGTTCCCGGCGGAGTCCGTGTTGTTCTTGAACAAATAAACGGTGCCATTGAAGCCCTCCGCCGCGAGCCTGGCTTGGGCTTCGTCCACGAGGTCGTCGAGGATCAGCTCGCCCGCGCGGTCGTGGGCGATCAGCTGGGCAAGGTCATCGCACTCGGCGGTGGCGTACTCGGGGTGGGATCCAACATCGAGGTAGAGCCGGGAACCGTTGGTGAGGAAAACATTGGATGAGCGTCCCCAGCTGACCACCTTCCTGAAGAGGTACCGCGCCACCTCTTCGGGAGCAAGAGGCCTCGAATCGGGGCTTGAATACGAGATCCCGAATTCGGTTTCGATACCGAAGATTCTCTTGTCCATGTGGTCCTCCTAGGCCAGCAATGCCGTAATGTCCGCGTCGTTCAGCCTGCGGAAGGCGCGCCGTGTCCCGCGGGAGCTTTCGGAACGCCTGTCCAGGACCGCCACTTCGAGGGCGCTTGCGGGCAGCGGGGTGGGCGGTTGGTCCGTGTCCGCGGCGGGGGTCAGCCCTTTCAGGGCCAGGCGGACGGCGTCGGCGAACCCCAGGGAGGCCTGCCAGCCGGCGTCGATGGCGGAGGAGACTTTCTCGGCCTGCCCACCCATGACGACGAAGCTGTGTTCGTCTGCGATCGAGCCGTCGAAGGTCAGGCGGTACAGGTGGTCGTCGGCCTGGGTGGGGCCCACCTCGGCGACGGCAAGCTCCACCTCGAAGGGCTTTTGCTCGGCGGTGAAGACTGCTCCGAGGCTTTGCGCGTACACGCTGGCCAGCCCGCGGGCGGTGACGTCCTCGCGGTCATAGGAGTAGCCGCGAACGTCGGCGTAGCGGACACCTGCCTGGCGGAGGCTTTCAAATTCGTTGTATTTCCCTACGGCTGCGAAAGCGATCTTGTCGTAAATCTCGCCGATCTTGTGCAGTGACGGGGAAGGGTTCTCGGCGACCAGCGCGATGCCGTCCGCGCAGCTGATCACTACCACCGAGCGGCCGCGGGCGATGCCCTTCCGCGCGAAGTCCGCGCGGTCCTTCATCAGCTGTTCAGGCGAGACATAGAACTGCTGCGTCATCTCAGGCCTCCCGTCCGGCGATGGTGCGGGATTCGATGATGTTCCGCGACGCGGCCGATAGTTCGGCGTCCGGAACCCGCCGGGCGCCCGTCCTGTCCACGGTATAGACCACCGGCCACAACTGCCGGACGGTATCCGGACCGCCTGTGGCGGAGTCATCATCCGCCGCGTCGTAGAGTGATTCCACGGCCACGGACAGCGCCTCGGCGGCGGTGAGGTTGGGCCGCCAAAGCTTCTTCAAGGCCCCGCGGGCGAAGACTGAACCCGAGCCCACCGTGTGGTGTTCGTGTTCCTCGTACCTGCCTCCGGTGACGTCATAGGAGAACAACCTGCCCACGTTGGCGCCAGTGTCGAAGCCGGCGAAGAGCGGTACCACTGCCAGGCCCTGCAATGCCATGGGCAGATTGCCCCTGATCATGGCGCCCAGCCGGTTTGCCTTTCCCTCAAGGCTGAGCTGGGTGCCCTCGATCTTTTCGTAGTGCTCAAGTTCAACCTGGAAGAGCCGGGTCAGGTCGATAGCAATGCCTGCGGTTCCGGCGATGCCAAGGACCGAGAAGCGGTCGGCGGGGAAAACCTTCTCAATGTGCCGGCTGGCAATGACGTTTCCCATGGTGGCCCGCCGGTCGCCCGCCATCAGGACACCGTCGGTGTAGCTCATCGCTACGATCGTGGTGGCGTGGGGAACCTGCACGGGGGCAGCCGCTGACGCGCTGCCGGAGAAGGACCGGCTAAAGGGCAATAGCTCCGGCCGGTCCCGCTGCAGATGCTCGGTAAAGGACGAGGTGGCGTTGGCGGCTACCTGGTTGGCGGTTGATTCCTGCACTCATCACTCCTTGAACGTGGTACCTCAACGTCGGTACAGATTCCGGCCGGCCGCGGCTTCCGCCACCCATCGGGTCCGGGTTACTGGCCGCCCTTTTGGACGAAGGCCCGGACGAATTCTTCGGCGTTCGATTCCAGCACGCCGTCGATTTCATCCAGGAGGTCGTCCACGCCTTCGGTCGACGCCGATGCCTGCGCCTCGGGCGGTGCCGGGGGTGCCTCGGGAATGTCGTCTTCGACCTGGCTGTCACGTGACTGCGGCTGCTGTTGCTCCTGGCCTGCCATCGGTTTCCCTCCTCGTTCTTCCGGCGGATCCGGCGGATCCTCCGATATCCCCATCCTGCCACGGGACGGGCATTCCGGCGCGGTTTACGCCGCAGGCGGAGTGCTGTTGTGTCCCAGCAGTTCTCCCAGGAACGGTCCGGCTTCCCGGTAGCGCTCAAACAACGCTCCGGTCAGCTCTTTGGTTCCCCTCAAGGGCTCCCGGGTGGGCACGCGTTGGAGCCGTCCGTAACCCGGTACGTCGAAGATCACCGAATCCCAGCTGGCGCCCACGACGTCCTTGCCGAAGCTGCTGATGCACTTGCCGCGGAAGAACGCCCGCGTGTCCTCCGGAGGCTCCGCCACTGCGGCGGCGATGGCGGCGTCGTCCACCACACGCAGCATCCGGCCCCTGGCGAGCATGCGGTAGTACAGGCCTTTTTCAGGCCTGATGTCGGACCACTGCAGATCCACCAAGCCGAGCCGGGCATCACTCCATTCCAGTCCGTCGCGTTGCCGGTAGCCGTCCAGCAGGGAGAGTTTCGCCAGCCACTCCACCGACCCCGCAGCCGCGGTGCGGTCGTTGTCCAGCTGCGTCAGGACGGTAGCCCACCGTTCCAGGACGTCGCGGGTGTGGCCGTCGCCATCCACGGCGTCACCGACGCCGGTGTCCTGCGCAAGTTTTGCGGCGGCCTCGTGGTACATCCACTGAAGGTCCAGCGCCGTCACCCGACGGCCGTCCAGGAGGCGCAGCTTGGCGGTCAGCGACGTGTCGTGGCTGACCGTCTTCAGTGCGGTAACAGGCTCGTAGACCTCGATTTTTGGTGCCAGCCCGGCTTCGATCAGGCTGAGGACCAGGGCGGTGGTACCGAATTTGAGGTAGTTGGACACCTGGCTGAGGTTGGCATCCCCAATGATCACGTGCAGGCGCCGATACTTGTCCGCGGTGGCGTGCGGCTCGTCCCGGGTGTTGATGATGGGCCTGCGGATGGTGGTTTCCAGCCCGACTTCCGCCTCAAAAAAGTCGGCCCGCTGGCTGACCTGGAAACCGGGGACGGAACTGTCCTGGCCGAGTCCCAAGCGTCCGGCTCCGCACACCACCTGACGGCTGACGAAGAAGGGTGTCAGTCCACGGACAATGTCGCCAAATGGTACGGATCGGGGCATGAGGTAGTTTTCATGCGACCCATAGGAAACGGACTTGTTGTCGGTGTTGTTCTTGTAGAGATTGACCGGAGGAAGGGCAGGGTCGGCTGCCAGGCGCCGGACAGCGGCCAGGGCGACCAGGTCGCCCGCTGCGTCCCAGGCCACGGCATCGCGCGGGTTGGTGACCTCGGGGCTTGAGTACTCCGGGTGGGCATGGTCAACGTACAGCCGTGCCCCGTTGCCAAGGACCATGTTCATTAGCAGGGACCCGGACTCGTCCTGGCCGTCGAGCTCAAGTTCCTCACGGCCGTAGGCCAACGCTACGGACTCAGCGTCAAGCACCGGTGGCTGGTCGGTCAGCTGGCTGGGATGCGCTGATCCGCGGTCTACCGTCCAGCCCCTGGCATCGTGCAGGGGTTCTTCATCCGTGTAGTCCCACCGGGTTTCCGCTCCCCCGGCGGCCCGCTGCCGGGTGACCTGGGCATAGGCCTGGACAACGCGGGCACTCATCATGGTGGCGTTGGCCGAGGGTGCGGAGGGAGCATGGATGCCGTATTCGGTTTCCGCTCCCATCACCCGCATGGCCCCGCCGGCAGGGAGGGCGTCCCCGACGGCGGGTCCTGATGCACCCGTCACAGATACTGTCCCGTGGTGGGCATGGTTTCGATCGACTTCCCGGGCTCCTGCCCGGCTTTGCCTTGGACGATGGTTCGGATGTAGGTGATCCGTTCGCCCTTCTTCCCGGAGATGCGCGCCCAGTCGTCAGGGTTGGTGGTGTTGGGCATGTCCTCGTGTTCGCGGAATTCATCCACCACGGCGCGCAGGAGGTGTTCGATCCGCAGTCCCTTCTGGTGCAAGGTCAGCAAATCCTTGATGGCGTACTTCTTGGCCCGGTCCACCACGTTTTGGACCACGGCGCCCGAGTTGAAGTCCTTGAAGTAGAGCATTTCGGTATCACCGTTGGCGTAGGTGACCTCCAGGAACTCGTTGGACTTGTCCGTGGAGTACATGGCTTCGACGGTGCGCTGGACCATGGCGTCTACCGTCGCCTGGACGTCACCGTTGTGTTCGGCCAGGTCCGATTCGTGGAACGGCAGGTCGGGTGTGATGTATTTGTTGAAGATGTCTGCGGCGGCTTCCGCGTCCGGGCGCTGGATCTTGACCTTCACGTCCAGCCGGCCCGGCCGGAGGATCGCGGGGTCGATCATGTCTTCACGGTTGGACGCACCGATCACGATCACGTTGTCGAGGCGTTCCACGCCGTCGATCTCGCTGAGGAGCTGGGGCACGATGGTGGTCTCGACGTCGGACGAAATCCCGGTGCCGCGGGTTCGGAACAGCGAGTCCATCTCGTCGAAGAAGACCACTACGGGGCTGCCGTCGGAAGCCTTTTCACGGGCGCGGGAAAAGATCAGCCGGATGTGCCGTTCCGTTTCGCCCACATATTTGTCAAGGAGTTCGGGCCCCTTGATGTTGAGGAAGTAGCTCTTGAGATCCACGTTCCCGGACCGCTCTGCCGCCCGGGCGGCGAGGGAATTGGCCACCGCCTTGGCGATCAGCGTTTTGCCGCAGCCGGGGGGACCGTAGAGGAGGATGCCCTTGGGGGCCTTCAGCCCGTGCTCCCGGTAGAGGTCCGGATGCAGGAACGGCAGCTCGACTGCGTCGCGGATCTGTTCGATCTGGGGCCCGAGGCCGCCAATGTCCTCGTAGGTGATGTCCGGGACTTCCTCAAGGACCAGGTTCTCCACCTCGGAACGCGGAACCTTCTCCAGCGCATATCCGGTGCGTGAATCGATGGAAAGGGCATCGCCGACCCTGAGCTTTTCGGCCAGGAGGGCGCCGGACAGGCGGACGACGCGTTCTTCGTCCGCACGGCCCACCACCAGGGCGCGGTCGCGTCCCAGCATCTCCTTCAACGTGGCGAGCTCGCCGGCCCGCTCATAGCCGAGCCCGGCGACGATCAGGAGCGCCTCGTTAAGCAGTACTTCCTGCCCGACCGCCAGCTGGTTGATGTTGACCAGGGGGCTGATGCCCACCCGCATCTTCCGGCCGGCATTAAAAATGTCCACTGACTCCTCGGTGGCGGCCTGTCCGCTGCTGCCCGGGGCGGGTTGCCGTTTGGGATTGATCTGCAGGATGGTGCCGAAGCTGTACGGCGGCTGTCCTTCCTGGTCCAGGGCGTTCTTAAGCCGCAGGATTTCCGCTTTCGCGGTCTCAAGCATGGTGACCAGCTTGGTGTTGTTCTGGGTTGCCGCTGCGAGCTGGCGGTCGATGTGCCTGAGCTTGTCCCGAAGTATGTTGACCTGGCGGTCAGCAACCGAGAGGTCGTTGGCGGCAGACTGCTCTGCCGGTGTACGTCCGGAGTCCTGGTTTGGAGTCTCCATGATGTATCAGCCCCTTCCTGCGCTTCTCTTAAGACATTAGTCCCAAGAAGGCGGGTAGGGATGGAGACTCCCGAAATATGGACTAGTTCGTAACCTCGGGGGTGTCCACGACGTTCGTGCCGGCAATGGCGTCGCGGGCGGCCCGGCGGAGTTTCTTGTCCGACACCGCCCGCTCCCCTACGGCACCGGGGGTCCAGGCATTGACGTCTTCTTCGTTGAATTCGGTCTTCGAAGGACGGCGCTTCACGGAGATTCCGGTGACCCCGTCGGCGAGCCGGCGGGTGACCAGGAGGAACCCGGTGTGGGCCACCATGCGGTGGTCGGGGCGTACCGCCAAACCTTCGAGGTGCCAGCCGCGGACCATTGACTCCCAGGCATCGGGTTCCGTGAAGCGCCCGTCGGCGCGGATGGCCTCAGCCGTCCGGGAGAGCTGCGTGACGGTGGCGACGTAGTTGATCCACACGCCGCCGGGGGCGAGGACCGTGGCCACGGCGTCGAGGCATTCCCACGGTGCCAGCATGTCCAGGACCACCCTGTCGACGGAGCCGGGGGCCTCGGCCTTGACCACTTCCTCCTGGAAGTCGCCGAGCGAAATCTGCCACGCAGGGTGCGGGCCGCCGAAGATGGTTTCCACGTTGCCGCGGGCGATGTCGGCGAATTCCTCGCGGCGTTCGAAGGAGTGGAGGTAGCCGTTGTCGCCGACCGCACGCAGGAGCGAGATGGACAGGGCACCCGAGCCGACGCCGGCTTCCACCACGCGGGCGCCGGGGAAGATGTCCGCCATGGTGACGATTTGGCCCGCGTCCTTGGGGTAGACGACGGCGGCGCCGCGCGGCATGGAGAGGACGAAGTCGGAAAGCAGCGGGCGCAGTGTCTGGTACTGCTGGCCCACATTGTTTACCACGACGGAGCCATCCACCTTGCCGATGATCTCGTCGTGATTAAGGAAGCCGCGGTGGGTGTGGAAAGCGCCGCCACGCTCCAGGGTGATGGTGTTCATCCGGCCGCGTTCGTCGGTCAGCTGGACGCGTTCGCCCTCGCGGAAAGGGCCGCGGCGACGGGCGGCTCCCACCGGCTGCGAGCCGCTGGCGGCAACACTGGATGGTGCTGCACCCTTGGCGTCGTTGACGGCAGTTTCGCTGCTCATGATTTTTCCTCGCTCCTGTAAACCTGGTGGTGCCGCGCTCCCCTGGTCCCTCGGGGCGCCAGTTGGCGTTGGCGGCGGCAATGCATGACCGGCAGGTAACTCTACCGGTTCCGGCCCTGAGGGGAGCTATTGTTCCGCGGACTCTTGCCGGTGATGGTTGCGAGGACGGCTTCCTGCGTCAACAGTCCGGTGACCTGTCCATTGTGGTCCACCACCGCATAGTGGCGGCCCGCAACCTGGGACAGGAACTGGACCAGCTCCTGTCCCTTGGACCACTCGGGAACGTACGCGCCGCCCGCGAGCGGGAAGGAAACGGCATCAACCGGCGTCGAATCCGCCGCGGCAGCGGGGACTGACTGGAGTGCCTCCGGGTCCACCACGGCTTGCGGCCGTCCGTCCGGTCCGCAGACCACCACTGCCCTTGCCCCTCCCTCCGAGAGGCGCAGGGCGTCTCCGGCGGTTGCGGTCGCAGGCAGGCCGGCAGCGGGCATGGACAATGCCGCGGCACTGACCAGTGGGAGCCTGCCGCGCAGTGTCCCTTGTTGGATGGACGCCGACGCGCCCATCCACAGGAAGCCGCCAACAAGGATGGTGATCATCAGGAAACTGAAGTCCGGGCTGTCACCGGCAAGGAAGGGGCGTACCAGGAACCAGTAGGCGATGGCGAGGACGATGATCCGCCCGCCCCAGCCGGCGGCAACGGTGCCCTTGGCCTGGCTGCCGGTGGCTTTCCAGACGATGGACTCGACCATCCGGCCCCCGTCCAGCGGAAGGCCAGGAAGGATGTTGAAGACGCCGATGAGGAAGTTGGCCCACATGAAGATGTTCGTCAGGATTTCGGCGACGCTCCCCAGGCTGTTGGTGCCCAGCACCAGCCACGCGCCGCCGGCCAGGACGAAGTTGGCCGCCGGTCCGGCAAGGGCCACCACTACCGAGCGCCCCGGGGAAGCTGTGAAGCTCTCGAACTGGGTGTGGCCGCCCCAGAGGTTCAGGACGATTTTCTGGGTGGGCCAGCCGTAGATTTTCGCGGTGAGGGCGTGGGCCAGTTCATGCACGAGCACAGAGATCAACAGCAGGACGGCGTAGGCGAAAGCGACGACGTAGGCACTGGCGCCCAGCACGGGGTTGTTCCGTGCCAGTACCGGTCCGTACACGATCACCGTGAAGGCCGCAATGACGAACCATGAGTAGGCCAGGACCACGGGGACGCCGGCGATCCGTCCCAGCGGGATCCCTTCGCGGCGCCCGGGGGCCTCCTGGCCGGTGCCAGGCTTCGTGCTGTGCTCAGCCATGGGGATCACCCGAAGCGGGTGCCGCGAGGCCTTGGGGACCCGCACCCACCAGCAGGGCTTCGAGCTCTCCCAGTGACCGGCCGGCCAGGGAGTCCCAGAGCTCGTAGCTCTCATGGTCGGGCAGGGGAACGATGTGCGGCACTGCCACCGTTGCGACCCCGGAGGCAACCGCTGCAGCCACGCCCGGCACGGAATCTTCCAGCGCGACGCAATGGTGGATGCCGAGCTCGGGGTCGGCTTCCTGCAACAACTCCACTGCCGTCAGGTAGGCCTCCGGATGCGGCTTGCCCTGGGTAACGGTGTCACCGGTGACCAGCACGTCGAAGTAGGGCCTGGGAAGGTTGGCCACCACCTCCCGGGCCAGTGGACCTTCGGACATGGTGACCAAGGCGCACCGGACCCCGGCTTGGTGGAGTTCTTCCAACAGCTCACGGGCACCGGGCCGCCACGGCACCTGCTGCTGGACGCTGCTGATGACCTGGGCCGTCAGGGCGTCGATGATGTCCCGGATTTCCAGCTCCACACCCGCCTGCTGCAACAGTCCGGCAGAAAAAGTCAGTGACTGTCCAACCAGCTGCATGGCCTGCTGGTGGCTCCAGGTTCCTCCGTGCGCTTCAACCAGTGCCCGCTCGGCGGCGATCCAGTACGGCTCGGTATCCACGATGGTCCCGTCCATATCCCAGAGGACGGCCTTGAGCGGTGAACTGGCGGCAGGTATTGACATATAGCCAGTCTACGGGGCGTGGCTGGGCGGAGGCTGTGGGCTACGCCCTTGGCGAATATGACGCGGCAGGGGTGCCACAAGGACGGGTTTACGGGGATTTGCGGCGCTTCAATCCATGCACGACCAAGCACCTTGGACGTAGGGTGAAGAAATGAATAGCTTCGAGGGAGCCACGGCGGAAGAGGGTGCCGGACCCGAGCGGGAACGGTTCCTCCAGCCGGTGGCAGACGGACAGCGCGTAACGGTGATGCTTGCCGCCTTTGAAGGGTGGAACGACGCCGGAGAAGCGGCCAGCGATTCGTTGCGCTACCTGAACAAATTGTGGGGCGGCAAGAAAGTCGCCTCCATCGATGCTGACGAGTACTACGACTTTCAGTTCACGCGCCCCACCGTCCGCAGGAACGCGGCAGGCGAACGGAAGATCAAGTGGCCTTCCACCCGGATCTACAAAGCCAGCGCGCCAAATTCCAATGTGGATGTCATCTTTGTGCAGGGCACCGAGCCATCCTATAAATGGCGCGCCTACACCGCTGAGCTGCTGGTTCATGCGGAAGCGCTGCACGTGGATTACGTGGTCCTCGTCGGAGCGCTCCTGGCGGATGTCCCGCACAGCCGCCCGATTCCGGTGAGCACGTCCTCCGACGACGCCCCGCTCCGGGAGCGGATGGACTTGGAAGCGTCCCAATACGAAGGGCCAGTGGGCATTGTCGGCGTGCTGTCCGAGGTGTCCCTGCTGGCAGGCATTCCCACCGTGTCCTTGTGGGCTGCCGTACCGCACTACGTGGCCCAGGCACCCTCGCCCAAGGCCCAGCTCGCCCTCCTGCACCGGATCGAGGAACTCCTCCAGGTGCCCCTGGATACCCATGAGCTGGCCGAGGAGGCCGAGGCGTGGGAGCGCGGGGTGGATGAGTTGGCCACGGAGGACCCGGAGATCGCCGCCTACGTGCGCCAGTTGGAGGAAGCCAAGGACACCGCCGATCTGCCCGAAGCGAGCGGCGAGTCCATTGCCCGGGAATTCGAGCGGTATTTGAAGCGGCGGGGCCAGGACAGGGGCTGAAACCCGCCGGACGCGGAAAGGGCCTGGCCCGGAGGAATCCGGGCCAGGCCCTTTTTGTGCCGCCCGAAGCGGAGTTCGTTACAGCTGGATGCCCAGGAGGGCGTCCACCGCGTCCTTGACCAGGGCGGCGTCGGCGGCGCTGGCAGCAGCGCCGGCATCATTGGCTTTGCGTGCCCACCGGGATACGGCGGCAACCGCTGCGGGCGCGTTGAGGTCCGCTGCCAGCGCTTCGCGCATCTCGGCCAGGAGCGCCGTCCCCGAACCTGCGGGGGCATGCTGCAGGGCGGTCCGCCATGCCGCGAGGTCTGCCTTGGCCGCGGAGAACCCTTCATCCGTCCACGACCAGTCGGAACGGTAATGGTGGGACAGGATCGCCAGCCGGATGGCAGCCGGGTCCTCGCCGGCGGCACGGAGCTTCGAAACCAGCACCAGGTTGCCTTTGGACTTGCTCATCTTCTCGCCGTCCAACCCCACCATGCCGGCGTGTGCGTAGTGCTTCGCCAGGGGGACTCCAGCCAGTGAGTAGGCGTGGCCGGCGCCCATTTCGTGGTGCGGGAAGATCAGGTCGGAGCCGCCGCCCTGCACGGTGAATGGTGACGGGAGGTACTTCTGCGCGATGACGGTGCATTCGATGTGCCAGCCGGGCCGCCCTGGGCCCAGGCTTCCACCGGGCCAGCTTGGTTCGCCGTCCCGCGCCACCCGCCACAGCAACGGATCCAGGGCCTGCCGCTTTCCGGCGCGCCCCGGGTCGCCGCCACGTTCGGCGAAAAGCTCCAGCATGGCGCTTTCGCCCAGGTGGGAAATGGCGCCAAGTGCCCACGCGTCAGGTGCGGTTGACTGCTTGCCGGCTGCTTCGACGTCGTAATAGACGTCTCCGTCGGGTTCGCCGTTGCTGCCGCCCACTGTGTAGGCCAGGCCCATGCTCACCAGCCGTTCCACTTCGGGCACGATCAGCCCGATGGACTCAACAGCGCCAACGTAGTGGTCCGGCGCCAGGACGTTGAGGGCTTCCATGTCGGTCTGGAAGAGCTCCACCTGTTGGGCGGCCAAATCGCGCCAGTCAACCCCGGTGGCGGTGGCGCGCTCGAGCAGGGGGTCGTCCACGTCGGTGACGTTCTGGACATAGGACACCTCGCTGCCGGCGTCGCGCCACGAACGGTTCAGCAGGTCGAAGGCGACGTAGCTGGCGGCGTGACCCATGTGGGTTGCGTCGTAGGGGGTGATGCCGCAGACGTACATGGAGGGCCTGGCCTCCGGTTCGAGGGCCACTTCGAGGCCTGCCGCAGTGTCGAACAGCCGGATGGCGGGCATGTTTCCGGGCAGGGCGGGAACGGGGCGGGAAGTCCAGGATTTCACAGGTAAAGCCTAGTCCTAGGCGCTGATGACGTTGAAACCGAGGAGGAGGTAGAGGGCGAGGCCAAGGAAGATCCGGTACCAGACAAACAGCCTGTAGCTGCGGGTGGAGACGAACTTCAGGAACCAGCCGATGATCACGTACCCCACCACCAGTGCGATCACGGTGGCCAGGGCGGTCTCCGGCAGACCGAACGGCCCCGTAATGCCTTCCTTGGTGACCACTTTGTAGAGCTGGTAGAGCCCGCTGCCGAAAACGGCGGGGATGGCGAGCAGGAAGGAATACCGGGCGGCGGCCTCACGGGTATAGCCCATCAGGAGTCCGGCGGTAATGGTGCCGCCAGAGCGTGACACACCCGGGATCAGGGCCATGGCCTGGGCCAGGCCGTAAAAGATGCCGTGCTTGTAGGTCAGGTGGGCCAGGTCCCGCTTCTGGGCGCCGATGGCGTCCGCTACGGCGAGGATGAGGCCAAAGACAATCAGCATGGTGGCAACGATCCACATGCTGCGCAGGACCGATTCGATCTGGTCCTGGAAGAGCAGCCCCAGCACGATGATCGGCAGGCTGCCCAGAATCACCAGCCAGCCCATGCGGGCATCGGGATCCTGCCGCGGCACTTTGCCGGCCAGTGAGCCTGCCCAGGCTTTGACGATGCGGACAATGTCACGCCAGAAGTAGATCAGCACGGCTGTTTCCGTGCCCAGCTGGGTGATGGCCGTAAAAGCTGCACCCGGATCCTGCGCGTTGGGAAGGAATTCCCCCACAATCCGCAGGTGTGCGCTCGATGAAATCGGTAGAAATTCGGTCAGTCCCTGCACTAGGCCCAGCAGGGCCGCTTCAAACCAGTTCACGCTAAGACCCTACGGCATGGCGGTGGCGCTTCTGCCCGTAAGCTTGCTGCTATGCAGCAGCGTTACGTCGGCAACAGTGGATTGCGAGTTTCAGCCCTCTCCCTGGGCACCCGTTCCTGGGGCCGGGAGACCGACGAGCAGGACGCCTCCGAGATGCTGCGGACGTTCCTTGGTGCGGGCGGCCGGCATGTGGACACGTCCGCGTCCTACGCTGGCGGGGGCTCCGAAGCGATCCTGGGCGCGCTGCTGGGCGACGTGGTATCCCGCACGGAAATTTCCATCTCCACCAAAGCGGGAATGACGACGCCGGATGGCCGGCGCGCCGTGGATACCTCACGGAATGCGATGCTCACCGGGCTGGACGCCAGCCTGGCCAGGCTGGGCACGGATTACGTGGACCTCTGGTTCGCCGAAGAGTGGGATGGAAACGTTCCCCTCGAGGAGACGCTGGCAGCACTGGAGTTCGCTGTCCGGTCGGGCCGGGCCCGGTACGCCGGAATCTCCAATTTCAAGGGCTGGCAGGCGGCTAAGGCTGCGGCGATCAGCAGCGTTCCGCTCGTGGCCGCCCAGGCCGAGTATTCGTTCCTTAACAGGTCGGCGGAATCGGAACTCATGCCGGCCCTCGAAGACGCCGGGCTGGGCCTGATGGCCTGGGGCCCTCTGGGCAGGGGTGTCCTCACGGGCAAATACCGGGGCAGCCTTCCGGCCGGTTCGCGCGGCGCCTCCGCGGGCGAGGCCGATTACGTGGAGCCCTACCTGGAAGAGAAGCCGTCCCGCATCGTGGACGCCGTGTGCATGGCAGCCAACGGGTTGGGACGTTCACCGCAGGATGTCTCATTGTCCTGGCTGCTGTCCCAGCACGGCGTCGCCACAGTTGTTGTCGGGGCCCGCACGAACGTGCAGTTGAAAGAGATCCTCGACGCCCAGCTCTCCCCGCTGCCGCCCCAAATTGCCAGGGCGCTGGAAGACGTTTCCGCCTAGCGACCCAACACCGGCATCCCGCGGGCTCCAGAGTCTTTCCCCGCTGCGCTATTCCTCGACAATCTCCAGGTCTTCGTCGTCGTCCACGTCGGCTTCATCATCGTCGTCTTCATCGTCGAACACCTGCAACGGGGTAACTTCGTTGTAGGCCTCATAGAGGGCGTCTTCATAAACTTCGAACGCATCTGCAACTGCAAAAAAGGCTGCCTCCACGGAGGGGTCACCGTCCCCGCGCCGGTTCGATGCTGCTATAAGGTGTTCTTCCAAAGCGGTGGTCAGGGACGAAAGCGCGACACGCGGATCGATGCTCATGACTTCACGTTAGCCGGAAAAGGACGAAAATGGAGAGCAAATGAAGGAGCAATTTCTCACCAGCTCAGTCCAGCGGGAGCGGGACTATTTACGGCAGTACGAATACCTCGTACTGACGCTCAGCCCTGAGGATTCCCTGCCGGAGGCGCGGCGCCGCCTGGTGGAACACTCCGAGTACGGCAAGTGGGAATTGGAACGCAGCAAGCTTTACATGGGCGGCGGCCGGCGGTTTTGGCTGCGCCGCCGGGTCATGCAGGTCCAACGCACCGTATAGGGCGGGCTTTGGGGAACCAGCGGCCCTTGGGGGAACGAACGGGAGCAGGTGCCCCGCGCCGGGGTTACTCCTCCAGGGGACCGAGCCAGGCGTTGGCGACAGTGTTGTGGGCTGACTCATCGTCGGAAGGGTGGAACATGCCGGCCAGCACGTCCCTGTACAGCCGCTCCAGTTCGGAGCCCCTGAAGTAGCTGGATCCGCCGCTGACCCGGATGGCCAGGTCCACTACCCGCCTGGCGGTTTCGGTCGCATTCACCTTCAGCCCCACCAGCTTGGGGAACCACTGGGACCCGTGATCAGCCAGCGCGTCGACGTCCGCCGCCACGGCGTCCAGCTGGGGGTAGAGCGCATCCATGGCCATGGCCGCTTCGGCGACTTTCCAGCGGATGTCGGGGTCCTGGGCGTAGCTGCGTCCGCCGTTCTTGAACGATGTGCGCCGCTTTGCCGTCTCCACGCCCACTGTCAGGGCACGCTCCCCCAGCCCCGTATAGACGGCGGCGAGGAGCGTCTCGAAGCAGGCGAAGATGGCGAAGGTGAGGGGGTCGGCGTTGGGCCCCACCGGCAGCTTCCGAAAGATCCGGTCCGCCGGTACTGCCGCGCCTTCCAGCACCGTGGTGGCGGACTGGCTGGCTCGCATGCCCAGCGTGTCCCAATCGTCAAGGATCCGGTAGCCCGGCGATCCGCGGCGGATGAATCCATGGACAAGCTCTCCCGCTCCATCCCTGGCCGCAGGGTCCTTGCCGAAGATCCCGAGGCGGGTCCAGGCAGGCGACAAGCTCGTGAAGATTTTCGTTCCGGTAAACGTGTACCCGCCGTCCGCGGCCGGCGCCGCGATGGTCCGTGAGTCAAAGAGGACGGAGTCGTTGCCCGCCTCGGAGTTGCCGAACGCAAACACTTCGCCCTGCGCGGCTTCTTCCAGGACAAAGGACAAGGAGTCGTCGCCCCGGGCGGCCAGGACATGTGCGACGCCGGTCCAGACCAGGTGCATATTGACTGCCAGTGCGGTGGCGGGGGCAGCCGTTGCCAGCCTGCGCTGGCACTGCGCCGCCGCCCGGAGCCCAAGGCCCGGACCGCCGTCGGACGCCGGCACGAAGAGCTTCAGGTATCCCGCAGCCGCCAACTCCTCCAAATCCTCGTGGAAGAAGGCGTTGTCCCGGTCGTAACCGGCCGCGCGTTGCCGGATCCGCTCCAGGAGAGCGTCCGGCAGCAGCTGTTCCGGAGTCACAGCCGTCCCCTAGTAGTTGGTCAGCAGGGTGTTCAGCACCCGTGCGCCGAATTTGAGGGAATCGGCCGGGACCCGCTCGTCCACCCCATGGAACATACCGGTGAAGTCGAGCTCGTCCGGAAGCATCAACGGTGCGAAGCCGTAGCCGGTGATCCCCAGCCGGCTGAGCGACTTGTTGTCCGTGCCACCGGAGAGGGTGTAGGGCAGCACTTTGGCGCCCGGGTCCTCCTTGTGGAGGGCATCGATCATGGAGTCCACCAAATTCCCGGCGAAGGGAACCTCCAATGAGACGTCGTTGTGGACATAGCTCACATCCACGCCGGTGCCGGCGAGCTCGCGGACGATTTCCAGGACCTGCTGTTCCTGGCCGGGCAGCGTGCGGCAGTCGACAAGGGCTTCGGCTGACTCCGGAATGACGTTGTGCTTGTAACCGCCCTTGAGGAGGGTGGGGTTGGTGGTGTTCTGCAGGGTGGCGCCGACGAAGCGGGCCACGGTGCCAAGCTGGTCCAGCAAGAGGTCCGGGTTGTCGGCGTCGAACTCCACTCCGGTGAGTTCAGTCACTCCGTCAAGGAACTGGCGGGTCGTGGGGGTGAGCTCGATGGGCCATTTGTACTCGCCGATGCGGGTGACAGCCGCGGCCAGTCGGGTGATGGCGTTGTCCGTGTTGATCTGCGAGCCGTGGCCGGCCCTGCCATGGGCCACCAGCCGAAGCCAGGAGATCCCCTTCTCGGCGGTTTGCAGCAGGTAGGTGCGCTGGCCGCCGATGGTGGCGGAGAAACCGCCCACCTCCGAGATTGCCTCGGTGGCGCCCTCGAAGAGTTCGGGACGGTTGTCCACGGCGTACCGGGCGCCGTAGACGCCGCCGGCCTCCTCATCGGCGAAGAACGCAAAGATGATGTCGCGCTTGGGCTTCCTGCCGTCCCGGGCGAAGCTGCGCATGACGGACAGGATCATGGCATCCATGTCCTTCATGTCGACGGCGCCGCGTCCCCAGATAAGCCCGTCCTTCAGTTCCGCGCCGAACGGGTCCACTGACCACTGGTCACGCAGGGCGGGCACGACGTCCAGGTGGCCGTGGACCACCAGGGCACTTGCCGAAGGGTCCTCCCCCGCCAAGCGGCTCACAACACTGGCGCGGCCCGGGGCGGATTCGAAGATCTCCGCGTCCAATCCCACTTCCTCGATCAGCCCTGCGGTGTATTCAGCAGCTGCCCGCTCGCCCGGACCCGATCCGTCACCGTAGTTGGACGTGTCGATCCGGATGAGTTCCTGGCAAATCCGGACAACTTCATCCTCGGGCAGGACGTCAGGCATTGGTATCTCCTTGGTAGGGAATGACTGGGTGGCACGAGCTGAACCGCTGTCCTCAGCCTACCCATTCGGCCCGATTCGTTCTTCCCGAAAAGTCATGTTAGAGTTTTTCTCGCTGCTTCGGAGAGGCGCGAAACGCTGAAAGGCGGGACGTCTTCCCGAAATACCACCTGCGCGGGTGGCGGAATGGCAGACGCGCTAGCTTGAGGTGCTAGTCCTCGAAAGGGGGTGGGGGTTCAAGTCCCCCTCCGCGCACATTGGGAAACCCCGGAAAATCAATGATTTTCCGGGGTTTTTCTGTATCCGGGCAACCCCAGGCGATCCCCGGGGTTCCTTCCCGGCGTCGCACCACCAATCCCACCGGGAAAGGCAGGCCATGACTACCAGTACCGTCCTTGTCGCCGGAGCCACCGGCGATCTCGGTCAACGCATTGTTCGTGAGCTGCTGCGCCACGACACGCTCGTCCGGGTCCTTACCCGTCCCGGGAGCGGCAGGGCGCAGAAAGTCTTCGGCGGGGCGGATCGCGTGCAGGTCCGCGAGGCCGTGTACACGGACCACGCCAGCCTCGTCTCCGCCCTGTCCGGCGTCGACACGGTCATCTCAGCTGTCAGCGGGGCGCGTCCGGTCATCATCGACGCGCAAAGGTCGCTCCTCGCAGCCGCAATCGAGGCAGGTGTGGCGCGGTTTATCCCGTCGGATTACTCCGCCGACTACCGTCGCGTCACTCCCGGCAGCAACCGGAACTTCGAGCTCCGCCGTGATTTCGCCGCGGAACTCGACGCCGCTCCCCTCCGCGTGACGTCCGTCCTGAACGGTGCTTTTGCGGACATGCTCACCGGGCAGGCGCCCATGATCCTGTTCTCGCGCCGCCGGGTCCTCTACTGGTCCTCAGCCGACCAAATCCTCGACTTCACCACCAAAGATGATGTGGCACGCGTCGTCGCGCTTGTCGCGGTCGACAAGGACGCGCCCCGGGTTGTCGAAGTGGCCGGTGACCGGGTCACTGCCCGTTCCGTTGCCCGGACCATGACCGAACTCACGGGAAAGCCCTTTGCGCTGCAGTGGGCCGGAACCACCGGGACCCTGTCGGCGATGGGCAGGATCGGCCGCCGCTTCTCGAAGGACAAGGAGGGAACCTTTCCGGCCTGGCAGGGCATGCAGTATTTCTTCAGCATGTTCAGCGGCCAGGCCGAACTCCGCCATGTCGACAACCACCGGTACGGGCCGCACCGGTGGACTTCGGTCCGCGATGTCCTCCAAGGTCACCTGGCACGGACAACGGCCGATCGCTGATCCCAAACGCTGCAGCCGGCACCTGCCGCCACCCGGGAATGCGACGGGCCCAAGACATGAAAGAGGGGAAGACCATGGTGGTCTTCCCCTCTTCCTTACCACCGCCTTTCCGGCGGGCCGGCAGCTGGGTTATTGAGTGGGCTGGTCGAACCGCTGCCCGGCCGGGTCCGGCCCCATGAGGGTGAAGACCAACAGGATGATCGCTCCCGCGAACGGAATGAGTCCCAGCAGGATCAGCCAGCCGCTCTTGTTGCTGTCATGCAGGCGGCGGACCGTCAAGGCCAGCGACGGGACGATGGTGGCCAGGCCCCAGATCATGACCAGGATCAGTCCGACAACTGCTCCAGGACCCAGCTGTGGAGCGCTGCCGTAAGTCGACGTTGACGCCACCATGCCGGAGCTGATGATGATGTTCAGGACGATGCCGACGATGATGGCGACGAGCGTCCACCACCAGTATTCGCTCCTGCTGGCCCGGCCGGAGAAGGCTGCATACTTCTTGAAGAACCGCTTGACCGCCACCGGGAACGGGGCGCCATAGTAAGGGGCCCAGAGCGGGGGTTCCCCGCCGGGCCAGGACTGCTGGGACGGATACTGCTGCGGCGGATAGGGCTGCTGCGACGGGTATTGCGGATAGCTCAAGGTTTCCCCCAGGTGTCAGAAGTGACTGGAACGTGCTCATCGTACTGTCGATGCGGTCGAAATAGCCCGCACAGGGGTAACAATTTTCCCAATTTTCCCCGGAACAACAAGGAAACGGCCGCTCCCGGAGATACCGCCGCGGGCCGCGTCCATGGGCTAGTTTGGGAACGAAGCGGCCTGCCCCGGGGCCCCGACAAGGAGCGCCGATTGGACAACATCGCCCGCAAGTGGTTTTTGAGCAGGTCCGAGCGCGGAAATCCTGCCAGTGCCGTGCAAGCGTTGAACGACGGATCACCAGCGTGGTCAGAGGGAAACCTGGTGCGGCCCTTGATCCACGGGGCGTCCTACTTTTCCCGCTTGCACGGGGAATTGTCGGCTCTCAAGGCCGGTGACCGGGTGTGGTTCACGGACTGGCGGGGGGATGCCGATGAGCGGCTTTCCGCTGACGGCCCAACGATTGGCACGGTGCTGGCGGAGCTGGCCCGGGCAGGGGTGGAAGTCCGCGGACTCGTTTGGCGGTCCCATGGAGAGCGGATATCGGCCCCCATCAGTGGACGCTCCAACGAACTGCTCAGCAGGCGAATCAACGATGCAGGCGGCGAAGCGCTGCTGGACCAGCGGGTGCGCCTCTTCGGTTCCCATCACCAGAAACTGGTGGTGATCCGCCGTCGCGACGACCCATCGAAGGACGTCGCTTTCGTTGGCGGGCTGGACCTCTCACACAGCCGCCGGGATGACGCCCGCCATGGCGGTGACCCGCAGGCGGTGAAGATGGACCCCAAGTACGGTCAGCGGCCCCCCTGGCACGACGCCGCGCTGGAGCTGCGTGGCCCCGTAGTGGCTGATGTCCTGGCGGTCTTCGCTGAACGCTGGAACGATCCCCACCCGTTGGACCGGCACACGCCATACCGCATGTTGCTGCAGCGCCTGGCCCGGATGCCCCGTCACCCCCGGCCCCTGCCTGACGCTGCCCCACCCCCGCCGCCGGCGGGCCCGCACGCGGTCCAGCTGCTGCGTACGTACGGCCGGAAGCATCCACCCTTCCCGTTCGCTCCCAACGGCGAGCGCAGCATTGCCCGCGCCTACGCGAAAGCCTTCTCGCAGGCCCGTTCCCTCATCTACATCGAGGACCAGTATTTGTGGTCAACAGATGTCGCGGCCGGAATCGCAACCGCGTTGGAGCGCAACCCTTCGCTCCAGGTGATCATCGTCGTCCCTCGCTATCCGGACTCTGACGGTCGGCTGGGCGGCCCGCCCAGGCGGCTGGGCCAACAGCGTGCCGTCTCCATGATCCGGCGGGCCGCACCGGACCGGGTTGGCGTCTTCGACCTGGAGAACAGCGACAGCACGCCGATCTACGTCCACGCCAAAATCTGCATTATCGACGACACCTGGTTTACCTGCGGATCGGACAATTTCAACCGCCGGTCCTGGACCACTGACAGCGAACTGACGTGCGCCGTCGTCGATACCTCCCAACCGGAAAGAGGCAGCCCCGGCGAGGCCGGCCAACCTGCCCGACCCGGGCCTTTGGCCAGGGAGCTACGGATCCAGCTGTGGACCGAGCACCTGGGGCTGGACCCCGACGACCCGCGGCTCCTTGAGCCGACGGCCGGCCTGGACTTGTGGAACAGCGCTGCCGATGCCCTTGCGCAGTGGCACCGAAACGGGCGCCGCGCTCCTCGGCCTCCCGGACAGGTGCAGCGCCACACCATAGAGTCCCTGCCGCCCCTCCACCGGCTCTGGGCCGATCCCCTGTACCGGCTTGTCGTGGACCCGGACGGGCGCCCTCGGTCCCTCCGCGGCACAGACCGGTTCTAGGCGCCGGAAGCGGGAAGGTTTCGCGCCACGCAACGGGGGCCACGCGGCACGAACAACCTGCAGTGGCACTGTGCGGGCGCGGTAAGTTGGAGCGGTACTTACAGCCGAGCGTGGATAGGGAGAAGACATGAAGGCCATCGTGTACGAAGAGACGGGCCCATCGGCGGTCCTGAAGCTCCGCGACAGGCCCTTGGTGGACCCCGGCCAGGACGAGGTCAGGGTCCGGCTGCTGGTGTCCGGAGTGAACCCTACTGACTGGAAGTCACGCTCCGGCGGCGGGAGCAGGAAACTGGACGCGCCCAAGGTTCCCAACCAGGACGGAGCCGGGGTGATCGATGCCGTAGGTGCCGGGGTAGCCGGGTTCGGCGTCGGGGACCGTGTCTGGCTATGGGATGTCGCGTGGGGCGGCAACGAAGGCACCGCACAGGAGTACGTCACTGTGCCGGCCGGAAAGGTTGTGCCTCTTCCGGACGGAGAGTCCTTTGACGCCGGCGCCTCACTCGGCATCCCTGCTTTGACTGCCCACCGGGCCCTCACCTCAAGCGAAGGCGGACCGTCCCGGCTCTCCCCCGGGGCCCTGGCCGGACGGACCGTCCTTGTCACCGGCGGCGCGGGGGCAGTGGGTCATGCAGCCATCCAGTTGGCACGATGGGCCGGGGCAAGCGTCATCACCACCGTCAGCGGCGACCACAAAGCGGAACTGGCCCGGCGGGCGGGAGCAGGCACGGTCATCAATTACCGGACCGACGACGTGGTGCGTGCTGTCCGCGACGCGGCCCCGGACGGTGTGGACACCATTGTGGAGGTTAACGCTCCGGCAAACATCGAGGCGGGCCTGGAGGTGCTCAAGCCGGGCGGGACGATCTCCGTCTACGCCGCAAACCCCGGGGAGTCACTGACCGTGCCCATTCGCGAGGGCATGACCAAGAACGTCCGGCTGCAATTCATCCTCACCTACACGGTGACTGACGAACAGAAACAGGATGCGGTTGCTGCGGTCTCCGGAGCCCTTGAGGCCGGCGCGCTCCGGGTCGGCGAAGACTACGGGCTGCCGCTGACCCGCTTCCCCCTTGAAGAGACCGCCGCTGCGCACGACGCCGTTGAACAGGGCATCGTCGGAAAGGTGCTCATCGACGTCGCGCCGTAACCGGCGGCGGCGACGCCGCCTGGGCACTATTGCGAAAGCCGGTCCCTCGCCGCATGCTCGACAAGCACCGGTATGAAAGCGCGCACCCTCCCGGTATCAAGCATGCTGTGCTCCTGCTGCACCACGTCTTCGATCTGCTCCCTGGACAGCGTAGGAAACCTCGCTGCCAACCGGTCCACCACTTCGCCGAGGGCCCGCAACTCTTCGCTTACTCCCATCGTGAAAGTGTCAGCGGCGTTGAGAACCTCGTCAAGACTTGACTATGCAGCCGGCTTTGCGGTGTGTGGAGGGCTCCCAGGGAGCGTGTCCAACGGCGGGCGCCGAGCCGCACCGGGCAGCCTCGCCGCCCGCCCGGTCGCCGTGTGCCCACCCGCCCACAAGCCGTCAGTGCGGATGCAACCTGCGGGGACGGGAATGGCGGTGGATACGCGAACCGGCCACGGCAGGCCGGTACTCGATCCGACGTTTCTCCGTCCGGACATCACGCCGTTCCTGGCGCCGCGCTTTGCGTTCCGGACGGTCAATGGCGGACAGGATGGTCAGCGTCACCGCCATCCACAGGAGTGCGGTCCCCAACACCAAAGCGATCTCCAGCTCCGTGCTCATAGTCCCAATTTTAGGGCCCCACGGCTCCGGCTGACCCTGCGCAGATCCACATCGAAGCCGCCTAAATCCACAGCGTCCGCGGCGCTTCCTATTGGGGAATACGGGCCGGATGCTGTACGTTTCATACCCGACAGCCAATCAAAGAAAAGAGAAGCACCTAAAGTGGCAACCGATTACGATGAACTGCGTTCCGACGTCAAGGAATCGCAGGACAACTCACTTGAGCAGCTCCAGTCAGCAAATGCTCCCGACGCCCGCAGTGTTGTGCAGGAGTTGGACGAAGCTGACGGGCTGGACGGCGCCGGCGTCCCTGGCGGCGAATTCGTCGCTGAGGAACTCGTAGTCCAGGTCATTCCGCAGGCAGAGGACGAATTCACCTGCTACTCCTGTTTCCTGGTCCGGCACCGGTCCCAGATTGCGCGCCAGAAAGACGGCCACAGCTACTGCACTGAGTGCGAAGGCTAGGAAGAAACAGTTCCGGGCAAAACACCTGGACCCTCGTGAAAACCATCCGGAAGGCACGCCGCAGAAGGCGTGCCTTCCGGTTTTAAGCGTTCACCCAGACAAAGTGGGTAACGTGCCGTCAAGGAACTTACGACGACGACCCGGCAGCCAGGAGGCAGCGTTGGACAGCCCAGCTGGCGTATGGAACACCTTCGCGGCGGCCTTCTCCCAGGCACCCGTGCCCAACATCACCTGGGTAGAGATGTTGCTGTCCCTGGCAGCAGCCACGGCGCTGTCCATCCCGCGCCGTTCCTGGCGCTACTTTGGACTCCTTGCCACCGCAACTCACGAACTGGGCCACGCGGTTGCCGCCGTAACCTCGGGCCAGCGGCTGTCCGGGATCCGGCTCCGTCTGGACCACTCCGGAACAACGACTGCCTACAGCCGGAGCCGTGTTGCCGCTGCCTGGTCGTGTTTCTGGGGCTATCCGGTCCCGGCACTCGTTGGTGCGGCGTTCGTGTGGTGCGGAGTCACCGGGTGGGGTGCCGCAGCCATGGCGGCAAGCGTGGTGGTCCTGGCCGCGTCAATACTGTTCCTCCGCAACGTTGCCGGATTCCTCATCACCCTGACCGCCATGGCCGGCGCCGCTGCCCTCACGTTCCTGGCAACGGCCTCGGCTGCCGGACATGCCGCCGTCATCTTCGGCCTCGCCTTGCTCGTGGCCGCAGTCCGGGACCTGGCCAAACTCACCCACGTCCACCTCCGGCGTCGCGACCGCCTGGAAAGTTCCGACGCATACCTGCTGTACCGCGCCACCTCCGTGCCGTCCGCCGCCTGGATCACCATCTTCAGCGCGCTCGTGGCCGGCTCATGGCTTGCGGCCTGGCTGCCCGTCTCCCGGATCCTGCTTGGCGGCGCCTGAATTGTTGAGCCGGACGCATACGCTAGTGCCATGAGCCAGGAAACCGACAGCAGTCCCACAGCGACGGACCACAGCACCGAGCACAGCACCCGAGGCGCATATGTGACCGGCGGTGCGGAGTTCACCCGTGACACCAACTACATCGAAGACCGCATTACCAGGGATGCCGCTCCCGGCAGCAACGGTGAACCCGGCTGGCCGGTGGAAGCGGGACGGTACCGGCTCATTGCCGCCAGGGCTTGCCCGTGGGCCAACCGGACCGTCATAGTCCGCAGGCTGCTGGGCCTTGAAGACGCCATCTCACTGGGCCAGCCCGGACCTACCCATGATGCCCGGTCCTGGACGTTCGACCTCGATCCCGGCGGCGTTGATCCCGTCCTGGGCATTGAGCGCATCCAGGAGGCCTATTTCAAGCGTTTCCCTGACTATCCGCGGGGCATCACCGTTCCCGCCGTCGTGGATATACCAACCGGCGCAGTCGTGACCAACAACTTCCCGCAGATCACGCTCGACTTTTCCACCGAATGGGTGGATTTCCACCGGCCGGGCGCACCGGAACTCTACCCGGAGCACCTCCGCGGGGAGATCGACCGGATCAACAAGCGCGTCTTCACCGAAGTCAACAACGGCGTCTACCGCTGCGGTTTCGCCGGTTCGCAGGAGGCCTACGACGCCGCGTACGACCGGCTCTGGACGGCCCTGGACTGGCTCGAAGAGCGGCTCTCACGCCAGCGGTACCTCGTCGGCGATACCATCACCGAAGCGGACGTCAGGCTCTTCACCACGCTGGCCCGCTTCGACGCCGTCTACCACGGCCACTTCAAGTGCAACCGGCAAAAGCTCAGTGAGATGCCCGCGCTCTGGGGCTACGCCCGGGACCTGTTCCAAACTCCGGGCTTCGGTGATACCACCGACTTCGTCCAGATCAAGCAGCATTACTACATCGTCCACGAGGACATCAACCCCACCGGGATCGTACCGAAGGGGCCGGACCTGGCTGGCTGGCTGACCCCGCATGGCCGCGAAGCGCTTGGCGGCCGGCCCTTCGGGGACGGCACGCCGCCGGGTCCGGTACGGCCGGGCGAAGAAGTGGCTGCCGGACATGGAGCCGTGGGCTAGTCCGCAAAGCCCGGGCAGGAAATCGCTTTCCCCTATGCTGGGAGGCATGCAGACTTCCCTTGGCTTCGTCGCCCCCGGATACGAGAACGTGCTGGCCTTGTTCGAGACCCTGCTCGCTGGGGACCCCCGGTACAGCGCCCAACTGGCGGCCTACCAGGGATCCCGGCAGGTGGTCCGGCTGACTGGAGGCCCGGACATGGCGCCGGACACCCTGACGGGGGCGTACTCCTGTTCAAAGGGCGTCGGTGCGATGGTCATCGCACTGCTGGTCCAGGACGGCCTCCTCGATCTGGACCGTCCGGTGGCCCACTACTGGCCGGAGTTCGCCGCCCACGGCAAAGACAAGCTGCTGGTCCGGGAAGCCCTGTCCCATCAGGCCGGACTATTGGGTATCGACGGCGGGTTCGGGCTCACCGAGCTCACCACGCCCGAGGCTGCGGCGCGGCTCGCCGCGTCACCGCCCCTCTGGGAGCCCGGGCGGCAGTTCGGATATCACGCCCTCACTATTGGAATTCTGATGGAGGAGCTGTGCCGACGCACCGCCGGCGAGCCATTGCAGGCTGTCTACGAAGCAAGGATCCGCGCGCCCCACGGCGTGGACTTCTTCCTCGGCCTGCCGGAAGAACTGGAACCGCGGTACCGGGACGTCCTCTACCAGGACACCCCCGACCAGGGATGGGTGGACCCGCTGAGCCTGGAAGGGATTAACGGCAACGCACCCGTCAGCACCATCATGGAGCTGCCGAACATCCGCGCAGTCCGGGCAGCAGGCATGTCCGCGGCCGGAGGAGTGGGATCCGCCGAAGGGCTGGCCCGCCTCTACGCCGCCGCAACCACCGGCGTCGACGGCGGCCGTCCCTTCCTCGAGGCCACAACCATCGAAGCAATGTCACGGGAACAGGTGTGGGGCCTTGACCGGTCCTCTGGGCTCGATAATGCGTTCGCCGTCGTCTTCATGAAACCGCACCCGTCAAGGAACTTCGGCAGCCACCGCGCATTCGGGCATGAGGGAGCGAACGCTGCCCTTGGCTTTGCGGATCCCTCCTACGCCCTTGGCTTCGGATATGTCCCCCGCCGCCAGGAGGAAGGGCGGACCCCGGGCAGGGCCCACCGGCTGGCCTCCGAAGTGCGGCGTTCCGCGGCCGGCTTGTCCTGACGGGATGCCGGCCTTACTGTGGCCGGATGGGCAATACTCAAGCACGACCGGACGCACGGTGGGCTCGGGGGACCCAACTTCTCAAACAATCGGTGGAAGGAATCTCCGCTGCCTTTGCAGCGCAACGGCTGCAACTGGCGGCGAAAGCCGCGCTCGCAGCGGGCCTGGCTTTCACAATCGCTCCGCTGATGCCCGGGGCGGCGTCGCACTACACGTATTATGCGCCGCTGGGCGCCCTGGTGGCCATGTACCGCAACGTCGCGGGCTCGGTCCGGAACGGACTCCAGGCCATCGCGGGACTTGCCGTGGGGATCGGTTTGGCGTTCATCCTGGTCAGCATTTCCGATCCCTCACCGTTGACGGTGGCTCTTTTCATGGGCGTCGGAGTGCTGTTGGGCGGGCTGCCAGGCATCGGCTCCGGCAGTGACTGGATTCCAACGGCCGCGCTCCTGGTCCTGCTGGTCGGCGGCAGGAATGCCGAGGACTTCTCCTACGGCTACCTCCTGCAAATGGCCGCTGGAGTGGCAGTGGGCATCGCCGTGAACTTCCTGATCTTTCCACCCCTGCACCTGAACGCGGCCGCCACCAGCCTGGCCGAACTCAGGCGCGCCCTTGGCAGGCAACTGACCGACATGGGTGCGGCCCTGACGGAAAAATGGCCGCCGGAACACGAGGAATGGTCGCGCAGGTCGGAGGAGCTGTCCGACGCGGCAAGATCGGTACGCCACCTGGTCAAGGAAGCTGATGCCAGCCGGCGCGCCAACCCGCGGCGAAAGCTGCATCCGAGGGACATCGACCAGGACTACCGCGAGTTGCAGAATCTGGAGCAGGTGACATTCCATATCCAGGACATGACCGATGTTCTTTCCGACGTGATCTGGAACAACGACCTGCCGTATGAGATTCCCCTCGAGGACACCGAACCCCTGGCCGCTGCGATCACGGCCACTGGAGAATTGCTGTCTATCGTTGTCGAAGGTGAAGACAACAATCACCAGGACCGCTATGCCGCGGCCAAGGCGGCAGTGGAAGCCTGCATGGCCGCCACCACCGCCAGGCAAGCCGAGGAGGGCACCGTCCCGGCCTCCGAATCGGTCCTCCTGAGCCTGCACCGCATCCTGCGCGCCGCCAAGCCGAAGGACTGATCCGGCGCACCGTCATACTGCCTAAAGCGCTGAGACTGTGCCGTGGAAGTGGCGCCGCCCCGAACGTGGGTTCCAGGCCACATAGCGCGAATGTTTCCACGCACCGGACGAGGCCTGGTCCGTGCTGATCTCCAAAGCCACCCGGCACGGCAGGAAAACCGGCGCTTCAAACTCCACGTCCCAGCTGAACGCGTCGCCCCGGGCGGGACCGACGTCGGCGAGCGCACGCGAGGCGAGGTACATTCCGTGGGCTATCGACCGGCGCATCCCCAGCGCCTTGGCCGAGAGGACGCTCAGGTGGATTGGATTAAAGTCACCTGACACGGCGGCGTACGCCCGTCCTGTGTCCACCCCCAAGTGCCACAGCGCCGTCGGTGCCGGAGCAGTGAATTCCGGTTTCGGCGCCGCGGCGGTTGGTTTGTCGATGCCGGGAAGGAACAACCCCTTGGCCAGGTAGGTGGAAACTCCGCGCCAGTGAATGTCCGCCGAGCCCGCGCGTCGCACCTCAGCCACGACGTCCACCTGCGTCCCTGCCCGGTGGCCTCGAAGATTTTCCACCCTGGCGGTCATGTCAAGCACGTCCGTGAAGACCAACGGCGTCCTCTGCTCAACGCTGTTGCGCAGGTGGATCATCCCCAGCAGCGGCAGCGGGAAGTCGTCGCGGTTCATGACGCTCATGGCGAGGGGAAAGGCCAGGGCATGGATGAAGCCGGCAGGCAGGACGTCACTGGCGGTCTCACCAATGAGGTGCTGGTACGCCGTGAGGTTTCCAACGTCCACGGTGACGCCCCTGACGTCGTGGCTCTCGGCCGGAAGATCGGCGGAATCATGCGTTCCCAGGAGCCTGCGCCGTGCTGCCTGGGCGGCGGCGTTGACATACAGCCTGGACAGCGAGGGCATCTCCGCCAGGATCACTGGTTGCTGGAGTGTCATGCCCCCACCAGGTTTTGACCGCACACCCGCAACACCTCCCCGTTGATACCACCTGCGGCGTCGCTGGCCAGGAAGGCAATGGTTTCCGCCACGTCCGCGGGAAGGCCTCCCTGTTGCAGCGAGTTGAGCCGGCGCGCCACCTCACGGACCGCAAAAGGGATCCGCGCAGTCATCTCGGTCTCAATGAACCCGGGCGCGACGGCATTGATGGTGCCGCCACTGGCGGCGAGCAGCGGTGCCGTGGCCCGCACCATTCCCATCACGCCTGCTTTGGAGGCGGCGTAGTTGGTTTGGCCCCTGTTGCCGGCAATGCCACTCGTGGAGGCAACTGACACGATCCGCGGTGACGAGCGGAAGTGGTCCGCGGCGAGGAGGGCTTCGTTGATCCGAAGCTGGGCTGCGATGTTGATGTTGATGACCGAGTTCCACCGGGAATGGTCCATGTTGGCCAGCAGTTTGTCCCGGGTAATCCCGGCATTGTGCACGACGATATCCAGGCGGCCATGCCGCTGCGCTGCATGCTCAAGGATCCGCGCCCCGGCGTCTGCGCCGCTGATGTCCAGCTGCAGCGCCGTACCCCTCACCTCGTTGGCCACGGCCGCCAGCTGGTCACCCGCCGCCGGAATGTCAACCAGGACCAGCATGGCACCGTCGCGGTGCAGGGTCCGGGCAATCTGCGCGCCGATACCCCTGGCTGCGCCTGTCACCGCAGCGACCTTGCCCTCCAGCGGCCGGTCCGTGTTGGCGGGAAGCGCACCGTCCGGGGAAGAGACCGTCAGGAACTGCCCGTCAACAAATGCCGAGCGGCTGGAAAGGAAGAACCTGATGGCGCCCAGTGCGCTGGGACTCGTGGTGGTGGTGCCGTCCGAGAGGAGGACACCGTTGGCCGTGGCGCCCGCCCGCAGCTCTTTGGCCAGGGAACGCAGGAAACCATCCACGCCCTGGCGGGCAGCCGCTGCTGCAGGGGAAGAAACGCCCGCCGCGGGCCGGGACACCGTAATGACCCGACCTCCGGCCCGCAGGTCCCGCAACGAACCTGCAGCGGAGAGTACCGGCTGTTCCAAATCCGCGGGATGCTCCAGCTCGTCGAGGACCAGGATGATGGCGCCCAGCTTTTCGGCCGGAACGGCGTGCCTCCGGACATCGAGGTCCCACGACAGCAGTTCGGTGGCGAGGCTGTCCGCCGCAGGACTGTTTCCGACGACGACGACCGGGCCAACGACCAGCGGTTGTCCTGGCTGGTAGCGCCGAAGCACTGCGGGCTGCGGGAGTCCGAGCTTTCTGGCCAGGTTGCGGCCCGCGCCGCTGTTGACCAGCTGGGTATATGTATCCGTCATGACTGCCCCCTACACCGATTCCAGGATTGCGACGACGCCCTGGCCGCCTGCCGCGCACACAGACACCAGGCCGCGGACGGGCCGGCCCTCCGCGTCCGCCTTGGCGTGCAGCATCTTGGCCAGCGAACCCACGATCCGTCCGCCGGTGGCGGCGAAGGGATGACCCGCCGCGAGCGAAGATCCGTTGACGTTGAGGCATGAACGGTCGACGCTGCCGAACGCGCCGTCAAGCCCGAGACGGGTCCGGCAGAATTCCTCGTCCTCCCATGCGGCCAGCGTGCTGAGGACCGTGGCGGCGAAGGCTTCATGGATTTCGAAGAAGTCGAAGTCTCCCAGTGTCAGGTTCTGCCTGGCCAGGAGCCGCGGCACGGCGAAGACCGGGGCCATCAACAGGCCATCCTTGCCGTGTACAAAGTCCACTGCTGCGGCTTCGGCGTCCACCACGGCGGCGAGTTTGGGCAGGTCGCGGGCATCGGCCCAGTCGTCGGAGGCAAGAAGGACGGTTGAGGCGCCGTCGGTCAACGGGGTGGAGTTGCCTGCTGTCATGGTGGCGCCGGCGCCCAGGTTCCTGCCGAACACCGGCTTCAGCGATGCCAGTTTTTCCAAGGAAGTATCAGCGCGGAGATTGGCGTCCCGCGTCAGTCCCCGGTAGGGAGTCAGCAGGTCGTCGAAGAAGCCTGAATCATAGGCGGCTGCGAGGTTACGGTGGCTGTTCAGTGCCAGTTCGTCCTGCGCTTCGCGGGAAATCTGCCACTGCGCCGTGGTCAGCGCCTGGTGCTCCCCCATGGACAGGCCGGTGCGCGGTTCCGCGGTACCGGGCGCCAGCGGCGCCAGGTCCTTTGGCCGGAGGCGGCTCAGGATCTGGAGCCGCTGTGGAAGCGACTTGGCGCGGTTGAGGTCAAGGATGATGTCGCGGAGCCCCTCGCTGACCACCACGGGGGCATCAGAGGCTGAGTCCACGCCGCCCGCGATGGCGGAATCGATCTGTCCAAGCTTGATCTTGTTGGCCAGCCCCACCACGGTTTCGAGACCGGTGGCGCATGCCTGCTGGAGGTCGTACACCGGGGTTTCGGCGGACAGTGCAGACCCCAGGACGGCTTCCCGGGTGAGGTTGAAGTCCCTGGAGTGCTTCAGGACGGCTCCTGCGGCAACCTGTCCGATCCGTTCGTCCTGGAGGCCGAACCGTGCGATCAGGCCGTCAAGGGCTGCGGTCAGCATGTCCTGGTTGGAGGACTTTGCGTAGGCGCCGCCGGCGCGCGCGAAGGGAATCCTGTTGCCGCCAACAATCACCGCCCTGCGCGGCGCAGAAACTGCTGGTCGAACTGATTCGACAGGTGCTGGCGTGGACTGTCCGTCGATGGACATGGGTGGCTCCTCTGCTCACATGCGGTTACCGATACCCAGCGTACCTGATACGCTGGGTATCGTGAACTTCCACACTTCCAGCCTTCCGCTTACCGTCGAGCTCCCGCCTGCCGCCAGTTCAGACGGCCGCTCGGCACGCTGGCAGAGTCACCGCGAGGAACGCCGCCGGGAGCTGATCAAGCAGGCCCGCAGAGCGGTCCATGCCCTCGGAAGCGATGCGTCCATGGAGGAGATCGCCACCGCGGCAGGAACCTCCAAGTCCGTTTTCTACCGCTACTTCGGGGACAAAGCCGGCCTGCAACAGGCGGTGGGGGAAGTGGTCCTGAGCCAGATGCAGAACCGCATCAAGGAAGCCGCGCAGAGTGCCGTGACGCCGCGGGAAGGCTTGCTCGCGATGGTCTCGGCCTACCTGCAGATGGCGGACACCAGCCCCAGCGTCTATGCATTCGTCACCAGCTACACCCCCGCCGAGCCCACGGAACCCACGTCTCCCGCGACGTCGGCCGGCGCCCTGGGCCACTTCTTCGATGCCATTGCGGACATGATCGCTGCGCCCATGCGCTCCCATCTGGGTGATGTGGGGGAAACGGTCATCGGATTCTGGCCCCGGGCCGCGATCGGCCTGGTACGGAACGCTGGAGAGCAATGGCTCAACACTCCGGACTCCCCCGCCAAGCCCAGCCAGGAAGCCATGGCCCGCCACATTACGGCGTGGCTGTGTGTTGGCATAGCACCCGAACTCACCCCCGCCCCACCGACCACCAAGTTATCCGCCAAAGAAGGACTGTGACATGACTGACGTAGTGGACCGCACCGCCCGAAAAGGGCTCCGCTCCCCGGCAACCCCGGCAGCCAACCCCGTAGCCGACTCCCCTGCACCCGCCGTCGACGTCGCGGCCCTGGGCCGGCAGCTCCTGGGAAAGTGGGCCGATGTCCGGCTCCAAGCCCGGGACCTGGCTGCACGGCCGGAACTGCACAAGGTCGAGGGCCTGACACATACGGACCATCGCCAACGGGTATTCGGCCAGCTGCAATACCTCGTGGACAACAACGCCGTCCACCGCGCATTCCCGGCGGAACTGGGCGGCTCCGACGACCACGGCGGAAACATCGCCGGGTTCGAGGAACTCGTGGTGGCGGATCCTTCACTGCAGATCAAGGCCGGGGTCCAGTGGGGGCTGTTCGGGTCGGCCGTCATGCACCTGGGCACGGCCGAACACCACGCCAAGTGGCTGCCGGGCATCATGAGCCTGGCCATCCCCGGTTGCTTCGCCATGACGGAAACAGGGCACGGTTCTGATGTTGCCAGCATCGCCACCACGGCCACCTATGACCCGGATACCGAGGAATTCATCATCCACACCCCGTTCCGTGCAGCGTGGAAGGACTACATCGGCAACGCTGCCATGGACGGACTGGGAGCAGTGGTGTTCGCCCAGCTTGTCACCAGGGGAGTCAACCACGGCGTCCACGCACTCTATGTTGACCTCCGGGACCCGGACACCAAGGAGTTCCTGCCCGGCATCGGCGGCGAGGATGATGGCATCAAGGGCGGCCTGAACGGGATCGACAACGGCCGCCTGCACTTCACGAACGTCCGCGTCCCGCGCACCAACCTCCTGAACCGGTACGGCAACGTGGACGCCGATGGCGCCTACACGTCCCCCATTGCGAGTCCCGGCCGCCGCTTCTTCACGATGCTGGGAACGCTGGTCCAAGGGCGCGTGTCCCTGGACGGCGCTGCCGTTGCCGCGTCCAAGCTGGCGTTGAAGGCGGCCATCCAGTACGCCACCGAACGCCGCCAGTTCAACGCTTCGTCCCACACCGACGAGGAAGTCCTGCTGGACTACCAGCGGCACCAGCGGAGGCTTTTCACCCGCCTCGCCACCACCTATGCTGCCGGCTTTGCCCATGAACAGCTGCTGCAGAAGTTCGACGACGTCTTCTCCGGCGCGCACGACACCGACGCGGACCGCCAGGACCTCGAAACCCTCGCGGCGGCGCTTAAGCCGCTGAGCACCTGGCACGCGCTGGATACCCTGCAGGAGTGCCGGGAGGCATGCGGCGGTGCCGGATTCCTGATCGAGAACCGGTTCGCCTCGCTCCGGGCCGACCTTGACGTCTATGCCACGTTCGAGGGCGACAACACCGTGCTGCTGCAGCTTGTGGCCAAGCGCCTGCTCGCCGACTACGCCAAGGAGTTCCGGAACGTGGACTTCGGCGTGCTGGCGCGCTACGTGGTAAACCAGGCGGCCGGCGCCGCGGTCCACCGCACCGGCCTGCGCCAGGTGGCGCAGTTCGTGGCGGACACCGGGTCGGTCCAGAAGGCTGCGATCGCCCTCCGCGACGAGGAAGGCCAGCGCGCGCTCCTGACCGACAGGGTGCAGACCATGGTGGCTGAGGCGGGTGCCGCACTCAAGGGCAGCAAGCGCCTCTCGCAGGACAAGGGCGCAGCCTTGTTCAACAGGCACCAGAACGAACTTATCGACGCTGCCCAGGCACACGCCGAGCTGCTGCAGTGGGAGGCCTTTACCGAGGCGCTCCAGCAGGTGGCCGACCCGGGCACCAGGAAGGTCCTGACCTGGCTGCGGGACCTCTTTGGCCTGTCCCTGATCGAGAAGAATCTGTCCTGGTACCTCATGAACGGCCGCCTCTCCATGCAGCGGGCACGGACAGTGGGCGGCTACATCAACCGGCTGCTGGAGAAGATCCGTCCCCACGCCGTGGACCTGGTGGACGCTTTCGGCTACGGGGAGGACCATGTCCGCGCCGCCATCGCCACGGGTGCCGAAAAGGTGCGCCAGGACGAGGCCCGTGCGCACTTCCGGAATGAGCGTGCCAGTGGCCAGGCTCCGGTGGACGAGAAGGTCCTGATCGCTAAGACCGCGGCCGGCCGCAACGGCTGAGACACACGGGCCGCCCCCTCGAGTGGCATAACGACGACGGCGCCGCCCCCCTTCCACGGGGGCGGCGCCGGCGTCGTTTCTGCGTGGAACGCTCAGCTGGTGGCGGGCAGCACCGAACGGTAGACCTCAAGGGTGGTCTCGGTGATGGATTCCCAGGAGAAGTGTTTTTCGGCACGTTCCCGGCCGGCCTGTCCCATGGCGCGGGCACGCTCGGGATCTGACACCACTTCGGTGAGGGCTGCTGCGAACTCCTTGACGAACTTCTCCGGATCCAGCGGCGTTCCGGTCCCGTCGGTCACCTGCTCCAGGTCCACCAGGAGCCCGGTCGTGCCGTGCTCCACCACTTCGGGGATGCCGCCGGTGGCGCTGGCCACCACGGCTGCCCCGCAGGCCATCGCCTCGAGGTTGACGATTCCGAGGGGTTCGTAGATGGAGGGGCACGCGAACGCTGTGGCGTGGCTGAGCACCTGGATCAGCTCATGGCGCGGCAGCATCCGCTCGATGAGGACAACGCCCGTGCGCTGCTTCTGCAGGTCCTCGATCAGTGCGGCGGTTTCCGCTGCCAGCTCGGGGGTGTCGGCCGCGCCCAGGCACAGGACCAGCTGAACGTCGGCGGGAAGCTTCGCGGCGGCCCGCAGGAGGTAGGGGACGCCCTTTTGCCGCGTGTTTCTTCCCACAAAAACGACGCTTGGTTTGGCTGGATCGATGCCCAGGGCGCGGACGGCGTCGTCATTCTCGTCACGCTGCCACAGCGCAACATCGATGCCGTTGTGGACCACCCGGACCTTCTCCGGGTCCACGTTGGGGTAGCTGCGCAGGATGTCCTGCCGCATGCCCTCCGAAACGGCGATGATGGCGGCCGCAGCTTCGTACGCCGTCTTCTCCACCCAGGACGAAAGGGCGTAGCCACCGCCGAGCTGCTCAGCCTTCCAAGGACGCAGCGGCTCGAGGCTGTGGGCACTGAGAACGTGCGGAATTCCGTGAAGCAGCGACGCCAGATGCCCCGCCATGTTGGCGTACCAGGTGTGCGAATGGACCACGTCGGCGCCTTGGACATCCGGCACGATGCGGAGGTCCACGCCCAGGGTCTGGACCGCGGCATTGGCCCCGCCGAGGTCCTCCGGCACCTGGTAGGACGTCACCGTCGCCCCGTGGTAGTCAGCGTCCCGCGGCGCCCCGAAAGCACGAACCTGCAGGTCAACATGCTTACTAAGCACCCTGCTCAATTCGGCGACGTGCACCCCGGCGCCACCGTAGATCTCCGGCGGAAACTCTTTAGTCACAATGTCTATACGCACAAGACCCAAGGTAGTCCTTCACGCATAACTGTTCTAGTGTGAAGGAGTCCGGGTGCACCGGACTGTCTTGGGAGTTACGAAGGCGTACAGGAGCGACCACCATGCCGTTAAATAAGAAAGTCCTGGCCATTGTCCTCGCAGGCGGCGAGGGAAACAGGCTGATGCCACTGACGGCAGACCGGGCCAAACCCGCCGTGCCCTTTGCCGGCAGCTACCGACTTATCGATTTCGCGTTATCCAACCTTGTGAATTCCCGCTACCTGCAGATTGTCGTCCTGACCCAGTACAAGTCGCACAGCCTTGACCGCCACATCTCTGAGACCTGGCGCATGTCCACCCAGTTGGGCAACTACATCGCTTCCGTTCCCGCCCAGCAGCGCGTGGGCAAGAGCTGGTTCCTTGGCAGCGCCAACGCCATCTACCAATCCCTGAACCTTATCCATGACGCCAACCCCGACATCGTCGTCGTGGTCGGCGCGGACCACGTCTACCGCATGGACTTCGCCCAGATGGTGGCCCAGCACGTCCACAGCGGCGCCAAGGCCACGGTCGCGGCCGTACGGCAGCCGCTGCACATGGCCGATCAGTTCGGCGTCATCGAAGTGGACCAGAACGACTCCCAGAAGATCGCCGCGTTCGTCGAAAAGCCGGCCAGCACGCCGGGCCTGGCGGCGGACCCGTCCCAGTTCCTGGCCTCCATGGGCAACTACGTATTCGACGCTGACGCCCTGGTGGCAGCCCTGCATGTGGATGCCGAGCGGCTGGACACCAAACACGACATGGGCGGCGACATCATCCCCTACTTCGTCAACCGTGGTGAAGCCGGTGTCTACGACTTCACGCTCAACGACATTCCCGGCTCCACCGACCGTGACCGCACCTACTGGCGCGACGTGGGCACCATCGACTCCTTCTACGATGCCCACATGGACCTCATCTCCCCGATGCCGGTGTTCAACCTCTACAACTCCGAGTGGCCCATCTACACCCGGCAAAGCATCTCGCCGCCCGCGAAGTTTGTCCGGGGCGACAACAACACGGTGGGAACGGCCCTGGACTCGATCGTGGCCAGCGGCGTGGTCATCTCCGGCGGCATCGTTGAAGGCTCCGTCCTTTCCAACGACGTCTACGTGGCCACGAGCGCCAGGATCACGGACTCGGTCCTGATGGACAAGGTTCAGGTTGGAGCAGGCGCCGTGATCAACCGGGCCATCCTGGACAAGAATGTCAAGGTGCCGGCAGGGGCTGCCATCGGCCTGGACCCGGACCTGGACCGGGCGCGTGGTTTCAAGGTCACCGAATCCGGCATCACCGTCCTGGCCAAAGGCCAGCAGGTACCGGAACCCGGCGACGACGAACGGCAGCTGGCCGCCCAACACCTGGGGCTCATGCCAAACGCCGTCAAGGCTGCGGCTGACCAGTACCCCGAGGTCCGCGAGACCGTGGGCAAGGTGGCCGGGACGCACGCGGCCGCCGCGGCGCAGGCCTCACCGGACGGCGCCAGGGTGTCCTGACCTAGTACTGACGGCAAGAGCATACGGCGCGGGCCGGAGCACCTGGACGGTCCTCCGGCCCGCGCCGTACGCTGTAAAATTTGGCTAATGAGCTCCCCCGATCTGACCCCTGAGGAAATCCAGGCCTGCCTCAAGGTCCTGAATACGATCCACGCGTACGACGAGGAGCACCCCGACTACGTTTCGGTGCGCCGCGCCACCGGCAAGATGTTCAAGGCCGTCAAGCGCCACCGCAGGGTCACCAAACGCGATTCCATTGCCGAAGCCGACCGGGCAGTCATCGCCCAGACCGCCACCGCTGCCCCGGACCGGATCGACGACGAAACCCGCGGCAACAAACTGGCCCCGTCCGCCACCGGAAACATCGCCGGCCACCTCATCCGGTCACGTCCGTGCTACATCTGCAAGCAGCATTACACCCAGGTGGATGCCTTCTACCACCAGCTCTGCCCCGAATGCGCGGCCTTCAGCCACAGCAAGCGCGACGCACGCGCTGACCTCACCGGCCGGCGTGCGCTGCTCACCGGCGGCCGCGCCAAGATCGGGATGTACATCGCCCTCCGGCTGCTCCGGGACGGTGCCCATACCACCATCACCACCCGCTTCCCCAAGGACGCCGCCCGCCGGTTCGCCGCCATGGAGGACAGCGCCGACTGGCTGCACCGGCTCCGGATCGTCGGCATCGACCTCCGTGATCCGGCCCAGGTGATGGCATTGACCGATTCGCTGGACGAGGCCGGGCCGCTGGACATCATCATTAACAACGCGGCCCAGACCGTCCGTCGGTCAGGCAACGCCTACAAGCCGCTGGTGGATGCCGAGGATGAGCCGTTGCCCCCGGCCCTGGAACACGCCAACGGTGGTCCCGAGTTGCTGACCTTCGGCCACGCCCATGACAAGCACCCCCTGGCCCTGGCCGGCAGCGTGACCGAACACCCGGTCCTGGCCGGCGATGCGATCACGTCGCTCGCCCTGTCCACCGGCTCGGCGTCACTGGAACGGATTGCGTCCGGGACGGCCATCGACGCCGGGGGGCTGGTCCCGGACCTGGCCACCATCAACAGCTGGACCCAGGTGGTGGACGAAGTGGATCCGCTGGAAATGCTCGAAGTCCAGCTCTGCAACGTCACGGCCCCGTTCCTGCTGGTCAGCCGCCTTCGCGGGGCCATGAAACGGTCCACGGCGCGACGAAAGTACATCGTGAACGTCTCCGCCATGGAAGGCCAGTTCTCCCGGGCCTACAAGGGGCCGGGACACCCGCACACCAATATGGCCAAGGCAGCGCTGAACATGATGACCCGCACCAGCGCCCAGGAGATGCTGGACACCGACGGCATCCTGATGACGGCAGTGGACACCGGGTGGATCACCGACGAACGGCCCCACTTCACAAAGGTCCGGCTCATGGAGGAAGGCTTCCACGCTCCCCTGGACCTGGTGGACGGCGCGGCCCGCGTCTATGATCCGATCGTCATGGGCGAAAACGGTGAGGACCAGTACGGTGTCTTCCTCAAGGACTACAAGCCCAGCCCCTGGTGATGGGCGTATGCTCACGGCATGAGCAACGAGTCATCAACCCAAGTGGAGAACCTGGAACACCACGATTGCTGGGCATTGCTGCGGACCGTCTCCGTGGGCAGGCTCGCGGTACTGGTGGACGGGCGGCCGGACATTTTTCCGGTCAACTACACAGTGGACGGGGGCACCCTGGTGTTCCGCACCGGCCAGGGCACCAAGCTCTCCGCCGCAACCGGTGAGGACGCCGCCGTCGCCGTGGAGGCAGACGGCGTGGACCCGGCCACTGGCCTGGCGTGGAGCGTGGTGATCAAGGGGACCGCCGCACTGGTCACCAGCACCGAGGAGGTCCTCGATACCTCCCGCCTCTACCTGTTCCCCTGGCAGGCAGGACGCAAGGATGCGTTCGTGCGCGTCACCCCGGAGTCCATGACCGGGCGCCGCTTCAAAGTCACCGATCCGATGACCTGGTGGACGCAGATCAGCAGTTCTGCCAGGTCAGCACCGGAATAGGACGACGCCGCCACCTCCCCCGGCCGCGAGGGCCGGGGGCGCCGTGGTCAGGCGAGCTGGGTGATCTCGACGCTTACATTGAGGGCGGACCCGCCACCGCCGGACAGGATGCCCTTCAGCGGAGGCACGTCGCGGTAGTCCCGGCCACGCGCCACCGTGACGTGGAAGTCCCCGGCCGGTTTGTGGTTGGTGGGGTCCCAGCTGCGCCAGTCCCCGTCCCACCATTCCAGCCAGGCGTGCGACTGCCCGGCCACGGTTTCGCCGATCCCGGCACTGGACCGCGGGTGCAGGTAGCCGGAAACATACCGGGCCGGAATGCCGCAGCTCCGCAGTGCACCGATGGCAAGGTGGGCCAAGTCCTGGCAGACACCCTGACGCTGGCCCCAGGCCTCTTCCGCATTGGTGGTGACGGCGGTGGAGCCGGACATATACGTCATCTCGCCCCGCATCCAGGCAAAGACCGCCATGGCCGCCTCGTGCGGGTTCTTGCCGGCCACCACGCCGGGAACGATGCCCAGGACTTCCTCACCGGGGCCGCTCAGCCGGGACTGCGGCAGCCAGTCGCTGAACGTGTTCAGGGTGTCCGGCGACGCCAGGACGTCCCAGCCCACGATGTCCGCCTCGGTGGGGATCTTTTCCGCCCGGTGCACCTCCACAGTGATGTTGGAGACCACTTCGAGGTTGTCGTGCGGCATCTGCATGTCAAAGGCCGTCACCCGGGTGCCCCAGTAGTCACGGTAGGTGCTGACGGCTGCCTGGGACGGGGACACCTTGACCACGGATTCCAGCACTACCTGCTGGGAGTCCGTCAGCGGCGTCATCCGGGCTTCGTTGTAGGACAGCGTCACCCGCTTGTTGTATTTGTAGGCCGTCCTGTGGACGATGCTCAACCGGGTCATGACACTTCTCCCACCCAGGCAAGTTCGTCCGCCTGATTGAAGTACTTACGGGAAATGGCATCCGAGGCCTGGGAAACCGCCTTCTGCACCCGCTCCATGTGCTCTGGCAGTTCGGACATGAGGTCATCCGTCCGGTGGAACTCGAGGAAGGTCCGGGCCTGGCCAACGATGCGGCGGGCGTCGTTGATGAAGCCAACCCGCTGCGCGGACGGATCCAGCTTGGCAAGGCACTCGTCGGCGTCGCGCAGTGCGTAGACAATCGACCGCGGGAACAACCGGTCCAGGAGCAGGAATTCGGCCGCGTGCTGGTCGCCGAACGCTGCCCGCCGGGTCCGCAGGAACGATTCGTAGGCACCGGCGCAGCGGAGCATGTTGACCCAGGACATGCCCGCAGAGAGCACGTCGCGGGTCGAGAGCATCCGGGCCGTCATGTCGGCGCGTTCCAGGGATCGGCCCAGGACCAGGAAGAGCCAGCTTTCGTCGTGGCTGACCGTGGTGTCGGCCAGGCCGCTGACCATGGCCGTCCGCTCCAGGGTCCAGTTGCAGAAGCGGTAGGTGCCCACCACATCCTTGCGGTGCTGGCTGAGCCCGTAGTACGTGGTGTTCAGGCTCTCCCACAAACCGGACGAGACGGTTTCCCTTGCACGGCGGGCGTTTTCCCGGGCTGCCCCGAGGGACCCGGCGATGGACGTGGCGCTCGTCTTGTCGTAGGCCAGGGCGTGCAGCAGTTCGGGCAGGCCAAAGTCTTCGCTTTGCGGCCGGGCTCCCATTACCGCCAGGAGTTCCTGGGCAACGCTTCGGCGTTCCTCCATCGGGAGGTGGTTCAGGCGCTCCAGGTGCACGTCGAGGATGCGGGCGGTGCCGTCCGCCCGCTCCACATAGCGGCCGATCCAAAACAAGGACTCGGCAATACGGCTAAGCATTCGCGGCTACCTCCTGCGCGTCCGGAACGTTGAAAGAAAAATGCCCGACGGCGGCGCGGCTCACTGCTGCTGCTCCGACTGGCGGTCCCGCCAGTTGCTTTCCACGGGCCACACGGAGACCCGCTCGCGGACCGTGACCGACTGGCGGGGAACAGTTTCCACCGGCATCTGGGGTGAATCGGCGAGGACCCAGGTGTCCTTGGATCCGCCGCCCTGGCTGGAATTGACGATCAGGGACCCTTCCTTCAGCGCCACCCGGGTGAGCCCGCCGGGGAGCACCCAGACATTCTCGCCGTCGTTCACGGCAAAGGGCCTCAGGTCCACGTGCCGGGGACCGAATTTGTCCCCGCCGAGGGTGGGAACGGTGGATAGCTGCAGCACGGGCTGTGCGATCCAGCCGCGCGGATCTGCGATGATCCGCTGGCGGAGGGCGTCCAGTTCATCTTTGGAAGCGTCCGGGCCGATGACCAGTCCTTTGCCGCCGGACCCGTCCACCGGCTTGACCACCAGTTCGGCAAGGTTGTCCAGGGTGTACTCCCTGGCCTCCTTCTCCTCGAGGCGGAAGGTGTCCACGTTCGCGATGATGGGTTCCTCGCTGAGGTAGTAGCGGATCAGGTCAGGGACGTAACTGTAAACCAGTTTGTCGTCCGCCACGCCATTGCCCACGGCATTGGCGATGGTGACACCGCCGGCGCGGGCGGCGTTGACCAGGCCGGGGCAGCCGAGCATGGAATCGGAGCGGAATTGCAGCGGGTCCAGGAAGTCGTCGTCGATCCGCTTGTAGATGACGTCCACGCGCTGTTCGCCCGCGGTGGTGCGCATGTAGACACGGTTGCCGCGGCAGATGAGGTCGCGGCCTTCCACCAGTTCCACGCCCATGAGCCCGGCCAGGAGCGTGTGTTCGAAGTAGGCGCTGTTGAACACGCCGGGGGTGAGGACGACGACGGTGGGGTCGTCGACGCCGGCCGGCGCGGTCTTGCGCAGGGCCGAGAGCAGCCGGCGGGGATACTCCTCGACCGGCCTGATGAGCTGCTGGCCGAAGGCTTCGGGCAGGCCCTTGGCCATCGCGCGCCGGTTCTCCAGCACATAGCTCACGCCGGAGGGAACACGCACGTTGTCCTCCAGGACGCGGAACGTGCCGGCGGCGTCGCGGACGACGTCGATGCCGGAAATGTGGACCCGGACCCCGCCGGCCGGTTCAAAGCCGTGGACCTGGCGGTGGAAGTGTGCACTGGTGGTCACGAGCTGGCGCGGGATGACGCCGTCGGAGACCACCGTCATCTTGTCGTAGACGTCGTTCAGGAAAGCCTCGAGGGCGCGCACACGCTGGGCGACGCCGCGCTCCAGGACGCTCCACTCGGCGGCCGGGATGACGCGGGGAACGATGTCCAGCGGAAAGGGCCGTTCCTCGCCCGCGTAGTCGAACGTGACACCGCGGTCCAGGAAGGTGCGGGCCATCGAGTCCGCGCGCGCACTCACGTCCGCCAGCGAGAGCTTCCGGAGGGCGTCCGCCACCTGCCCGTACGAGTCCCTGGCCTGCTGGCCGGGGGCGAACATCTCGTCGTAGGCCCCGGTGCGGCCCGCGGCCTCGGAGTAATCCTGGAATAGGTCTGACATGTCCAATAGCCAACCATCTTTTTGTTTCGAATTCATTACTGCCATCCATTCTGGCGTGTTGGCACCGATGGCCCGGTTCGTACTTTACGGGCCTCTTCGGGCACAGTAGGTGAGTGCCAGACAGCAGAAGCCTCCCAGCGCCGGGCCACGGCGGTTCCCGTCGCCCGCTGGTCCGGCTCATGGCAGGCTTACTGACCGCGGCAGCCGCCGTTGCCGCCGCGTTTCTCGTGCACGGACTGGTTCCTGCCCTGCCGGCCATGACCGTTGCCGTGGTCCTGGGCGTCCTCGCCGCCAACCTGCCGGGATCGGGAGCGTGGACGGCCGGCCCTGCCAGGCCGGGTCTGGATTTCGCCGGCAAGCACCTGATGCGCGGCGGGATCGTGGTCCTTGGCCTGAAGGTCAGCGTCATGGACGTCCTGGGCCTGGGCTGGCCGGCGCTGGTCCTGATCGTGGGCGTCGTGGCTGCCAGCTTCGGCGGGACCTACGCGATCTGCCGCCTGTTCCGCCTGCCGCCGGTGACATCGCTGCTGGTGGCCACCGGGTTCTCCATCTGCGGCGCCTCGGCAATCGGCGCCATGGCCGCCGTCCGCCGCATCCGGCACGCGGATACGGTCCTGCCGGTGGCCCTGGTGACCCTCTGCGGAACCCTGGCCATTGGTGTCCTTCCCCTGCTTTCCCATCCGCTGGGGCTTTCCGCGGCCGTCTTCGGCGCCTGGACGGGTGCCTCGGTGCACGACGTCGGCCAGGTGGTGGCCACGGCGCAAACCGCCGGCACCGCGGCGCTGGCGATCGCCGTCGTCGTCAAGCTCACCCGGGTCCTGCTGCTGGCCCCGGTTGCCGCGCTGGCGGGGGCGCACCACCGCAGCGGCGCCCGGCCCCCGGCCGGGCCGGACGGTTCCACCGCGAAAAGGCCGCCGCTGGTGCCGTTGTTTGTCCTGGGGTTCGTTGCCATGGTGGCGCTTCGGTCAACGGGTTGGCTGGGTCCCGGCTGGCTCGAGGCCGGTGCCACCCTGCAGGACATCCTCCTGGGCGCAGCCTTGTTCGGGCTGGGCTCCGCGGTGCGGATCCGCACCCTGCTGCACACGGGCGGGCCGGCGCTCCTCGCGGCCCTCGCCTCCTGGCTCCTGATTGCCGTGCTGGGCCTTGCAGCCGCCTTCGTGATCGCGGGCTGAGTCAATCAAACGGCACCATGATTAGATAGCCGGGTGTCACATGAGAATCTGCAGCGCCGCGAAGCCGCTGAACGTTCAGTCCTGATCAGCACCACCAGTTACGACATCTCGCTGGATGTGCGGCAAGCGGCGGATCCGGCCGTCGCAGGGTACACGAGCCGCAGCGTCATCAACTTCACGGCTTCAGAGCCCGGCGCCAGCACGTTCCTGGATTTCATCGGCGGCGAAGTGCACAGCGTGTTCCTCAACGGCAAGGGCCTGCCGGTGGCGGAGGTGGTGGATGGCGCCCGGATCCGGCTGGACAACCTGCGGGCCGAGAACCAGGTGACCGTTACCGGCACGGCGTTGTACAGCCGCTCGGGCGAAGGCATGCACCGCTTCGTGGATCCGGCCGACGGCCAGTGCTACCTCTACACCCAGTACGAGCCGGCCGACGCCCGCCGGGTCTTCGCCAACTTCGAGCAGCCGGACCTCAAAGCCGCCTACACCTTCCATGTGACGGCGCCGGCCCACTGGCAGGTGGCATCCAACGGGGCAGAGGTGAACCGCACCCTGCTCACCAGCGATCCGGCTACCGCCCGGTGGGACTTCGCCACCACGCTGCCCCTGTCCACGTACATCACCACGGTCCTCGCCGGCCCCTACTTCAAGGCAGAAGACCGCTGGGAGGCAACACTCGACGACGGCACCCGCCTGGACGTGCCGCTCGCCCTCTACTGCCGGGCGTCCATGGCGGCGTCCTTTGACCCGGAGGCGCTGTTCGGGCTCACCAAGGCAGGCCTGGACTTCTTCAACCGCCTCTTCGACTTCCCCTACCCTTGGGGGAAGTACGACCAGGCATTCGTGCCCGAGTACAACCTGGGCGCCATGGAAAATCCCGGCCTGGTCACCTTCACGGAAAGCTACGTCTTCACGTCCCGCGCCACGGATGCGCAGTACCAGGCCCGGGCCAACACCCTGATGCACGAGATGGCGCACATGTGGTTCGGCGACCTGGTGACCATGCAGTGGTGGGACGATCTTTGGCTCAAGGAGTCGTTCGCCGACTACATGGGCACCCTGGGCGTGGACCAGGCCACCGGCTGGGACACCGCCTGGGTCAACTTCGCCAACAAGCGCAAGGCCTGGGCCTATGTGCAGGACCAGCTCCCCACTACCCACCCGATCGTGGCGGACATCCCCGACCTCGAAGCCGCCAAGCAGAACTTCGACGGCATTACCTACGCCAAGGGCGCCTCGGTGCTGAAGCAGCTGGTTGCCTACGTCGGCTTTGACGCCTTCATCGCCGGATCACGGGAGTATTTCCGCAACCACGCCTATGGAAACACCACGCTGGCCGATCTCCTCGAGGCCCTCCAGGCCGCTTCCGCCCGGGATTTGACCGGTTGGGCCCACCAGTGGCTGCAGACCTCCGGGATCTCCACCTTGTCCCTTGAGGTAGGCGCCGGCGGTTCCGACGACGGCCTGCCGGCAGGGGTGGCCATCGTCCAGGAAGCAGTGGACCCGGCCACCGGACGCGAAGAGCTGCGGCCGCACCGCCTCCGGGTCGGCTCCTACGATTTCGACGGCGAGGGCGCGCTGGTCCGTACCAGGAGCTTTGAGACCGACGTGGCGGGCGCCAGGACGGAACTCCCCCAGCTTGCCGCACAGCCACGGCCTGCCCTCATCCTGGTCAACGATGACGACCTGACGTACGCCAAGGTACGGCTGGACCCGGACTCCCTGGCGACTGTCCGCGCCGCCCTGGACCGGATCACCGACCCCATGGCCCGCGCCCTCTGCTGGACGGCCTTGTGGAACTCTGCCCGCGACGCGCAAAGCCCAGCCGCCCTCTACGTGGACGCCGTAGCCGCGTTTGCCCCCGCCGAGACCGGAATCGGCGTCCTGTTGAACATCCTCGACAACGCGGCCACCGCCGTCGAACACTATGTCCCGCCGGCAGCCAGGGACTCGGTCCGCGCGTCCTTCCTCGCCACCGCGGCAACCGAACTGGACCGGGCCACACCGGGGTCGGACCAGCAACTGGCCTGGGCGCGGACCTTGGCGGGCTTCAGCAGGCACGATCCCGCCCTGCTCCCGCGGCTCCGCGGCCTGCTGGACGGCTCAGCTCCCGTGCCAGGCCTGGCCGTCGACGCTGAACTGCGCTGGCAACTGTGGCACGCGCTGGCCGCCAACGGACAGGCCACCGCCGCCGAACTCGATGCCGAACTCGCCCGGGACACCACGGCCTCCGGCCGCGCCGGCCACGCAACGGCGATGGCGGCCCGTCCCGAAGCCCACGTGAAAGCGGCAGCCTGGGACGCCGCCGTGAAGAAAGACGAGCTTTCCAACCAGTTGCTGTCAGCCACCATCAATGGTTTCAGCACGGCACCGGCACAGTTGCTTGACCCGTACGTCGGCCCGTACTTCGATTGCCTGCGGACCGTTTGGGCTGAGCGGAGCATCGAAATCGCCAGCCGGATCGTGCGCGGGCTCTACCCGTCATCGCAGGACTTGGCGCAGGGCGCGGCTCCTGAACAGCATGCAGTGGTCCGGCGGACGGATGACTGGCTGGCGGCCAACGGGGATGCACCGCGAGCCCTGCGCCGGATCATCATCGAACAGCGAAGCCACCTGGTGCGGGCGCTCACGGCGCAGGCCGCCGGCGTTTCGTCATCGGTCGGCGGGTAACCGCCGTGAGGCTACGGAACCCGGTAGAGCCACTCCTCGGTGCCGAATTTCGCAGCCACGCGTTCCTCGGCGGCTGCGAGCTCGTGCCCGGCCAGCTGTGACGGGGCGGCCCCGTAGCGCTCGCTGAACACCTCGATCATGGCTTCGATGATCGCCATCCGGGCAAGGCCCGTCTGCCGGCGGAGCGGATCGACGCGCTTCTTTGCGCTGCGGGTGCCCTTGTCAGAGAGTTTTTCCCTGCCGATCCGCAGCACCTCGACCATCTTGTCGGCGTCGATGTCATAGCTCATGGTCACGTGGTGCAGCATTCCCCCGTTGGCCAGGCGTTTTTGCGCGGCGCCGCCGATCTTTCCCTGATCCGTGGCGATGTCGTTGAGGGGGACGTAGAAGGCGTTGATACCGAGCTTCTCCAGTGCCGCCATGACCCAGGCGTCCAGGAACGGGTAGGAGTCGGCGAAGCTCAGCCCGTCCACCAGCGTCTGTGGCAGGTAGAGCGAGTACGTGATGCAGTTGCCGGCTTCCATGAACATCGCGCCGCCGCCGCTGATCCGCCGGACCACGTTGATGCCGTGCTTGGCCACGCCGTCGGGATCCACCTCGTTCTGGACGGACTGGAAGCTGCCGATCACCACGGACGGTTCCTGCCAGTCCCAGAACCGCAGGGTGGGGGTCCGCTCCCCGGCGCCGACGGCCTCGGTGAGAACCTCGTCCAGGGCAACGTTGATTTCCGTGGGGAGCACTGTGGGCGCAATGACGTTCCAGTGGTGGTCCGTCCAGGAGGTCGCCTTGGCAAGCGCGCGGCGGACCGTGACGGCCACGGCGTCGGCGGAGAAGCCGAACAGGACGGCCCCGGCCGGGAGGGCGGCCGTGACGGCAGCAGCAAGGTCCGCGGCCGTCGTCGTCTCCGGCAGTCCGGTCAATGCCCGGTTGATGTCTTCCAAGGCTTCGTCGGGTTCGAGGAAGAAGTCGCCGCTGACGGAGACCTCCGCCAGAGCCCCGTCCTCGACGGAAAGGTCGACCACGACGAGCTTGCCGCCGGGGACCTTGTATTCGCCGTGCAGTCGCGGGGTGCCGGCAGGATCAGTGGCAGGAAAGTGCTGGCTCATGCTTCCCATCCTGCCCCAAAAAACGGGTGCACGGTTAAAGCAGAACGCCCGCACCGTTTCCGGTGCGGGCGTCCAGCAACAAGCTTGGGCGAAGGAATTACTTCTTGCCGCCGAAGCCCTTGAAGCGAGCGTTGAAGCGCTCGACGCGGCCTGCGGAGTCCATGATGCGCTGCTTGCCCGTGTAGAACGGGTGGGACTCGGACGAGATTTCGACGTCGATGACCGGGTAGGTGTTGCCGTCTTCCCACTCGATGGTCTTGGAGGAAGACACGGTGGAGCGGGTCAGGAACTTCGTGCCGGAGGCCAGGTCGTTGAAGACAACAGCTTCGTACTTCGGGTGGGTATCAGACTTCATAATTGGACCTTTGTTCGCGCAACTGGATTTTGCCAGTTGCCAGGTATGAATGGGATGGCTGGGATCTGTCGGATCAGCCGAAGCTGAAAAAGCAGGACAACCAGCTATCCATCATAGACCAAGCCGAGGGGGCTGACGAACCGGCGCCCCTGTGAAGGTGCAGGTCACCCCCGTGCGCGCAACTCCCAGAACGCCACGGCTGAGGCCGCGGCCACGTTGAGGGAATCCACGCCGTTGCGCATCGGGATTTTGACGGCGAGGTCGACGGCGGCCAGGGTGCCGGCGCTCATGCCTGCACCTTCGGTGCCGAGCACCAGGGCGAGCTTGTCTGGATTGCGGGCTGCCACCGCGTCGACGTCCTCGGCGTCCGGCGTCAGCTCCAGCGCGGCGACCGTGAATCCGTGGTCCTTGAGTACCTGCAGGTCCCCGGGCCAGTCCTGCAGGCGCGCCCAGGGCACCTGGAAGACGGTGCCCATACTGACCCGGACGCTCCGGCGGTAGAGCGGATCGCCGCACCTCGGCGAGACGAGCACCGCGTCAATATCCAAGGCTGCGGCAGAGCGGAAGATCGCGCCCACGTTGGTGTGGTCCACGATGTCCTCCAGCACGGCCACGCGGCGGGCACCGGCGAGGAGCTCCGGCAGGGGCACCGGGGCCGGGCGCTGCATCGCCGCCATCGCGCCGCGGTGGAGGTGGAAGCCGGTGATTTCCTCCAGCAAGGCGGCCGAGCCAATGTACGCGGGAACGTCAGGGTAGGCCTGGAAGACGTCGTCGAGGTCCGCCATCCATTTCTCTGCCAGGAAGAATGAGCGCGGCGCATGGCCTGCCGCCAGCGCGCGGCGGAGCACCCGCGACGATTCGGCGATATACATCCCCTCGGCAGGCTCGCGGAGCTTGCGCAAGTGGACATCGGTCAGCGTGGTGTAGTCGCTTACGCGCGGGTCATCGGCGGATTCGAGGTAATGGAAGGTCACCGGGTGATTATTTCAGCAGGTTGGCGATCATAACGCCCAGGGCCACGATGCCCAGGCTGAAGATGACCGCCCGGAGGACGCGCGGCGAGAGCTTCCGGCCCACCTTGGATCCCATCAGGCCGCCGATGGTGGAACTGACGGCGATCAGCAGCACCACCAGCCAGTTGATCCGGTCGAAGGCGAAGACCAGGTAGGAGATGGCGGCCACCATGTTCACGCCGAGGACCAGGATGTTCTTCATGGCGTTCGCGTTCTGGATGGTCCCGGTGAGGAACACCCCGAGGATTCCTACCAGCAGGATTCCCTGTGCCGCGACGAAATAGCCACCGTACACGCCGGCCAGGTACACGAGCACCACCAGGAGGATCCCGTGGCGCTTGTCCCGTACGGCGTGTTCGGGATTGGCCTCGCGGTTGCGGACCCAGTCCTGGAGCCTGGGCTGGAAAACCACCATCAGCAGCGCCAATACCAAGAGCACGGGAGCGACATAATGGAAAACCTGTTCGGGCAGGTGCAGCAGCAGCCACGCCCCGGTGATCCCGCCGAGGACCGACGCCGGCAGGAGCCGGAGCACCTGGCGGCCCCGCCCTGCGAGCTCCCGGCGGTAGCCGAACGCACCGGCCGCGGTACCGGCCACGAGGCCCATGGCGTTGCTCATGGAAGCTACAACCGGGGCCACCCCCAGGGCGATGAGGACCGGGAAGGTGACCAGGGTCCCGGAGCCAACTACTGCATTGATGGTGCCGGCCCACAGGCCGGCGACGAACACAATGGTGCTGCTGAAAAATTCCACAACGGTTCGGCAGGCGTGGCTTAGCGGCGTGCTGTAGCGGTGTAACGGCCCGCGTTTTCGGACACGTCCAAGGGAAGGCCGAAAGTAGTGCTCAGGTGTTCTTCGGTGAGGACCTCGGTGATGGGGCCGGCGGCCACCACGCCTCCGTCCCGGAGCAACATGGCGTGCGTGAAGCCGGGGGGCACTTCTTCGAGGTGGTGCGTGACCAGGACCATGGCCGGAGCGGCCTCGTCGCGGGCGAGCTCGCCAAGCTTGTGCACCAGTTCTTCACGTCCCCCAAGATCCAGGCCTGCGCCCGGCTCATCCAGCAGCAGCAGCTCGGGATCGGTCATCAGGGCGCGGGCGATCTGGACGCGCTTCCGCTCCCCCTCGGACAGGGTGGCGAAGGTCCGGTTGAGCAGCGGCCCCATGCCCCAGTCGTTCAAAAGCCGGAAGGCGCGCCGTTCGTCGTCGCGCTCGTACCCTTCCCGCCAGCGTCCGGTGACACCGTACGCCGCGGTGACCACCACGTTGAGGACATTCTCATGCTCAGGGATCTGGGTGGCCAAGGCCGCCGATGACAGGCCAATGCGTGGCCGGAGCTCGAAGACGTCCACCCGGCCAAGGACTTCGTCAAGGATGCCGGCCGTGCCGCTGCTGGGGTGGAGCCGGGCTGCGGCAATCTGGAGGAGGGTGGTTTTGCCGGCGCCGTTCGGGCCAAGGATGACCCACCGCTCGCCCTCGTTGACCTGCCAGTCGACCTTGTCCAGCAGGGTCTTCTTACCACGGACAACGCTGACGGAGTCCAGTTCCAGAACATCACTCATAGGAATAGACACTAGGACAAAAAAGATGATGACTGATAACCGGCGTGAAGGTCCCGGGAACCCCCGAAGTCGGGTGCGCAACGAATGCAGGGGACCTTGTTGCCGCTCGATAAGATTGCAGGCATGACTTCGAACGTTACTGCGGTCAGCTATGGCCAAAATTTGACCCCCGACGGGCTGGAGCAGCTGCGTTCCGTCCTTGCTGGACAGGGCGCCGAGGTGCTGTCCGAGACCGTCCTGGGCGATGACCGCTACCAGGTGTCCCTGGCAGAACTCGCCTTTCCCGACAACACGGCGGCCGGGCTCGCGTCCCTGCGGCGGGCCGTGGCAGCGGCCGCGATCGAGGGTTTTGACACCGCCCTGGTGCCGGCCGGGCTGCGCGCCGCCGAACGGAAGCTGCTGATCATGGACGTCGATTCCACCCTGATCCGGCAGGAGGTTATCGAACTCCTGGCCGCGTACGCCGGCAAGCGGGAAGAAGTGGCCGCCGTGACCGAGGCCGCCATGCGCGGCGAACTGGATTTCGCGCAGTCCCTCCACGCCCGGGTGGCTGTCCTCGCGGGGCTGCCGGCCGACGTCGTCAATTCCGTCCGCCACGAAGTGCAACTCAGCGAAGGGGCCGCCGAACTGGTTGCCGCGTTCAAGGCCGCAGGCCACGTGGTGGCTGTGGTCTCCGGTGGCTTCAACCAGATCCTCGCACCGATCGCCGCGGACCTTGGCCTGGACTACTGGCAGGCCAACGAACTGGAAATCGTGGACGGTGCGCTGACCGGCAAGGTGCTCGGCGCGGTGGTGGACCGGGCCGCGAAGGAGAAGTACCTGCGCGAGTGGGCCGCGGCGGAGGGCATTGCCCTGGAACACACCGTTGCCGTAGGCGATGGCGCCAACGACCTGGACATGCTCGGCGCCGCCGGCATCGGGGTGGCGTTCAACGCCAAGCCGGCCGTCAGGGCGGTAGCGGATGCCGCAGTGAACATGCCTTACCTGGACGCCGTCCGCTACATCGCTGGGGTCTGAGTCCCTGCAAACAACTGATGGGCTCCGCTTGGCGGAGCCCATCAGGGGTTTAAGGCGTACAACAGCGGGCGGCTACTGGACGCCCTTGCCGAAGTAGTCTGCGCCGCCGGCATACTCGGTGTGGCCGGACTCGACGTCGGCCGTTGCCATACCGGCCACAACCTGGGCGAATTCCTCCACGGAGTACAGCTTCCCGGCTTCGGCGCGGCGTGCCTCGATGGCACCTGGCGTGGAGCGGTCCAGGAGCGTGGCGGTGACGGTGCCTTCGATCATGTCCCCGGAGACCACCACGAGGGAGATGCCCTTCTCCGCGAGGTTGGGGATCAGTTCCCGGAGGGCGTCCTCACCGGCGCGCTTGCTGCGGGCAACGGGCTCGTAGGCTTCCATGGTGGGAACGGTGTTGATGAAGTGGGCCTGGTGGCTGGTGACAAACACCACGCGGGAGCCTTCCCGCATGAGGGGCACGGCGGCGTTGAGCATGTTCACCTGCGCGTCGCGGTTCAGTTTGAGCGCGTAGTCCTCCCCCATCCCCGTTTCCATGCCGCCGGAGGCGTTCAGGACCAGGATGTCCAGGGACCCGAAGTTTTCCATGGCCGCGCTGGCCAGCGCCTGCACGCCTTCCTGCGTGGTGAGGTCGGCACCGACGGCTACCGCCCGGCCGCCGTCGGCCTCGATTCCCTGTACCACTTTGTTGGCGCGGGGCGCCTTCTGGCGGTAATTGACGACGACGGCGGCGCCTTCCGAGGCGAGGATCTTGGCTACGTCCGCGCCGATGCCCCGCGATGATCCGGTGACGATGGCCGTCTTGTTGTCCAGCAGTCCCATACGAGCTTCCTTTGTTCGAAACATCCAAATCGTTGTGGCCTGCAGTCCATCATGCCAGCGGCTGTTCCCAATGCCTTTGTCCGACCTCGACAAATAAGGGCCACCGGCCTAGTGCACTGCAGGGCCGTGGGCGGGGCTGGTCAGTGCCCCATGCCCAGGCCGCCGTCCACCGGGATGACGGCCCCGGAGATGTAGGCGGCTTCGTCGCTGGCGATCCAGCGGACCACATTGGCAACCTCTGACGCTTCGGCGAAGCGGCCGGCCGGAATGCTGGCCAGGTAGTCCTTCTGGGTTGCTTCGGGGAGTTCGGCGGTCATGTCGGTATTGATGAAACCGGGGGCCACCACGTTGGCGGTGATGCCGCGTGAACCAAGTTCGCGGGTGAGGGACCGGGCGATGCCCACCAGTCCGGCCTTGGACGCGGAGTAGTTGATCTGGCCCGGAGCGCCATACAGGCCGGACACCGAGGAGATCAGGACGACGCGGCCCTTGCGCAGCCGGATCATCCCTTTGGACGCACGCTTGATGACGCGGAACGCGCCGGTGAGGTTGGTGTCGATCACGGAGGTGAAGTCGTCCTCGCTCATGCGCAGCAGCAGCGTGTCCTTGGTGATGCCGGCATTGGCCACCAGGACTTCGACGGGGCCGTGGGCGGCTTCCACTTCCTTGAAGGCTGCGTCCACGGAGGCCTCGTCGGTCACATCGGCCTTGACCCCGAGGATTCCCTCCGGCAGCTGCGATTCACTGCGGTAGGTCACGGCCACTTTGTCGCCGTTGGCCAGGAATGCCTGTGCGATTGCCAGGCCGATACCGCGGTTTCCGCCGGTGATCAGGACGCTGCGGGCTGCGGAAACTGCTTCAGTCATAGAGGGCTCCGGTTTTCTGCGGCAGGCTGGGCCGCGGTTGCAGTGAGTGGTTTGGGCTGCCTCCGATCTTAGCGGCAGCCCCGGTACGGGTTTGGGCAGCACTGCCGATGGTGCGAGAATTGAGGGAAGCCTTTGGAGCGTGATTATTCACCGTGACCCTTGAAAACCATGCGGGACATTCCGCGCCCGGAGAACCGGGCCGGTTCTCCGGCGATACCGAGGTACACAGCATTACCGAAGCTGCTGGAGCGCACTCGGAGGACATGCGACAGCGGATGATCAAGTACGCCCTGGCAATGGGCATCCGCATGGTTTGCCTGGTCATGATTTTCGTGGTGGACGGCTGGTTCAAGATCATTGCGGTGGCCGGCGCGGTGTTCCTTCCCTGGGTGGCGGTGGTCATAGCCAACGGCAACGACAAGGCCGAAGGGCACAGCGACCTGCTGATCGATTCCGCGCCCCTGGCGGAGCTCGAAAGCCCGGCTCCCCCGGCCGAGGACGAAGAAGCAGGGAGCGCGGTGCTCCAGGGCGAACTGGTAGCAGACGACGAGGAACAGGGAGAGGAGCGGCAGGCGCCATGAGCCTTTTCGATTTCGCAGCAGGATCGGACATGGCATCGGAGTCAACGGCTCTCTGCTCGCGGAAGGCCTGCAGGTCCGAAGCGTCCTGGCAGCTCCTCTGGAACAATCCCAAGATCCACGCTCCCGAGCGGCGGAAGACCTGGCTGGCCTGCGCGGAGCACCGGGTATGGCTTGAGGACTATCTGCAAACGCGGGGACTCTGGAAGGAAACCCTTCCCCTGCAGGCGGACGCGGTCCCCCTGGAGCAGGACATCTGAATGTACCGCTTCCTCTTCTCCAGCAAGTGGCTGGGCTATCTCCTGCTGGCCGCCATCTTTGCCACGGCCTGCGTCTTCCTGGGCCGCTGGCAGATGGACCGCCGCGCCGAAACCCTTGCCGAAATCAACAGGGTCGTCAACAACTATTCGGCAACCCCCATCCCTTTCTCCCAGGCGAAGGACCAGTTCGCGCAGCTGGACCCGGCCAAGGAATGGACCCAGGTTGAGCTCAAGGGAACCTACGATGCTGCCGGCCAGCGCGTGGTGAGGAACCGGCCCCTCAACGGCCAGCCGGGGTACGAGGTTGTTGTCCCGTTCCGGCTGGACAGCGGCGAAACCGTGGTGATCGACCGGGGTTGGCTGCCCATCGGAAACAAGAATCCCGGCAGTCCGGATTCGGTGCCGGCGCCCCCGGCCGGTGAGGTGACCGCCGTCGTGCGCTTGAAGCACAGCGAGCCCGAGCTGCAGCGCGGGGCACCCACGGGACAATTGGCGTCCATCGACCTGCAAACTTATGCGGCGCAACTGGGCTATCCGGTGTTCACGGGGGCGTACGGCCAGCTGGCCTCGGAAACGCCCGCTGTTGCCGACATGCCCGTGGCGTTCCCCAAGCCGTCCACGGACGAGGGGACGCACCTTTCCTACTCCCTGCAGTGGTTCGCGTTCGGCGTGCTCATGTTCGTCGGCTTTGGCTATGCGGCGCGGCAGCAGGCGCGCAACGCCGCGATTGACGCCGAGGATGAGGAGACGCCCGCCGACGGGGCCGTCCACTCCGCCGTCCCGGCTGCCCGCCGTCGGCCGGCACCAGCGCGGAAGCGCACCAAGGCGACGGCCGAGGAAGAAGAGGACGCCCTCCTGGACGCGCAGGGGTTCTAAGAATGAGCGGGTACGACGCCGGCCCGGTCGCCTTGGTGCGCTCGGCACTGCTCGAAGCAGGGTTACCGGATACGGTGCGGACTTTTGCTGCCGGCGTCCCCACCGCCCTGACAGCGGCGGAAGCGCTGGGGTGCGACGTTGCGGCCATTACCAACAGCCTGGTTTTTGAGCTGGACGGCCGGCCGCTGCTGATCCTCGCCAGCGGCGCGGCGCGGGTGGACACGAAGCTGGTGGCCGGGCAGCTGGGCCACGGCAGGATCCGCCGGGCCTCCCCCGACTTTGTCCTGGAGCACACGGGCCAGCAGGTGGGCGGCGTGGCACCGGTGGGCCACCCCGCGCCCATCAGGAGCCTCCTGGATACCAGCCTGCGGGAACACGAAGTGCTCTGGGCCGGAGCAGGCGACCATAACTCCATGTTCAGCATCACCTACCAGCAGCTGCTCCGCATGACCGCGGCCCGGGAGCTGACCGTCCGCTAGGCCAGGGTGATCAGGTCCAGGTAGTCCTCGTTCCAGAGGTCCTCCACACCGTCCGGGAGCATGACGACGCGTTCGGGGTTGAGGGCCTCCACCGCGCCCTCGTCGTGGCTGACCAGGACGACGGCGCCGGTGTAGTTCCGCAGGGCGCCCAGGATTTCGGCGCGGCTGGCGGGGTCCAGGTTGTTGGTAGGTTCATCGAGGAGCAGGACGTTGGCGCTGGAAGCCACGATGGTGGCCAGGGCCAGGCGGGTCTTCTCTCCGCCGGAGAGGACGCCGGCGGGCTTGTCGACGTCGTCGCCGGAGAACAGGAACGAGCCCAGGATGCCGCGGACCTCGGCGTCCTTCATGTCCGGCGCGGAGGAGCGCATGTTCTCCAGCACGGTGCGGTCGTGGTCCAGGGTTTCGTGTTCCTGGGCGTAGTAGCCCACCTTGAGCCCGTGGCCCGGGATGACCTCGCCGGTGTCCGGTGCGTCCACGCCGGCGAGCATGCGCAGCAGGGTGGTCTTGCCGGCGCCGTTGAGCCCCAGGATGACCACCTTGGAGCCGCGGTCGATCGCCAGGTCCACGTCGGTGAAGATTTCCAGCGAACCGTAGGATTTGCTGAGCCCGTCCGCGGTGAGCGGGGTCTTGCCGCAGGGCGACGGATCGGGGAAACGAAGCGCTGCCACGCGGTCCTGCTCGCGGACCGCTTCCAGGCCGCTGAGCAGCCGTTCGGCACGCTTGGCCATGTTCTGCGCGGCGACGGCCTTGGTGGCCTTGGCCCGCATCTTGTTGGCCTGGTCCATGAGGACCTGTGCCTTCTTTTCGGCATTGGCGCGTTCACGCTTGCGGGCGCGCTCATCCGTTTCGCGCTGCTGGAGGTAGCGCTTCCAGTCCATGTTGTAGAAGTCGATCTGGGCACGGTTGGCGTCCAGCAGGAACACCTTGTTGACGGTGGCTTCCAGCAGGTCCGTGTCGTGGCTGATGACGATCAGGCCGCCCTGGTGGTTCTTCAGGAAGTCACGCAGCCAGGCGATGGAGTCGGCGTCGAGGTGGTTGGTGGGCTCGTCCAGCAGCATCGTCTCGGCATCGGAGTACAGGATGCGGGCCAGCTCCACGCGGCGCCGCTGCCCGCCGGAGAGCGTCTTCAGCGGCTGGTTCAGCAGGCGGTCGGGGAGGGCGAGGTTGGAACAGATCGACGCCGCTTCAGCCTCGGCCGCGTAGCCGCCCGCGGCCAGGAACTCCGATTCCAGCCGGTCGTAGCGGTTCATGGCCTTCCGCTGGACCTCGGGGTCCTCGCTGGCCATCTCATCGTGCGCCTTGCGGAGTTTGCCGACGACGATATCGAGGCCACGGGCAGAGAGGATCCGGTCCCGGGCCAGCTGCTCCATGTCAGGGGTCCGCGGATCCTGGGGAAGGTAGCCGATTTCGCCGCTGCGGGTGACCTTGCCGGCAGCCGGAAGCCCCTCCCCTGCAAGGACGCGGGTCAGCGTGGTCTTGCCGGCCCCGTTCCGGCCCACCAGGCCGATCTTGTCCCCTTTGTCGATGCGGAAGCTCACCTGGTCCATGAGGAGCCGGGCGCCGGCACGCAGTTCAAGATCCTGGACAGTAATCACAGCAGGTAAGGCCTTTCACAAACAGGGATAAGCCGCGGCCCGGAGCGTCTGTGGTTGGGCGGGGCGGTAAACGGCCGGAGAACGGCACAGTCCAGTCTACCGTCCAGCAGGCCACCACAATTTCAACCTCCGGGCCAGTGGACTATCGGTGCCGGCACCGGCCGTGGCGTGCGGATGCCGGCTTCCTGCACCCATGGAGAATGGGGTGCATGGAATTTGACCGTCTCCTCCAGGTCCGGCGCATCTATGCCCAGCCTGAAGCTTTGGAGCTGCCCCGTGGCCAGGAGATCGTGGCACGCTGGCCGGATGCCGACGTTGTGCTGGTGGAGAACCATTGGAACATTCCGGACGTCCACGGTGACGAAACGAACGTCCCGCGGTGGTCACGGATCAAGACGGAGGCGCTGGTCCTCGGCGTGAAGAAGTCGCTGGCCGTCAAGCCCAACGGGCGTTCTGCGGACTTCATCGCACCCTCGACCGCCAACGGGTGCGCCATGGCGTGCGCCTACTGCTATGTTCCCCGCCACAAGGGCTACAGCAACCCGGTCACCGTGTTCGCCAACATCGGGCAGATCGCCGGAGCCATCGAACGGCATGCCGCCCGCCAGGGGATCAAGCTGGAGCCCAACCAGTGCGACGCTGAGCTCTGGGTCTATGACATCGGAGAAAACAGCGACTGCTCCGTAGACGCCCTGATCAGCGACAACGTGGAAGAGCTGGTCGCGTTGTTCCGCGAACTGCCCAACGCCAAGCTCTCCTTCGCCACGAAGTTCGTCAACCCCGCGATGCTGGAATGGGACCATGGCGGCCACACCAGGATCCGCTTTTCATTGATGCCCGCGGACCTGGCAAAGTCCATCGATGTCCGCACATCGCCGGTTGCCGACAGGATGGCCGCCATCAACGACTTTGTTGCAGCCGGCTACGAAGTGCACGTGAATTTCTCCCCGGTCATCATCACGGATACCTGGCTTGCGGACTGGGAACAACTGCTGCGCCAACTCGACGCAACCCTGACCCCCGAAGCCAAAGCCCAACTGGCGGCGGAGGTCATCTTCCTCACCCATAATGAGCAGCTGCACAACGTCAACCTTGGCTGGCACCCGCAGGCAGAGGAGGTGCTGTGGCGTCCCGGCCTGCAGGAAGCCAAGGTCTCGTCGAACGGCTTCAGCAACGTCAGGTACCGCGCGCGGGCGAAGGCCGGTTACGTGCGGCAGCTCTCCACACTCGTCGCCGACATAGCGCCGTACTGCCGGATCCGCTACGCGTTCTAGCGGAGGCTGTTGTTCGCCGCGCGGCGTCAGCCCTGGTGATTCTCCGACTGCCGACGGCCGGCCGCGTCATGACCGTCCTTGGCTTCTTTGGCCTTGCCAAACGGCAGCACTTTCATCAGCGGGCCCACGACTGCCAGGACCACCAGGCCCCAGGCAAGTCCCAGTACCGCCGAGCACAAAGTGTTGACGAGCCACGCGAGGAGGCCGCCGACGGCTGGAACGGATTCCACCGGGTGCTCCAGGGCGTGGACGAGGTCGTAGGGTGCGTGCCAGCCGAGATCGTGGGCCCCCTGCAGCATGATGTGGCCGCCAACCCACAGCATGGCAATCGTGCCGACGAACGTGATGGCCGCCAGGACGGCCGGCATCCCCCTGACGAGCAGTTCACCGATGCGCTTGGAACGTGACGAGTCCTTGTCCATCAGGTGCAGCCCGATATCGTCCATTTTGACGATGAGGGCCACCGCACCGTAAACCAGCACCGTGATGGCAAACGCCACCAGCACCAGAATGAACGCCCGGACCCAAATGGATTCCGTTGCGACCTCATTCATGGAGATGACCATGATTTCGCAGGACAGGATGAAGTCGGTGGTGATGGCGCCCTTGACCACTTTTGCCTCGGCGTCGTGCCCGCGCTCCACGGCCGGAGCCTCCCCGGCGTCATGATGGCCGCCACGGAACTTGTGCCAGACCTTCTCCGCTCCTTCATAGCAGAGGTAGGTTCCGCCCAGCATGAGGATGAAGGGGATGATCCCGGGAACGAACGCACTGATGAGCAGCAGGGCCGGGAGGATGATCAAGAGCTTGTTGCGAATCGAGCCCCAGAAGATCTTTTTGATCATTGGCAGTTCCCGGGCCGGGTCCGCACCTGAGACGTACTGCGGGGTGACGGCGGCGTCGTCGATGACCACGCCCGCGGCCTTGGCTCCGGCCTTTGCGGCGCCGGCCGCGACGTCGTCCACCGAGGCGGCCGCGATCCGGGCCAGCGCTGCCACGTCGTCGAGCAGGGCGACGAGACCGCCGCTCACAGCCGGCCTCCGCGCAGAGTGTTATTGCGGCGGTAGGGATTTGGGGCAGGGTGCGTGATGGGCATGTTCGGAGTATATTGCAGGCCGCCGGGCGTCCTCAGCCCTTCTGCAGTTCCTCGGCGAACATCACAATGATTCCGCTGGGGCCGCGCACATAGGAGAGTTTGTAGACGTCGCCATACGTTGCGACGCCGCGCAGCGGGTGGCAGCCGTGCCTGGCAGCAATGCCAAGGGCATCCTCGATGCTGTCAACGGAGAAGGCCACTCGATGCATGCCGATTTCGTTGGGCAGGGTGGGCTCTGTGGGGATTGCATCGGGGTGGATGTATTCGAACAGTTCGAGGCGGCCGTTGCCGTCCGGGGTCTGGAGGAGGGCAATTTTGGCGTGGTTGCCGTCCAGGCCCACAGCCGTGTCTGCCCAGTCGCCGCTGACCGTGTCGCGGCCCAGGACGGTGAGGCCGAGGTCGGTGAAGAACGCGATTGTTGCTTCCAGATCGCTGACGGCGATGCCGACGTTTTCAAGTTTGATGGGCATACGGCACAGGGTACCAAGCAGGCGCTTCCCGCAAACCCCTGTTTTGGTGCGAAGTCTGCTGTCTGAGTCCCGCTCATGGCGGCAGACAGATGTGCCGACATGTCGTGTGACAGTCCTTAAACCGGCGTAACCAGTATTCGACTTGGTTGGGGACGTCCAGTGGTCGAGCGATCGTCCGGCTGGAAGTCAGTGGCGAAGCCACAGCGGACCCGGGCGGGACGCCTCGGCAATGCGGCAGCGCCCAGCCCAGTTGCGGACCGCCGCTGGGATCTTGACCTCATACTTGCATCTTGCAACTATGAGCCGCATGAGCCTCTTCATCACCTGCCCGGTTGACAGCGTTGAGCGCGCCACCGCTTTCTACACCGCACTGGGCTGGACTCTTAAACCGGAAATGTCCAATCAGAACGTGTCATGTTTCGCGATCGCACCAGAGCAGTTCGTCATGCTCGGCAGCCGCGAGATGTATGCGAGCGTCGGCGGCGCCGAGGAGCTGGTAGGCGGACCCGATACGCCGTCAAAGGTCACTGTCTCGTTTGATGTCGGGAGCCGTGAGGCGGTCGATGAGCTCGTCGAGCGCGCCGGTGCCGCCGGCGGGCGGATCGGTGATACCGACGACTACCCCTTCATGTACCAGCGCCAGTTCGACGATCCTGACGGTTACCACTACTCGCCGTTTTGGATGAAACCGGACGCCGATCCGGCCGAGTGAGTGATCCGCCGCGGCCCGGCGTTGCGCGGGATCTTCCCTGCAGGCGAACTGACACTGATGAGCATCCATCTGATCTCAGCTTCAGCTAATACTGGTCCCGTTCAGACCATCTACGAACCCGTGGGCCCTGGCAGCACGGTCGGGACGTATTCAACCAGCTGGATGCGTCCATCGAAGGTCCGGCTGCCGATCATGTCGAGGGCGACGTCGGGGTACCCGTCGTAGATCCTCTCTCGGCCGGTGCTCCCGGTGATGACGGGGAAGATGACCACGCGGAAGCGGTCCACGAGACCTGCCTTCAGTAGCGACCGGCACAGCGTGAGGCTGCCTATCGTGCGCATTGACGTCGTCCCGGCTGCCTTCATCTCTCGCACGGCCTCAACGGCGTCCCGCGCGACGAGTTGAGCGTTCGCCCACGCGAGGGGTTCGCGCAATGTCTTCGAGAACACGATCGTCGACAGACCGGCCAGAGGTTCGGTACCGGGTTCGCCGGCAGCGGAGAGGCCTGACATGACGCGGTACGTCGTTGCCCCCATCAGCACGGTGTAGTCGACTTCGGGGGTATCTCCGAGCCATGCCAGGTATTCGGGCCCTTCAAGTCCCCACCAGCCCGGCCAGCCGTCCGCAGCCGCGTAGCCGTCGAGCGAGGTGATGAAGTCGATGAGGAGTTCGGGCATCGTCGGGTCCTTGTCCGAGAATTTCAGCTGGTGCGTTCATCCTCTCTCCGATGTAAGGCGGCTACAACGCCTGCTTGCCTGCCCACCAATGCAAAGCCCGAATGCCGGAAGCGTTCGCCATCCCCGAAACCGACGTTCGGGCAGCAGGTCAGCCCGCCAGGACAATGACCTTGCCGGGCACGCGGCCAACGCTCGCCTCCGCGTGGAGGGCAGGCAGTTCCGCGAGGGGAATGCGTCGGGTGACTTCGACGGTGAGTTGCCCGTCGTCGACCAGGGATACCAACTCTGAGAGGCGTTCGCGGTTGGGACGGACGTAGACGGTGGCAGCACGCACACCACGCGTCTCGTCGCCCGGCGTCTGCATGAATGCCGTGGTGCTGACCACCGCGCCGCCATCGCGTACCAGGGCCACCAGCGCGGCAAATTGCTCCGGCTCGATCGGAGCCAGGTTGAGCAGCACATTCACCTGCCCGTCGACGGCGCCGAGCAGGTCGACGGCCGTATGGTCGATGACCTCATCCGCGCCTGCCGCACGGACAGCGTCGATACTGCGTGGACTTGCGGTTGCCACCACGTGCACGCCGGCGCGCTTCGCGAGTTGGATGGCATATTTGCCCACCACACCGCCGGCGCCGACAATGAGCAGCCGCTGTCCTGCCTCCAGCTGCCCCTCGTCAACGAGGGCTTGCCAGGCCGTCAATGCCACTGAAGGCAGCGCCGCTGCATCAGCCAGTGGAATGGTCGCCGGGGCGGCCACGACCGCATCGGCGGGGGCAATGACGTAGTCCGCGGCGCCGCCGTCCTGTTCCATGGGCAGGAACCCGATGACCGGATCGCCTGCCGAAATACCCTCGACGCCTTTGCCTACCGCATCGACGATGCCGGATACGTCATAGCCGGGAACGTGCGGCAGCACCACCGGGATCGGCAGGAATCCCGCCCGCATTCCGTTATCGGCCGCATTGAAGGCGGACGCGGCTACACGCAGCCGGACCTCTCCGGCGGCCGGCACCGGCTGCTCGATCTCCGTGAGCTGAAGCACCTCGGGGCCGCCTGCCTCGTGAAACTGCACTGCCTTCATGATTGTCCCTTTCAGTTGATGCTTCGAATTTGAAGCAATGGAATGAAGGTAGCATTGCTTCGAACTCGAATCAACCCCTAGGATGGAACCATGGACGAAGCACCCTCGAACCTGACCCCAACCCAGCTCGGGGCGTATTTCGCGTTCACGGAGGTCAGCAGCCTGCTCCGCCACGCAGTGGAGAAACAGCTCCGCGATGCCGGTGACCTCAGCTACGTCCAGTTCCAGCTCCTGGCCCGCCTCGGAGACGCCCCGGACGGGCAGCTGCGCATGACGGACCTCGCCGACGGCGTTGTCTACAGCCGCAGCGGGCTGACCTACCAGGCGCAATCGCTCGAACAGCGCGGCCTCGTCTCCCGCTCCCCCTCCCCCGAGGACGAACGCAGCACCGTCCTGACACTCACCGACGCCGGCCGCACCGTGCTCGGGGCCGTGTTCCCCGGCCATATCAACGCCGTGCGGAGCTTGCTGTTCGCGGCCCTGTCAGACAGCGACGTTGACGACCTCGCGCGCATCCTCGGCCGGGCATCCGCGCACCTCCGCGCAGCTCCGCCGCGCTCCGCCGCACCCCGCCGTCGGAAGGCAACCTAGGGGCCAATTTGTGCCCAGCCCAACGCAGCGCGCACCCGGCGTAGTAGACCCCCTACAAAATAGGCACCGTTCCACCCCGGTAACGTCGGCGGTACATTAGATTCCGCTTGTACAACCCCGACAGGACCGCCATGAGCAACACCCGCACCACTACACCGAACAGCCAACCGACAGGACGCCGCCGCTGGAACGGCACCGACCTGGGGCTTATTGCCGTCTTCGCCGCCCTCGTCGCCGGCGCAGCACTCGTGCCGGGGTTGGCCCTGAACGGTTTTGGCGTCCCCATTACCTTCCAGACCCTCGCCGTGATGCTCACCGGCCTGGTGCTCGGTCCTGCCCGCGGACTTGCCGCCGTCGGGCTCTACACCCTCCTGGGGCTCGCCGGCCTGCCCATCTTCAGCCAGGGCCGCAGCGGCCTGGGCATCCTTGCCGGCCCCTCAGCCGGCTACATCATCGCTTTCCCCATCGCGGCGGGAGTGGTGGGCTGGCTGGCCACCATCATCATCAAACGCACCAGCAAGGCCCGCGCGCTTTGGTTCTTCCTCGCCGCCACGGCCACCAGCGTTGTGGTGGTCCACACCCTGGGCATTTTGGGCATCGCCCTGAACTCGAAGGCAACCCTGGAACAGGCCTTCGTGGGCGACCTTGTCTTCTACCCCGGCGACGTCATCAAGAACATCCTTGCGGCGGCCATCGCCGTCGCGCTGCACCGCGCCTTCCCCGATGTCCTGGTCCGCCGGGTACGGCGGCAGGCCGCCACCCCTGCAACGGCGTAGGACTGCAAGCCATGCCCACCGTGACATTCGACAAGGTAACCGTTGCGGTCCAACAAGAGGATTCCCCGCAGCCCAAGGTCCTCCTTGATGACGTCAACCTCCGGCTGGACGAACCACGCGTGGGCGTCATTGGCGCCAACGGCTCCGGCAAGTCCACGCTGCTGCGGCTGGTCAACGGGCTGGTCCAGCCCACCACGGGCACGGTGGCGGTCGACGGCGACGACACAGAACGTGCCGTGCGGAAAGTCAGGCGGAACGTCGGCTTTGTCTTCACCGACCCTCTCTCCCAGCTGGTGATGCCCACCGGCCGGGAGGACGTGGAGCTGTCACTGCGCCGCTCGGTGAAGAACGGAGCCGAGCGGCGCAGCCGGGCCGAGGCTGCCCTGGCGCGGCTCGGCCTCCTGACGCAGGCAGACCAAAGCATCTACGAACTCTCCGGCGGCGAACGGCAGCTGATGGCCCTCGCCGCCGTCCTGGCCATTGACCCCAAGGTCCTGGTCCTGGACGAACCGTCAACACTGCTGGACCTGCGCAACCGCGAGCTGCTCCGGAGGACCCTGGCGGGCCTGGACCAGCAGATCATCATGTCCACCCACGACCTGGACCTTGCCCTGGAAATGGACCGGGTGCTGGTTATCGAACAGGGGCGCGTGGCCTTCGATGGCGCCCCGGCCGACGCCGTGGCGGCCTACCGTTCCTGGTGCATGGACGGGCTCAACAGGATCAACACCGCAACGGACACGCCATGAGGGGCCACGGATTCCTCCTGGCCAATTACGTGCCGGGGAGCTCGTTCCTCCACCGGTCACCGCTGGCGCTGAAGTTCCTCCTCGTGGTTGGGTGCGGCCTGGCATCCTTCGTCATCGTGGACTGGGGCGTCTCTGCTGCGGTCCTGGCAGTTCTTGGCGGACTCTTCCTGGCGGCAGGCGCCGGGGGGAAGAGGCTTTGGGGGGCTGTCCGGCCGCTGGTCCCCGTGCTCCTGGTGGTGGGACTCTTCCAGGCGTGGCAGCTGGGCGCACCCACCGGCGCAAGGATTGTGCTGAACATCCTGGTGTGCGTCGTTGCTGCGTCCCTGCTCACCGCCACCACTCCGGTGCAGCAGCTGCTTGACGGCGTCGTCCGGCTGGCACGACCCTTCGAAAGGTTCGGTGCCGACCCTGAGCGTTTCGCCCTGACCATCGGCATCATGCTCCGCAGCATTCCGTACATCGCGGGAACATTCGCTGACGTACGGGACTCCGCGCGGGCCAGGGGCCTGGAACGCAATCCGCGGGCCCTGGTCCTGCCGGTATTCATCACCTCCGTGGCCTACGCACGGCAAACCGGGGAAGCGCTCGCCGCCCGCGGCCTGGGCGAGGCCGAGGACTGACGGGGCACGCTAAAAACCCGGCTCAGCAGCCCAGGCGCCGGTACTCCAGGAGCGCGGCCGTTCCCATGCCGCCCGCCATGCTGATCATCGCCATCGCCAAGGTGCCATCGACTCCCGATTTCCGTGCCTGCGCGAACAGCCGGGTCACCAGGACCGCCCCGGACGCCCCGTAGGCGTGCCCCAGGGCCAAAGCACCGCCATCCAGGTTCACCCCCGCCGGATCGATCCCCAGCTCATCGAGGCACGCGAGCGTTTGCGAGGCGAACGCTTCGTTGAATTCCACGAGGTCCAGGTCCCCGGCCGCGACACCGGCCCCGGCCAGCACCTGCCGGGCCGCGCTCGCGGCACCGATCCCCAGCACCCCCGGAGCAACCCCGGCGGTGTGGGTACCGCGCACCAGCAGCGCGTCCCGGGCGCCCAGTTCGCGTGCACGCTGCAGCGAGGTCATGACGACGGCGGACGCTGCGTCCGCGTCGAAGCACGAGTTCCCGGCGGTGACGGTGCCCCCGGCGACGAAGGCGGCAGGGAACCGCGCCATGATTGCCGGGGTGAGGCCGGCCCGCGGTCCGTCATCGGTGGCGACGGTGCCTCCCTGGGTGGGCAGGGCCACGATTTCGCCCTCAAAGGTCCCGCCCCGCCCTGCTGCAAGGGCTTTCCGGTGGCTGGCCAGCGCAAACGCATCCTGCCGGTCGCGGCCGACACCATATTCCTGCGCCACCGTCTCGGCGGCCACGCCCATGTCCGGATCGCCGAAGCTGTGCGGCACAAACTGGGCGCGATGGTAGAACTCCGGACCGCCGTCGTCGTTCCGGTGCGCCCGCAACGGTGCCGTACTGGTGCTTTCCACTCCGCCGGCAAGGTATACCGGGTTGCCGCCGCCGGCGACCAGCCGTGCTGCGAGGACGATGGCGTCCAGGCCGGAGCCGCACTGCCGGTCCACGGTGAGCCCCGGAACGGTGACCGGCAGCCCGGCTTCCAGGAGGGCAAGACGGGCCACGTTTCCGCCGCCCCCCACGGCATTGCCGATGACGACGTCGTCAACGGCGGACGGCTCCAGGGCGGCCTGGCCGACCAGCTCCCGCAAGACCGGGGCCAGGAGTTCATGGGAGCGCAGGGCCCGCAAAGGCCCGTTGATCCGGCAGACCGGTGTCCGGAGGGCGGCGATGATGACCGGCTGCCGTTCCGCCGGGAGATCCTCAGCCACCAAGGCTGCGCACCCGCGGGTCCCTGGCGTTGATCCATTCCAGCAGCATGCTGCGGCTGACCTTGCCGCGATCCGTGGTGGGGAGTTCGGGCAGGACGTAGTACTGCAGCGGCCTTTTGTCCCTGGCCAGGATCTCCTCCAGCCCGGCCCGCAGCTGGGTGGCGGTGATTCCGCCCTGGGACGGGACCACGCCGGCCACCACACGCTGCCCGCGCAGGTCGTCCGGCATGCCGGCAGCCACCGCTGCGGCCACCCCTGGAACGGCGGCCAACGCCAGTTCAACCTCATGCGGGTAGACGTTCCGCCCGGCGGTAAGGATCATGTCCGCACGCCGGCCCAGGATGTGCAGCTCCCCGTCCGCAAGATAGCCCTGGTCCCCCACCGTGAACCAGCTCCCGAACGAGCGCAGGGCCTCGCCGTCGTCCCCCCACAAATAGCCGTTGCTGACCATGCCGCTGCGGACGCAGATATTGCCGTAACTGCCCTCCGGCACCCCGGTGCCGGCGTCATCCCGGATGCTGACCTCGACGCCGGGAAAAGGCCGGCCAATGCCGGTCCCACCCGGAGTTCCGGGCTGCCCGGCCGCCAGTCCGAGTCCGGAGACGAAGCTGAGCTCGGACGCACCGTAGTACTCGTAGATCGTCGCATTGGGCGCCCAGCGCCGGGCGGCTTCAAGGGTCCTGGCATCGAGTTTGGAACCGGCACAGATGATGGTCCGGATCCCCGATGCGTCAACGCATCCGGTCATGCCGCGTTCACTGAGCATCCGCAGCATGGTGGGCACCAGCACCAGCCGGGTTACCCGGTCGTGCGTAATAGCCGCATGGACGTCGCCGACGTCGAACGACTCCAGCGTTTGGAACTCGGAGCCGGCATAAAGGCATTCGGCCAGGGCATACAGGTTCAGGCTGGCCGCCAGCGGGCCGGGCGCGAGGGTCACATCATCCTGGCGCAGGCCGAAGAACTCGATGGACGCGTCAAAAGACTGCTGCCACGAGTGCCGGGAGCGGGTGAAGGCCTTGGGCACCGACGTGGTTCCCGAGGTAAGGCCAATGAGGAATCCGGTGTCCGGCGGCCCGTCGGCCAGGGCGTCGTCCGGATCCACCTGGGCAGGAACCGCGCACGCCTCAACCCGGCGGACAATGTCTTCCTGCAGGGCGGCGGGCCAGGAGGGGTCGAGGACCGCGCACTGCCGGGTGCCGGCGACCGCCGCAGCGAACCTCACCGCGAAATCCACCGAATTGGCCTCGCAGAGGGTGGTCACCGACTTTGTCTCCGCCACCAGCTCTGCGGCAGCGTCCCGCAGCTCCGCCCAGTCCAGCCGGCGCCCGGCGACCACGACGGCGGTGTGGTGCGGCCGCTGCTCCGCCCAGCGCTGGATCTTGTTCAGGAAAGGCACGGACCAACTTTACCGGCAGGCACGGATTCAGCCTCCGGGCCGCGGGTATTGTGACGTTATGAGTTTCAACGACAATGCGCAGCTGGATCCGTCCCAGGTCCAGGACCGGCGGGGCATGGGCACCGGGGTCAAAGTTGGGGGCGGGATTGGCGGCGGATTAGTGCTGCTCATTGCGCTGCTCTTGGGCATCAACCCCAACCTCCTTGGCGGGTTGACCGACGGCGGGACCGCCGGACAATCCCAGGGCACCGCGCCTGCCTGTAAAACCGGCGCGGACGCGGACGCCCGCCTCGACTGCCGGATCACCGGTACGGTCAACAGCCTCAACGCCTTTTGGCCCGGCTACCTGAAGAAGTACAACGTGCAGTATCCCCGCCCCGAAGCAGTGATCTTCAGCGGCGGCACCAATACCGCTTGCGGGGCCGCCACCTCGGAGGTGGGTCCGTTCTACTGCCCCACCGATACCACCGCGTACTTCGACCCAGGGTTCTTCCAGGAACTCGTGGACCGGTTTGGCTCCTCCGGCGGCCCGCTGGCGCAGGAATATGTGGTGGCCCACGAGTTTGGCCACCACATCCAAAACCTCCTGGGCGACCTGGGGCGGGCCCAGCAGGACCCCCAGGGACCCGAATCCGGTTCCGTGCGGACCGAGCTGCAGGCTGACTGCTACGCAGGATTGTGGGCCAAGTATGCCTCCAGCACTCCGGACCCGGCCACCGGCCAGCCCTACCTGGAACCGCTCACCCAGCAGGATGTCAACGATGCCCTCTCGGCGGCCGCGTCCGTGGGTGACGACCGGATCCAGAAGGCGGCCACGGGGCGCGTCTCCCCGGAGGGCTGGACGCACGGGTCCAGCGAGGAACGCCAGCGCTGGTTTGCCCGCGGCTACCAGTCCGGGGACATCAAGCAGTGCGACACCTTCAGCGCCGCCACCCTTTAACCGGGCCCACGCCTGGCCCTACGCTACCGAGGGGCGTAAAGGGCCGGTGGGGACGACGACGGCGGGCCACCTTCCCCTGGGGAAGGTGGCCCGCCGTCGTCGTACTTATTCAGATGTTGAAGCCGAGGGCCCGCATCTGGTCCTTGCCGTCGTCGGTGATCCGCTCGGGACCCCAGGGCGGCATCCATACCCAGTTCAGGCGCCAGTCGTCCACAACGCCGTCCAGGGCCTGTCCCACCTGCTCCTCGAGAACATCGGTGAGCGGGCAGGCAGCAGTGGTGAGCGTCATGTCGATCAGCAGGGCGCCGTCGTCGTCGGAGTACTTGAGGCCGTACAGCAGACCCAGGTCCACCACGTTGACGCCAAGCTCAGGGTCGATGACGTCCTTGAGCGCCTCTTCGACGTCCTCCAGGGCCGTTCGGCCCGGCTTGATTTCGGTCATGACAAGTCCTTACTAGGCCTGTGCTGCGGCAGCAGCCGCGATGGTGGCTGCACCGGCGCCCGTGGCGTAACGGTCGTAGCCCTCTTCCTCGAGGCGGTCGGCCAGTTCGGGGCCGCCTTCCTCGACGACCTGGCCGTCCACGAACACGTGGACAAAGTCAGGCTTGATGTAGCGCAGGATGCGCGTGTAGTGAGTGATCAGCAGGGTGCCCATGTTGCCTTCGGCGTGGGCGCGGTTGACGCCCTCCGAGACGATCTTGAGGGCATCGACGTCCAGGCCGGAGTCAGTCTCGTCGAGGACGGCGAACTTGGGCTTGAAGAGCTCGAGCTGCAGGATCTCCACGCGCTTCTTCTCGCCGCCGGAGAAGCCTTCGTTGACGTTGCGCTGGGCGAAGTCGGCGTCGATCCGCAGCTTCTCCATCGCGGCCTTGACGTCCTTGGTCCAGGTGCGCAGGGCCGGCGCCTGGCCGTCAATGGCGGTCTTGGCGGTGCGGAGGAAGTTGGTCATGGTGACACCGGGAACCTCGACCGGGTACTGCATGGCCAGGAAGACACCGGCGCGGGCGCGCTCGTCGACGCTCATGGCCAGGACGTCTTCGCCATCCAGCGTGATGGTGCCGCTGGTCACGGTGTAGCGGGGGTGGCCGGCGATGGTGGATGCCAGCGTGGACTTGCCGGAGCCGTTGGGGCCCATGATGGCGTGCGTTTCGCCGGTCCTGATGGTCAGGCTGACGCCCTTCAGGATCTCCTTGGTGCCCTGCTCCGTGTCAATGCTGACGTGCAGGTCCTTGATCTCAAGAGTTGACATGCTCTTCTTTCTTCTTCGTTCGTAAGTCCGGTGCTGCGGGCGCTCAGTAGTTGTTTACTGCCGCGCCGTTCAAAACGTTGGTGACGTCCACGTAGACGTCGTCGCCATCGAGTTCGACGGCAAAGACGGGCACGGGATCGTAGGCGGGGAGCTGGAGGGGCTGGCCGCTGCGCAGGTCGAACTGGGAGCCGTGCCCCCAGCACTCGATGGCGCAGCCTTCCACGTCGCCCTCGGACAGTGAGATGTCCGCGTGCGAGCAGGTGTCGCCGATGGCGTGGATGTCGCCCATCGAGTCCCTGACGACTGCCACAGGATAGCCGTCCACCAGGATACGCAGCGCCTGCTTGACCTTGATGTCATTGGCGCTGCACACCAGCTCGCCCTTGGGAGTCCCGTTCATGCGTTCGTGCCCGTCCGTCCTAGTAGTCGATTGCGGTGAGTTCGCGTTCCACAGCCTCGGTCAGGCGCTCTTCGAGGGCCGGAACCTTGATCTGCTGGATGATCTCGTTCAGGAAGCCGCGCACCACCAGCCGGCGGGCAACATCCTCGGGGATGCCGCGCGCCATCAGGTAGAACAGGTGCTCGTCGTCGAAGCGGCCGGTGGCACTTGCGTGGCCGGCGCCTTCGATCAGGCCGGTTTCGATCTCGAGGTTCGGAACGGAGTCCGCGCGGCAGCCCTCGGTCAGGACCAGGTTCTGGTTCTTTTCGTAGGAGTCGGTGCCTTCGGCCTGCTTCTGGATGAGGACGTCGCCAACCCAGACCGTGTGCGCACCCTTGCCCTGCAGCGCGCCCTTGTACAGGACGTTGGACTTGCAGTTGGCCACGTTGTGGTCCACGAAGGAGCGGTGCTCGAGGTGCTGGCCGGCGTCGGCGAAGTAGAGGCCCAGGAGCTCGGCCTCGGCGCCTTCACCGGCGAAGCGGACGTTGGAGTTCATCCGCACGATCTTCCCGCCGAGGGAGACGGCAATGTGCTTGTAGACCGCATCCTTGGCGACCTCGGCGTCGTGCTGGGCCAGGTGCTTGGCGTCGTCGCCCCACAGCTGCAGTGAAACGACAGTGAGGTGGGCGCCTTCGCGGACCAGGATCTCCACGTTGCCGTTGTGGTCGGCCGAGCCGTCGTGTTCGATGATCACCACCGCACGGCTGTTCACCCCGGCTTCGATCACATGGTGGGAGTTGGTGCGCAGTCCCGCCCCGTTGCCGGTCAGGACGAGCCGGACCGGGGCGTCCAGTTCGGTGTTGGCCGGGATCGAGATGAACTGGGCCTCTTCCGAGTTGGCGGAGCCGACGACGGCGGCCCGGTCGGCCGGGACCAGGGTGGCACCGCGGGGGGCCTCACCGGCCCGCAGGGTTCCCTGGCGGACAGCCTCGGGCGCTTCGACGGAGACGCCCAGGGCGCCGGCTTCCGCGGCCGTGTCGGAAAGCAGGTTCGCCAGTTCGCGCACCGGAGTGAAGCGCCACTCCTCTTCGCGGCCGTTCGGCAGCGCGAAATCGGCCACCTTGTGGCTGGTGAGGCGCTCGGCGCGGGAGGCCATGACCTGTACGCCATGGCTGTGGTGGCGGTCCACCTTGGAGGCAACGAGGTGTTCGCCCTCCTCGGTGAAACCGGCGATCGACGGTGCGCCGATGCGCGCCTTTTCAGTAGTAGCTTCGGCAGTCATTAACCGACGGATCCTTCCATCTGGAGTTCGATGAGGCGGTTCAGCTCAAGGGCGTATTCCATGGGCAGTTCACGGGCGATCGGCTCAATGAAGCCGCGCACGATCATGGCCATGGCCTCGTCCTCGGGCATGCCGCGGGACATGAGGTAGAACAGCTGCTCCTCGCTGACGCGGGAGACTGTGGCCTCGTGTCCCAGCTGGACATCGTCCTCGCGGATGTCGATGTACGGGTAGGTGTCAGACCGGGAGATGGTGTCCACCAGGAGCGCGTCGCAGCGCACGGTGTTGGCCGAGTGCTTGGCGCCTTCCCGGACCTGGACCAGGCCGCGGTAGGCGGCGCGGCCGCCGCCACGGGCAACGGACTTGGAGATGATGGAGCTCTTGGTGTTCGGCGCGATGTGGACCATCTTCGAACCGGTGTCCTGGTGCTGGCCTTCGCCCGCAAACGCGATGGACAGGGTTTCGCCCTTGGCGTGCTCGCCCACCAGGTAGACGGCCGGGTACTTCATGGTGACCTTGGAGCCGATGTTGCCATCGATCCATTCCATGGTGGCGCCGGCTTCGCAGATGGCGCGCTTGGTCACCAGGTTGTAGACGTTGTTCGACCAGTTCTGGATGGTGGTGTAGCGGACGCGGGCGCCCTTCTTGACGATGATTTCCACCACGGCGGAGTGCAGCGAGTCCGAGGTGTAGATCGGCGCGGTGCAGCCTTCGATGTAGTGGACGTAGGAGTCCTCGTCGGCAATGATCAGCGTGCGCTCGAACTGGCCCATGTTTTCCGTGTTGATGCGGAAGTAGGCCTGCAGCGGGATCTCCACGTGGACGCCCTTGGGCACGTACACGAAGGAGCCGCCGGACCAGACGGCGGTGTTCAGCGAGGCGAACTTGTTGTCGCCCACCGGGATAACCGTGCCGAAGTACTCCTGGAAGATCTCCGGGTGCTCTTTCAGGGCAGTATCGGTGTCCAGGAAGATGACACCCTGCCGTTCGAGGTCCTCACGCAGCTGGTGGTAGACAACCTCGGACTCGTACTGGGCGGCGACACCGGAAACAAGGCGCTGCTTTTCGGCCTCGGGGATGCCCAGCTTGTCGTAGGTGTTCTTGATGTCTTCGGGCAGGTCATCCCAGGTGGCAGCCTGCTTCTCGGTGGACCGTACGAAGTACTTGATGTTGTCGAAGTCGATGCCGGACAGGTCCGCGCCCCAGGTGGGCATGGGCTTGCGGTCGAAGTACTTCAGGCCCTTGAGGCGCAGGTCAAGCATCCATTCCGGCTCGCTCTTTTTAGCCGAAATGTCCCGGACAACCTCTTCGTTGAGCCCACGGCGCGCATTGGCGCCGACATCGTTCTTGTCAGCCCAGCCGTACTCGTAGTTGCCGATGCCGTGGAGCTCGGGATTCTTTTCCAGAATCTCCGAGATCACAGTGTTTTCGGCTACTGCTTTCTCTGATAGTTGGTCCGTCATCACGGCCTTTCTTGCTGATGGTTGATTACTTCGTCCAGGCCGGCGGGGGCTGCGGCCGGCACGGTGGCCGGTTTGGCAGGCAGCCTGCCTGTAGGAATGTGGGTGGTGCAGACGTGGCCGCCGCGGGCCAGGGTGGACAGGCGGCGGACGTCCACTCCGACCAGTCGTGAGAACACTTCGGTTTCGACGTCGCAGAAGACGGGGAAGCGGGCGGCGAGCTGCTGGATGGGGCAGTGCCCCTGGCAGAGCTGCACGCTGGACAGCGCGGCGGGCAGCGGCGCCTTCGCTTCGATGGCGGCGGCGGAAGCCACGAAGTTGTCCCGGCTCAGAGCGGCCGAAAGTGCCGTGGCGCGGTCCCGGATGTCCGGGCCTGCTTCCTCGATTTCGGGTGCGTAGCGCCGCTCCATGTCCGCGAATCGTTCTTCCGCGAAGGCGCGCACCGCGTCCGGGCCGGCAACCTTCTGCAGCTGCTGGAGGGCCAGGGCGGCAATGTCCAGGTAGTCATTGCCCAGGCTCGATTGGCCCTGTGAACTCAGGACGTAGCGGCGGGCGGGACGGCCTGCACCCGCACCGGGCTTCGCCACCCTTTTGACCTCGATGACGCCTGCACGGGAGAGGTGGTCCAGGTGCCGGCGGACAGCCGCCGGGGTGAATCCCAGCATGTCTCCGAGCTCGGCCGCGCTGACGGGTCCGTGTTCCAGGACGGCAGCGAGCACCCGGTCACGGGTACGCTCGTCGGCATCAGCCACGGGAGCCGGCCCCGCCAAGGGCACAGCAGCAGCATTGGTCATGGAATACACAACACAATCATGTCGTAATTTAGTCCACGACTCCAGTAAGGGCAGGCTGACCTTGGGTCCTGCCGGAATGTGACCGCGCGCTTCCCGTGCCACCCGGGAGTGCCGCCCGGCGCCGGACGCGGGAGCCGCAGCAAGGACGGCACTGAATACTACATCCCGTAGAATACTGTGGTGCGATCCCCCAAGTCCCCTGTCCTGTCCATTAATGGGCTCATCAAGGACGTAGGCCCCCTATCCAACCTGGACGGAAAGATGCTTCGGGTGGTGAGCGGCGTTTCACTCATCGCCGAGCGGGGGGAAGTGACCGCGTTGCTGGGCGCCAACGGTGCCGGCAAGACAACCACCCTCGAATGCGCCCAAGGCCTGCAGAAACGCAGCGGCGGCAGCATCTCGCTGCTGGGCCAGGACCCGGCCGCGGCCGGGTCCGGCCTCCGCGCCCGCGTTGGCGTCATGCTCCAGGATGGCGGGCTCCCGCCGTCGGCAAGGCCACTGCCGCTGCTGCGGCACATCGCCGGCCTCTACGCCGACCCCTGGCCCCTTGAAGACCTGGTGGGCAGGCTGGGCATCGATACCTTCAGCCGGACCAGCGTCCGCAGGCTGTCCGGCGGCCAAAAGCAGCGCCTTGCCCTGGCCGCCGCCCTGATTGGCCGTCCCGAAGTACTGTTCCTCGACGAGCCAAGCGCCGGCCTGGATCCGCAGTCCCGCCAGCTGGTGTTCGAGCTGATTGCCGAACTTCGCGACGGCGGCATGGGCATCATCCTCACGACACACCTGATGGACGATGCCCAGCGCCTTGCCGATTACGTCTACATCATCGACGGCGGCCGCAACGTGGCAGAGGGAACGGTCCAGGAACTGCTGCAGCGCAGCCCGGTGGCGGACCCGGGCGCCGAACACGTCCGGACCCTGGTCTTCGAGGCACCGGCCGGCCTGGACGTGGCCGCCGTGCTGCCCGCCGGCGTCGACGTCTCCGAAGTACGCGCCGGGAGCTACACGGTGACCGGCACCCTGACACCGCGCCATCTGGCCGCCCTGGCGCAGTGGTGGGAAGCGAAGGGCATCATGCCGGCCTCGATGAGCCTTCAGGCGCGTAGCCTTGAAGACGTCTTTTTGGATATCTCGGGAAAGGACATCCGATGAGTGCCGCAGCACTGCAGGAGCACCAGCAGCCCGCTCCCCTGCTTCGCCGTGTGCTGCTGCAGGGCAAGTACGAGGCACTGACGATGCTCCGGAACGGAGAACAGCTGATCCTTGCAGTGGTGCTTCCGCTCCTTGCCCTGGTTGGCCTGACGGTGACCCCGTTCCTGGACGGCATGGGCTCCAGCCGCGTGAACGTGGCGGTCCCCGGCATCCTGGCCCTCTGCGCGATGTCAACCGCCTTCACCGGCCAGGGCATCGCCACCGGGTTTGACCGCCGGTACGGCGTCCTGCGGTTCCTTTCCACCACGCCGCTCGGCCGTGGCGGCCTGATCGCCGGCAAGGTCCTTTCCGTCCTGGCCGTCCTCTGCCTGCAGGTGGTTGTGGTGGGCCTCGTGGCGCTGGCCCTGGGCTGGCAGCCGACGGCGGCCGGCTGGCTTCCCGGCCTGGGACTGCTGGCGCTTGGCGCCGCAGCCTTCACGTCGCTGGGGCTGCTGGTGGCCGGAACGGTGCGGCCGGAAGCGACCCTGGCCATCACCAACCTGCTGTGGATCCTCCTGGGCGCCATGGGCGGCATCGTCATCCCTGCCGAACGGCTGCCCGCCGCAGCCCAGGCCGTCATCCACTTCCTGCCCTCCGGCGCGCTCGGCGAATCCATGCGCGCCGCTTTCCTGGGCGGGGCCGTCAATGGCGGCGCCGCCCTCATCCTGCTGCTCTGGACCGTCATCGCCGGGGCCGCAGCCATCCGTTGGTTCAAGTGGAATTGAGAAAATCGTGACCACGGCTTCCCGCCTCCCCCAGCTCGCCAGCCGCCTGGCGTCCCGGCTGCCCCGCACCGTGGACGTCCGCGTCCGCCGCCTCGCTGTCGCGTCGCTGATTGGCCAGACACTCCTGGTGGTCACCGGCGGCGCCGTCCGGCTGACGGCGTCCGGACTTGGCTGCCCCACGTGGCCGCGCTGCACTTCCGATTCGCTGGTGAACACCCCGGAAATGGGCATTCACGGTTTCATCGAATTCGGGAACAGGCTCCTGACGTTTGTCCTGGCCGCGATTGCCGTGCTGTTGCTGGTGTACCTGTGGAACCTGCGGAACGAACGCAAGGACCTCTTCCTGCTGGCCCTGGGCCTGCTGGCCAGCATCCCGGCGCAGGCCGTGATCGGCGGCATCACCGTGCTGACCAACCTCAACCCATGGGTGGTGGGCCTGCACTTCCTGGTGTCGATGGCCCTGGTGGTGTTCTCCACCTTGCTGGTGAACCGCGCTTTCGGCCGGACCGGCCGTTTCCTGGCGGCCCGGCCGGCCGTGCTCCCCGCGGTCCTGCGCCCGGTGACGGCCGCCGTCGCCCTCTTCTCTGCCGTGGCCGTCATGCTTGGCGTGGTGGTGACCGGGGCCGGGCCGCACGCCGGTGACGCCGATGCGCCCCGCAACAACCTCGACTGGGACCTTGTGTCGCACATCCATGCCGTACCCGCCTACTTGGTGACTGCCGGCACGGCGGTGGCCCTCGTCCTGGTGGTGCGCCGGCGGATCACCGGCCCGTTCCGGACCGCCGTGCTGGCCCTCCTCGGAGTCACGGTCCTGCAGGCTGTCATCGGGTTCACCCAGTACTACAACGGCATTCCCGCATTGCTGGTGGCGGCCCATATGCTCGGCGCCGCGTTGCTGATGGCCGCATCGACGAACGCCTGGGATCTCGCCCGCTCGAGCACAGCCACGTAGGTTCAGGCACCGCCACGAAGAAGGCGCCCCGGTCCGTCTATGGACCGGGGCGCCTTTCCTCTAGTCGCAGGCCGTGCCGCAGGTGCCCGGACTAACCGGACGTCAAGGCGCCGTCCTGCAGCCTGGACCCGAGCGCCGGGTCGAGGTCCGCTATGCCGTCCGGCGTCACTTCGAGGACCCGCGCGGTGGCAATGTCGTAGAACAGGCCGGTTGCCTGGACCTGCCCGCCGGCCAGGGCCGGCCCCGCGTGCGGATGGTTGTGGAGCTTGCCCAGCTGCACGGCGACGTTGACCATCGCCAACTGGTCCACCGTGCCGTACCCGGCGGCGGCTGCCTGCCTCCCCACCGGGTGGCCCGCCAGCAGTTCGGCATGGCTTTGCCGGGCGTGCCCCAGCCAACGCCCGAACGCCGGGCCCAGGGAAGCGTGGTCCGCGCCGTCCGCCTCGGCGATCAGCGCCTTCATGGCGCCACAGTTTGAATGCCCGCAGATCACCAGCGACTTCACGCCCAGGCCCGTGACGGCGAAGGACAGGGCCGAGTCGATCGAGGAATCCTGGCCGTGGTTGCACACAACGTTGCCGATGTTCCGCAGGGTGAGCAGATCGCCCGGACCACTGCTGGTGATCAGGTTGGGGTTCACGCGCGAGTCAACGCAGGCCACGAACAGGCTGTCCGGGTTCTGCACTTCGGCCAGGTCGTGCACCAGGGGACGCACCTGGTCCGCGAACCGGCGGTGATACTTGTTGATTCCCTGCAGCAGGGATTCCTTCCGGGGTGGCAGCGGCAGCTCGCTGGCTTCTCCGCGGCGGGGCGATTGGTGTGCCGCGTCCCGGAACAGCGTGTTCCCGTGCTCTTCGAGGTTCACGGTGCCGCCTGTGGCCTGGTGCTGGACCTGCCAGGCCAGCAGGGCTTCGCGGAACGAATGGTCCACGTAGTCCGCATTCAGTTCCACGACGACGTCCACGGCGGCGGGGATTGACTGCAGCGTCCCGTTCAGCCGCGGCAGGGCGAAGAAGCTGCAGGATCCGGCAACTGTCACCCGCCAGGGCGACGACGCGGCGGCGGGCGGGTGGGCCTGGATCGGGGCGCGCAGGACCCGCCACAGCACGCACGCGGCGGCCAGGGCGAGCCCGATCATGACGCCCTCCAACAGGTTCAGGAAGACGACGCAGCCAAGGGTCACGGCGTAGATCAGGAGGTCACCGGTCCGCAGGCTGGTGCGGATATCGGCCACCTTGATCAGGCGTGCACCGATGACCACCAGCAGGCCGGCGAGGACGGCCAGCGGGATGAGCTGAATCAGTCCGGCGAAGAGCGCCGAGAAGGCGAGGACCCAGATGCCATGCAGCACGGCGGACGTGCGGGTGGCCGCGCCGGCTTCCACGTTGGTGGCGCTGCGGACGATCACACCCGTGACGGGAAGGCCGCCCAGTGATCCGGAGACGATGTTTGCGGCGCCTTGGCCGACGAGTTCCTTGTTGAGGTTGGTTCGCGGTCCGGTGTGCATTTTGTCCACTGCAACCGCGGAAAGGAGGGATTCGATGCTCGCGATCAGGGCCATGGTCAGGACTGCGAAAGCGAACGCCCGCCAGTTTCCGTCGGGAAGCTGCGGCAGGGCGATCGCATCGAAGATCGAACCGTCGAGGGAGATCCGTTCCACCCCCGGGGCAAAGGCGACCGCCAACGCGGTACCGGCGGCAACTGCTGCCAGCGGGCCGGGCACCCGGCGGACAATGGCGGGAAGGAACCGCCAACACAGCAGGATCACGATGACCGCCAGGCCCAGCAGGGCGGCATGCAGTTCCAGGTTAATAATGGCGGCGGGCAGTCCTGCGAGGTTCTCAAGCGCAGAGCCTGCGGGCCGCGATCCCAGCAGCACGTGCAGCTGCTGCAGGATGATGGTGACGCCGATGCCGGCGAGCATGGCTTTGACCACCACGGGGGAAACGGCCAGGGCTGCCCGGCCGACGCGGCAGGTGCCCAGCAGCAGCTGCACGACGCCGGCGGCCACGGTGATGGCGCACGTCACCTGCCAGCCGAACTCCTGCACCAGGCCGGCCACGACGACGGTCAGCCCGGCGGCGGGACCACTCACCTGGAGCGGCGAGCCGCCAAGGCTGCCAGCCACGATGCCGCCGATGGCGGCGGCGATCAATCCCGCCATGATCGGGGCACCGGATGCGGCCGCAATGCCAAGCGAGAGCGGGAGCGCGACGAGGAACACCACCAGTGAAGCGGGAATGTCGGCACCGAGATGGGAAGCAAACCCGGGGATGCCGGGTTTTTTCCGGAGCGGATTCCAGTTTCCACCCGGTGGGCTGTGGCTGGGAGCGGGGACGGCTGTGGGACGGGCTTCCATGGGCTCTTTCCTTTGCTTGCGGGAAGGGTCCGGTCCACCGTAAGCAGCTGGTCATGTTCAATGACAGTTAACGTGATAGATATGACAAAGATGTCATATTGTTCGCCAAGGCAACGAATCAGTGGCTTACCCCACGCTTGCCGCCCAACAAGGCTCAACAACAAAAAGCGGCCCCCACCGTGAGGTGGGGGCCGCCGGCAGGTTGGTGCGGCGTTTCAGCTAGCCGCCTGCCACCGCTCGGCCAATGAAGGGATCGACGGCGAGGGCGATAAAGAGCAGGGTCAGGTAGCTGATGGAGCCGTGGAACACCTTCATGGCCCGCTTGTCGGGGATGTCCTCCCGCTGCGCACGCCCATACAGGGCATGGGACTCATAAAGGAACCATGCGCCCGCCAGGACGGCGGTGGCCGTGTAGACCCAACCGGCACCGCCTGCGGGAATCATCAGCAGCGAGCAGGCGACCATGGCCCAGGCATAGAGGACAACCTGGACGGAAACCACCTTGGCGCCGGCGATGGCGCCGAGCATCGGGACATTGGCGTTGCGGTAGTCCTCGCCGTAGCGCATGGACAGCGGCCAGTAGTGCGGCGGTGTCCACAGGAAGATCACCATGAAGAGGATGACCGCCGGCCACTCCACCGAATTGGTCACCGCAGCCCAGGCAATCAGGACCGGGAAGCACCCTGCCGCGCCGCCCCACACAATGTTCTGTGCGGTACGGCGCTTCAGGATCATGGTGTAGACCACCACGTAGAAGAAGATGGCGCCCAGGCCGAGCCAGGCTGACAGCGGGTTGGCACCAAACCAGAGGATCACGATCGCCGCCGCACCCAGCAGCCACGAGAAGACCAGCGCTTCGCGGGGCGTGACTTCGCCCGTCACCAGCGGCCGGTTTTCGGTGCGGTGCATCAGCTTGTCGATATCCCGGTCGATGTAGCAGTTGAATGCCCCGGCACTTCCGGCGGCGAAGGCGCCCCCCACCAGGGTGGCAAGGATCAGGCCGATGGGCGGGAAGCCCCGCTCGGCGTAGATCATGGTGGGCAGGGTGCTCACCAGGAGCAGTTCGATCACGCGGGGCTTGGTGAGGGCGAGATACGCCTTTGCCTTGCGGGCAAACCCGGCGCCGGAGGCCCGGGATGCGTTTAGCGGCGTATCTGTTGTGCTCACGGTGGCAGTCACCCGTTCTGTGTGGCAGTTGAGGCTGGCTGTGCAGCTCCGGTCGTGCGGCCCCGCCCCGGGCATGGCACGACGAAAAGAAATTGCCATGTGCCTGCATCTGCCGGGAGACTCCGGCTGCAGTGGTGCCCACCGGTGTTGGCCTCCGAATATCATACCGTGCCGGCACCCCCGTCCGGGGCCTGCCATATGCGCAGTTGATCGCTCGCAGGCCCATTCGAGCAGATTAACTCAGCCTTCCGCCGGAGCCTTTCACAAAAGGGGAAATTGCGTCCAAAACGTGAGATTCGGGCCGCCCGGACTATGGATAAGAGCTAAGCTGTCACCAGATCAGCACGCAGCAAGTAAGCGGTGGAAAACGCATTCCCACTTGCTGTTCGTGACTGAATGCAAAGATCAACGTTTCGATGGTGAACGGCTGGTACACACCAAAGCGGCGCCACAGAGCGCGCCCTTAGCCGGATCCGGTGTACCACTGCCACCAGCACAGAGAGGGGCCCGGTTTTCGTGCCACATTTGGAAGAGCAAGAACTGTCATGGACCAGCCTGGACCAGCGCGCCGTGGATACCATCCGCGTGCTGGCGGCGGATGCCGTAGAAAAGGTTGGCAACGGCCACCCGGGTACGGCGATGAGCCTGGCCCCGGCCGCGTACCTTCTTTTCCAGAAGCTGATGCGCCACGATCCGCGTGATCCGCACTGGCTGGGCCGCGACCGCTTCATCCTGTCCCCCGGCCACACCTCCCTCACGCTCTACATCCAGCTGTTCCTTTCCGGCTATGGGCTGGAACTGAAGGACCTGGAAGCGCTCCGCACCTGGGGTTCACTCACCCCGGGCCACCCTGAGTACAAGCACACGGCCGGCGTGGAAATCACTACCGGCCCGCTGGGCCAAGGCTTGGCGTCCTCCGTGGGCTTTGCCTACTCGCAGCGCCGCCAGCGCGGTCTTTTTGACGCCGACGCTCCCGCGGGCGAATCGCCGTTCGACCACACCATCTGGGTTATCGCCTCCGACGGCGACCTCCAGGAAGGCGTGACCTCCGAGGCATCCTCGCTTGCCGGCCACCAGGAGCTTGGCAACCTCGTGGTGATCTACGACGAGAACCACATTTCCATCGAGGACGACACCGACATCGCGTTCACCGAGGATGTCCTGAAGCGCTACGAGGCCTACGGCTGGCACACCCAGCGCGTGGACTGGACCCGCACGGGCGAATACAAGGAAGACGTCCAGGAGCTCTACTCGGCCCTGCTCGCCGCGAAGGCCGAAACCTCCAAGCCGTCAATCATCTCGCTGCGCACCGTCATCGGCTACCCGGCACCCAAGAAGCAGAACACCGGCAAGATCCACGGCTCGGCCCTGGGCGCCGAGGAAGTCGCCGCGCTGAAGGAAGTCCTGGGCTTCGACCCCGCCAAGTCCTTCGACGTGGACCAGGAAGTGCTCGAACACGCCCGTGCGGTGGTTGAACGCGGCGCTGCCGAACACAAAGAGTGGGAAGAGTCGTTCAACGCCTGGCAGGCAGCCAACCCGGAAGGGGCAGCACTGCTGCAGCGCATCGAAGCCCGCGAACTTCCCGAGGGCATCGACGACGCCCTGCCCGTGTTCCCCGCAGGCAAGGACGTTTCCACCCGCGCGGCGTCCGGCAAGGTCCTCAATGCGCTGGGCCCGGTCATGCCCGAACTCTGGGGCGGCTCCGCCGACCTCGCCGAGTCCAACAACACCACCATCGAGGGCTCGCCGTCCTTCGTGCCGGCCTCCAAGCAGACCGACGCGTGGTCCGGCAACCCGTACGGCCGGGTGCTGCACTTCGGCATCCGCGAGCACGCTGCCGCGTCGATCGTCAACGGCATCAGCCTGGCAGGAAACACCCGGGCGTTCTCGGGCACCTTCCTGATCTTCAGCGACTACCAGCGGCCCGCCATCCGCCTCGGCGCACTGATGGGTGTGCCGTCCCTGTACGTCTGGACGCACGACTCCATCGGCCTGGGCGAGGACGGCCCCACCCACCAGCCGGTGGAACAGCTGGCCTCACTGCGCGCCATCGTGGGACTGGACGTGGTCCGCCCCGGCGACGCCAACGAGGTTGCTGCCGCCTGGAAAACCATGCTGGAAAACCACGCCAACCCCGCAGGCATCGTCCTGACCCGCCAGAACATCCCCACGTGGGAACGCGGTGCGGGCGACGCCGACGGCGACACCTTCGGTTCCACCGCCGGGGTTGCGAAGGGCGGCTACGTCCTGGCCGAGGCTTCGAAAGACGGCGCCACGGTACCTGCCGACGTGATCCTCATTGCCACCGGTTCCGAGGTCCAGCTGGCCGTCCAGGCACGCGAAGCGCTGCAGGCCGACGGTATCGCCGCCCGCGTCGTCTCCATGCCGTGCGTCGAGTGGTTCAAGAAGCAGGATGCCGCCTACCGCGAATCCGTCCTGCCGGCCGCCGTCAAGGCACGCGTCTCGGTTGAAGCCGGACTGGCCTTGGGCTGGCGGGAATTCGTCGGCGACGCCGGCCGTTCCATCAGCCTCGAGCACTACGGCGCTTCCGCCGACTACAAGCGCCTTTTCCAGGAATTCGGCATCACGGCAGAAGCAGTTGCTGCCGCCGCCAAGGACTCCCTCTCCAGCCTCCAGGGCTAAACCTCATCTTTTAGGAGATACAGAAATGACTACTCCCACCCAGCAGCTCTCCGACGCCGGAGTCTCCATCTGGCTCGACGACCTCTCCCGCGGACGCCTGGAAACCGGCACCCTCCGCAAGCTCATTGAAGAGAAGAACGTGGTTGGCGTGACCACCAACCCGTCCATCTTCCACGCAGCCATCACCTCCGGCACGGACTACGACGCCATCATTGCCGGCAAGGCAGCAGAGGGCGCCAGCGTGGAAGACACGATCTTCGAGATCACCACCACCGACGTCGCCGACGCCTGCGACCTCTTCGCCCCGGTGGCCGCAGCCACCAAGGGCGTCGACGGCCGCGTGTCCATCGAAGTCGACCCCCGCCTGGCCTGGGACACCGCAGGCACCATCGCCGAGGCCAAGCACCTCTACCAGCGGGTCAACAAGGACAACGTCCACATCAAGATCCCGGCAACCCTGGAAGGCCTCGAGGCCATCACCGCCACCCTGGCCGAGGGCATCAGCGTCAACGTAACGCTGATCTTCTCCCTGGAGCGTTACCGCGCGGTCATCAACGCCTTCCAGTCCGGCCTGGAGCAGGCCAAGGAGAACGGCCACGACCTCGCGAAGATCCACTCCGTGGCCTCGTTCTTTGTCTCCCGGGTGGACACCGAGATCGACAAGCGCCTGGACAAGATCGGCACCGACGAAGCCAAGGCACTGAAGGGGAAGGCCGGCGTTGCCAACGCCCGCCTTGCCTACCAGGTCTACGAGGAACTCTTCTCGACTGAGCGGTGGGCACTGCTCGCCGGGGCCGGGGCACTCCCCCAGCGTCCGCTGTGGGCCTCCACCGGCGTGAAGGACCCGGCGTACCCCGACACCCTCTACGTCACCGAACTTGTCGCTCCCGGCGTCGTCAACACCATGCCGGAGAAGACCCTGGACGCCACCTTCGACCACGGCGTGGTCACCGGTGATACGGTCACCGGCACGTACGCCGAGGCGAACGCCACCCTCGACGCCCTGGAAAAGCTCGGCATCTCCTACAACGATGTCGTCGCCCTGCTCGAAACCGAAGGCCTGGACAAGTTCGTGGCCAGCTGGAAAGAACTGCTGGCCGACGTCGAAGGTGCCCTCGCCTCTGCACGGAAGGCCTCCTAACACACAATGAGCACACTCAGCTTCGACGCCACCGGCGCTGCCCAGCAAGCCCTGGACCAGCACCTTCCCGCCCTGGTAAATGACCGGATCGCCACCCGGATCTTCGCGAAGGACCACACCCTGTGGGGTCCTGATGCGGAGTCGGAGTCGGCCATCCGCCTCGGCTGGGTGGAGGCGGCCACCGTTTCACAATCCTTGGTCAAGGACATCCTGGAACTCCGCGACGCCCTGCGCGCCGAAGGCGTCACCCGGATCGTGCTTTGCGGCATGGGCGGATCCTCGCTGGCCCCCGAGGTTATCGCAGGCACGGCCGGCGTCGAGCTGACGGTGCTGGACAGCACGGACCCCGACCAGGTCCGTGCTGCCCTTGAAGACCGGCTGGCCGAGACCGCAATCGTGGTCTCGTCCAAGTCCGGTTCCACCCTGGAAACCGACTCACAGCGCCGCATCTTCGAGCAGGCCTTCACCGAGGCCGGGCTGGACGCCAAGAGCCGGATCATCATCGTGACCGATCCCGGTTCCCCGCTGGACAAGTCGTCCCGCGAAACCGGCTACCGCGCGGTTTTCAACGCCGATCCGAACGTCGGCGGACGCTACTCGGCGCTGACGGCGTTCGGACTGGTGCCCTCCGGCCTGGCCGGGGTTGATATCCAGGCCTTCCTGGATGAGGCCGAGGAAGCCGCCGAGGTCCTCAATGACGACGCCCCCGAAAACATCGGCCTCGCCCTGGGCGCCGCCCTCGGCGGTACCAGCCCGCTGCGGAACAAGATCGTCATTGCCGAGGACGGCTCCGGCATCGTTGGCTTCGCCGACTGGGCCGAGCAGCTCATCGCTGAATCGACGGGCAAGCTGGGGACGGGCATCCTGCCTGTCGTGGCGGGTCCCAACGCGCCCGAGGTGACCTCCGGCGCGCAGGACGTCCTGGTGGTGCGGCTGGTAGCCGCGGATGCCGACGTCGAACTCGGAGACAACCAGGTGGCCATCGCAGGAGGCCTCGCCACCCAGATGATGGTGTGGGAGTTCGCCACCGCCGTTGCGGGCCGGCTGCTGGGCATAAACCCCTTCGACCAGCCTGACGTGGAAGCCGCCAAGGTGGCTGCCCGGGGGCTGCTGGATGCCCAGCCGGAGCCGACCCCTGCCGCTTTCGTGGACGGTGCCATCGAGGTCCGGGGCGGCGACTGGCTCGGCGGCGCCACCACCGCCGCCGAAGCCGTCAAAGCACTCCTTGCCACGCTCGCTGCCGACGGCTACCTGAGCGTCCAGGCGTACTTCGACCGCCTGGCCTTTTCAGGCCTTGAAGGAATCCGTGACGAGCTCGCCGCGGCTTCCGGCCGGCCGGTGACGTTCGGCTGGGGCCCGCGCTTCCTGCACTCCACCGGGCAGTTCCACAAGGGCGGCCCCGCGATCGGCGTCTTCCTGCAGGTCACCGCTGCGGCGGCCGAGGACCTCGCGATCCCGGACCGGCCGTTCAGCTTCGGCGAGCTCATTGCCGCCCAGGCAGCAGGCGACGCCCAGGTCCTGGGCCAGCACGGCCGGCCCGTGCTGCGCCTCCACCTCACCGACCGTGCCGCCGGTGTGGCGCAGCTGCAGGACCTTGTCGCAGCGCTGTCCACCCGCGCATCCGCAACCGAGAGCTAAGGCGCAGAAGCAACCATGCCAGAAACTGAATACGGCAGGAAGGGCGCGGGCCGCGGGCGTAATCCGTTGCGCGACCCGCGTGACCGCCGTTTGAACCGGATTGCCGGTCCTTCGTCGCTTGTCCTCTTCGGGGTGACAGGCGACCTTGCCCGGAAGAAGCTCATGCCGGCGGTGTATGACCTCGCCAACCGCGGGTTGTTGCCTCCCAGCTTTGCGCTGGTGGGATTTGCCCGCCGTGAGTGGGATAAGGAGGACTTCGCCGCCGAGGTGAAGGCCTCCGTGCAGGAGCACGCGCGCACACCGTTCGATGAGGCGGTCTGGAACCAGCTGTCCGAGGGCATCCGGTTTGTCCAGGGCGAGTTCGACGACGACGCCGCGTTCGAGCGCCTCGGCGAGACGATCAAGGAGCTCGACGACGTCCGCGGCACCCGCGGGAACCACGCGTTCTACCTGTCGATCCCGCCCAAGGCGTTCGAGCAGGTGTGCCGGCAGCTCTCCAAACACGGCCTGGCGCAGGCTGACGGGGACAAGTGGCGGCGGGTGGTGATCGAGAAACCGTTCGGCCATGACCTTGAATCGGCGCGGCAGCTTAACGACATTGTCGAGTCCGTCTTCCCGCCGGACGCCGTGTTCCGGATCGATCACTACCTGGGCAAGGAGACGGTCCAGAACATCCTGGCACTGCGTTTCGCGAACCAGCTGTTCGAACCGCTGTGGAACGCCAACTACGTGGACCATGTCCAGATCACCATGGCCGAGGACATCGGCACCGGTGGCCGGGCCGGGTATTACGACGGCGTGGGTGCGGCCCGCGACGTCATCCAGAACCACCTCCTCCAGTTGCTGGCACTGACGGCTATGGAGGAACCGATCTCCTTCAACGCCGATGACCTGCGGGCGGAGAAGGAAAAGGTCCTCGCCGCGGTCAAGCTCCCGGACGATCTCTCCACGCACTCCGCGCGCGGCCAGTTCACCGGTGGATGGCAGGGCGGCGAGCAGGTCCAGGGCTATCTGGAAGAGGAAGGCATCCCCGCCGACTCCACCACGGAGACCTATGCGGCAATCCGGGTGGACATCCACACCCGCCGCTGGTCCGGGGTTCCGTTCTACCTGCGTGCGGGCAAGCGCCTGGGCCGCCGCGTCACCGAGATTGCCGTGGTCTTCAAACGAGCCCCGAATTTGCTCTTCCGCGACCATGGCGAGGACGACTTCGGGCAGAATGCCGTGGTGATCCGGGTCCAGCCCGACGAGGGCGTAACCATCCGGTTCGGTTCCAAGGTCCCCGGCACCCAGATGGAAGTCCGTGACGTGACCATGGACTTCGGCTACGGGCACTCGTTCACCGAATCGAGCCCCGAAGCGTACGAGCGGCTGATCCTGGACGTTCTGCTTGGTGAGCCGCCGTTGTTCCCGCGCCATCAGGAAGTGGAGCTGTCCTGGAAGATCCTGGACCCGTTCGAGGAATACTGGGCCACCCTGGCCGAACAGCCCGAACCCTATGCCCCCGGCTCCTGGGGCCCGGCCAGCGCCGATGAGCTGCTGGCCCGCGACGGACGAACCTGGAGAAGGCCATGATCGTAAACCTGCCCGATACCACCACCTCGAAGGTATCCAAGAAGCTCATGTCCCTGCGCGAGCAGGGCGGGGTGATCGCCCTGGGTCGGGTCCTCACCCTCGTGGTGGTGACCAAGTCCGGGCTTGAGGAAGAAGCCATTGAGGCCGCAAATGACGCCAGCCGGGAACACCCCTGCCGGATCATCGTCCTGGCCGACGCCGGAAAGGACGCCGAGGACCGGCTCGACGCGCAGATACGCGTGGGCGGGGATGCCGGCGCATCCGAGGTCATCGTGCTCCGCGGCTATGGCCAGCTCGCGCACGAGTCCGAATCCCTGGTGGCCGCCCTGCTGCTCCCGGACGCCCCGATCGTGGCCTGGTGGCCGCACGGGGCACCCGAGAACGCGTGCGAGACCTCCATCGGCGCGATCGCGCACCGCAGGATCACAGACTCTGCCAACGAACCGGACCCGCAGGCGGCACTGGAACGGATCCACCACACCTACAAAGCCGGTGACACCGACCTCGCATGGACCCGGCTGACCAACTGGCGGATCCAGCTGGCCGCGGCACTGGACGAAGTCGATTCCTCGCCCGTCACCGCGGTCGCGGTCGAAGGCGCCTCGGACTCACCCTCCACCATCCTGCTCGCGGCGTGGCTAACGCTGACCCTGGACGCACCCGTGACCATCGTCGCGGACCCGGCGGGGACAGGGATCCGCCGCGTCCGCCTCAGCCGGCCCGGCGGCGACGTGCAGCTCTTCCGCCCCGGACTCTCGGTCGCCGAACTCACCCAGCCCGGCCAACCCGCCCAACGGATCACCCTCCCCCGACGCAGCCTCCGCGACTGCCTCGCCGAGGAGCTCCGCCGGCTTGACCCGGACGAAGTGTTTGGCGAAGTGATTACTATTGGACTGCCACGTACCAATCTAAGGAGCGTCCGACCCAGTGAGCGTTGACCCCAGAGTAAGCATCCATCCTGATTCGTCCGTCCTCATGGCCGCCATCGCGGCCCGCCTGATCACCAAGCTCGTTGATGTCCAGGACAAGTACGGCGAAGCCACAGTGGTGCTCACCGGGGGGACCGTGGGGATCGGTACGCTGAAGGCAGTGGCCGATTCCCCGGCGGCTCCCGCCGTCGATTGGTCCAAGGTCAACTTCTGGTGGGGTGACGAACGTTTCGTTGGTACCGCGGACCCGGACCGGAACACCAAGCAGGCGTTCGATGCCCTGCTCTCGCACATTCCCGTGGACCCGGAACGGGTCCACTCCCCGGGCTCCGCGGACGACTTCGGTACCGCAGAGGAGGCGGCCGAAGACTATGCGCGGCAACTCCGGGAAGCGGCAGCAGCCGAACATGCAGCAGACATGTCCGATGACCGCCCGGATGAGCCGTCAGCGTTGCCGCGCCTTGACGTGGTACTCCTGGGCGTCGGCCCCGACGCCCACATCGCGTCCTTGTTTCCTGAGCAAGCCGGCATCAGGGAAAAGAACCTCACAGTGGTGGGCGTCCGCAACTCGCCCAAGCCCCCGCCGCTGCGCATTTCACTGACTCTGCCAGCCATTAATACGGCGTCAGAAGTCTGGATGGTGGTGGCCGGAGAGGACAAGGCCGGGGCGGTAGGGCTTGCCCTTGCCGGCGCCAACCCGGTCCAGGTACCTGCCGCCGGACCGCGCGGTACGTCCCGTACCCTGTGGCTGATCGACGAGAACGCCGCCTCACGTGTCCCGCAGCAACTCGTCCGAAAAGACGCCGCGGGCGCGTAGCTTTTCCAGCGCTCCGGCCAGGACGTCTTCCGCGTCCCGGTCGGAGCGCCGCTCTTTAACGTATTCCAGGTGGCTTTTGTATCCGTCGTCGAACGGATCAGCCAAGGCGGCCGCCTGGCCGTCACGGGAGGCGGGACCCCCGCAGCGGCGGCAGTCCCAGGTCACGGGAATCTGGTCCTCGGGGAGCTTAAGGAAGACTGGCTGGGTCTCGTGTCCCTTCGCGCACCAGTAGGACACCCGGATGCGAGGGAGGGGCTGGGCGGAAGAATCGGTGGACTGCAGGCTCGATCCGGACCCTGCCGTCACCCCGGCGCGGGTCCCCCGAAAGCCCGATGCTGGATGGACCATGACATCTCCTGCCTCGAAGCGGATGGCCGGTTTCGGCAGCTTAAACGCAACTGTGGCCGCCGGTAAACCGACAGCCACAGTTTAGATGCCCGATCCGGGCAGCGGGAGGGCCTCTGGACCCTAGTCAGCGGGACCCTTAGGAGTCGCCACCGCCGCTGAACCGCATAATCAGGCCGAGGGCAATGATTACCACGCCCCACGTAACGCCCAAGACGATGGTGAAACGGTTGAGGTTTCGTTCGGCTACCCCGGAGGAGCTAAGGCCCGAGCTCATGCCGCCGCCGAACATATCGGAAAGCCCGCCGCCGCGACCCTTGTGCAAGAGGATCAGCAGCGTCAGCAGGAGGCTGGTGATGCCCAGGAGGATCTGCAGGATGACATGAAGAACGTCCACGACGGCCTTTCGGAAGTTGGGATGGCGGGAGTTTGTACTGGCGCCGGACTAGTCCGTGACCAGGTGGCTCTCGAACCTGACAATATTAGCAAACTCGGCAGGATCAAGGCTGGCACCGCCCACCAGGACCCCGTCCACGTCGCGCTCCTGCAGGATGGCGGCGGCGTTGTTGGCCTTGACCGAACCGCCGTACAGCAGGCGGGTCTTGGCGGCAACGTCCGCACCGAAGAGGTTGCCGAGCTCCGCCCGGATCGCAGCGCACATTTCCTGCGCATCCTCGGGGCCCGCGACCTCGCCGGTGCCAATCGCCCAGACGGGCTCGTAGGCGACCACCAGTTCGGCGGCCTGGTCGTTGGTGAGCCCTGCAACTCCGGCGCGGAGCTGCTGGAGCGTGTGTTCCACATGGGTTCCCGCCTGGCGGATTTCCAGGCCCTCCCCGACGCACAGGACCGGAGTGACCCCATGCTTGAAAGCCGCCTTGACCTTGGCGTTCAGGACGTCGTCGGACTCGTTGTGGATGGTACGGCGTTCGCTGTGGCCCACCAGGACGTAGGTGCAGCCAAGCTTGGCGAGGAATTGGCCGGAGATGTCGCCGGTGTAGGCTCCGGAGTCGAACTGGGAAAGGTCCTGGCCGCCGTAGGCCACCTGCAGGTCATCGCCCTGGACCAGAGTCTGGACGCCGCGGAGGTCCGTGAATGGCGGGAAAACGGCAACCTCGACCCGGCTGTAGTCGTGCTTGGCATCGGAGAGGGTCCAGGCCAGCTTCTGCAGGAGGGTGATGCCCTGCACGTGGTCCATGTTCATTTTCCAGTTGCCCGCGATGAAGGGCTTGCGGTCGAAGGCGCCGTTCGTTGACGTAGTCACGTGATCTCCATAAAAGTCTTGATATGTGTGCGGCCGGCAGGCTGCCGCGGGCAACCTGCCGGCCGGAGGACTGTCCAGTCCGATACTGCTGTGGCAGTTGTGCTACCGGTCCAGGACGCTGAGGCCGGGAAGCTCCTTGCCTTCAAGGTATTCCAGGCTTGCACCGCCGCCAGTGGAAATATGGCCGAACTGGTCGTCTGCGAATCCCAGCGTACGCACCGCAGCCGCGGAGTCACCGCCGCCCACGACGGTGAAACCCCCGGTTTCCGTCAGCGCCTGCGCGATGGCGCGGGTGCCGGCGGAGAACGCCTCGAATTCGAAGACGCCCATAGGTCCGTTCCAGAAGACCGTGCGGGCTCCCTTGATGCGCTCCGCGAACGCGGCAGCGGTGTTGGGGCCGATATCCAGGCCGATGCCGCTGGCACCGAAGCTGCTGCCTTCGATGGCCTCCGCCGGCACCGTTTCGTGCGCGGCGTCGGCAGCAAACTTCTCTGCCACCACGACGTCCGTGGGCACGACAAACTCGGTACCCGCATCCGCGGCCCGCTTGAGGTAGTCCTGGACCACGGGGATCTGGTCTTCCTCCAGGAGGCTGGAGCCCACCTTGTGACCGGACGCTGCCAGGAAGGTGAACAGCATGCCGCCGCCCACCAGGATGGTGTCGGCTTTGCCAAGCAGGTTGTCGATGACCGCAAGCTTGTCGGAGACCTTGGAACCGCCGAGCACCACGACGTAGGGACGCTGGGTGTCGGTGGTCAGCTTCCGAAGGACTTCCACCTCCGTACGGACCAGGTCGCCCTGGTATGACGGCAACCGGGTGGCGACGTCATAGACGCTGGCGTGCTTGCGGTGGACGGCGCCGAAGGCATCGTCCACGTAAGCGCCGTTGTCGCCGGTGAGTGCCACGAGTTCGTCGGCGAAGGCGCCGCGTTCGGCGTCGTCCTTGCTGGTCTCCCGGGAGTCGAAGCGGACGTTCTCCAGGACCAGCACTTCGCCGTCCTGCAGGGCGGCAGCAGCCTCCTTGGCGGCACCACCCACGGTGTCAGCTGCCAGGGTGACCTTGAAGTCCGCCAGCTCGGCGAGGCGGTCCACGGCGGGGCGAAGGGAATACTTGTCCTCCGGGGCGCCCTTGGGGCGTCCGAGGTGGGCTGTTACCAGCACGCGGGCACCGGCGTCCGTGAGCTTTGACAGCACTGGAAGTGAGGCCTTGATGCGGCCGTCGTCAGTGACTGTAGAGCCGTCGAGCGGCACATTCAGGTCACTTCGAACCAGAATGTACCGCCCGCGGACACCTTCAGCGATCAGTTCGTTGAGGGTGTGAGATGTCATGTGTCTAACCCTAGCCCAGCTTGGATGCCACGAGCTCCGTGAGGTCGACGAGGCGGTTGGAGTAGCCCCATTCGTTGTCATACCAGGAAACAACCTTGACCTGGTTGCCGATGACCTTGGTCAGGCCGGCGTCGAAGATCGAGGACGCAGGGTCGCCAACGATGTCGGAGGAGACGATGGGCTCGTCCGTGTAGGTCAGGAAGCCCTGCAGTTCCTCGGACTCCGAGGCGCGCTTGAGGGCGGCGTTGACTTCCTCCACGGTGGTCTCGCGGGAGACGGTGACGGTGAGGTCGGTGGCGGAGCCGGTGGGCACAGGGACGCGGATGGCGTAACCGTCCAGCTTGCCCTTGAGCTCGGGGAGGACAAGGCCGATTGCCTTTGCGGCGCCGGTGGAGGTGGGGACCATGTTGATCGCGGCAGCACGCGCACGGCGCAGGTCCTTGTGCGGGCCGTCCTGCAGGTTCTGGTCCGCGGTGTAGGCGTGAACGGTGGTCATGAGCCCACGCTCAATGCCGAATTCGTCGTTGACCACCTTGGCCAGCGGGCCGAGGCAGTTGGTGGTGCAGGAGGCGTTGGAGATGATGTTGTGCGTGGCGTTGTCGTAGAGCTTGTCGTTGACGCCCATCACGATGGTGATGTCCTCGTCCGAGGCCGGAGCTGAGATCAGGACCTTCTTGGCGCCTGCATCGATGTGCTTCTGGGCGTCTGCTGCCTTGGTGAAGAACCCGGTGGATTCGATCACGATGTCCACGCCCAGTTCGCCCCAGGGGAGCTTGGCGGGATCGCGTTCGGCCAGGACCTTGACGACGTTGCCGTTGACGACGATGTTGCCGTCCTTGACCTCGATGGTCTCCTTCAGGCGTCCGCCGACGGAGTCGTACTTGAACAGGTGGGCCAGGGCTTCGGGGCTGGTGAGGTCGTTGACGGCAACGATCTCCAGGTCCGCGCCTTGTGCAAGTGCTGCGCGGAAGTAGTTGCGGCCAATGCGGCCGAAGCCGTTGATACCAATACGGGTCGTCACTTTTACAGTCTCCTTGGTGCTTTGAGAAGCACTACTAGTTGAGCGGGCGTTCAAGCCAACTAACAGATCCCGCACGCCATTGGGCAGAGATGATTAACACGGAGGGCGACCAGCCTCATTGCTGAAGGCTAACCGCCTTCCGTGACCCATCTTACGTTTAACTGGGTCCGCCCCCGCAAGTGCGGGGGCGGACCATCCACATCCCGGCCGGTTTAAGTCAGAATGTGAAGTTTGTTACATCGATGTATAACGCAGCTCACTACGGGAGGGTGATGAGTCCCGTGGCGTTGGCGCGTGCAGCCTCGAAGCGCTGGGCGACGTCGGCCCAGTTGACGATGTTCCAGAATGCCTTGACGTAGTCGGCCTTGACGTTGACGTAGTCCAGGTAGAAGGCGTGCTCCCACATGTCCAGCATCAGCAGCGGCGTGGTGCCCAAGGCAACGTTCCCCTGCTGGTCGTACAGCTGCTCGATGACCAGGTTTCCACCGATGGGTTCGTAGGCCAGGAAGCCCCAGCCCGAGCCCTGCAGGCCCAGTGCCGCGGCGCTGAACTGGGCGCGGAACGCATCGAAGGAACCGAACGCGTCGTCGATGGCAGCTGCCAGCTCGCCTTCGGGCTTGTCGCCGCCGTCCGGGGACAGGTTGTTCCAGAAGACCGAGTGGTTGATGTGGCCGCCGGTGTGGAACGCGAGGTCCTTGGAGAGACGGTTGATGTTGGCGAAGTCGCCCTTTTCCCGTGCTTCGGCAAGCTGGGCCAGTGCGTTGTTGGCGCCGGTGACATAGGCTGCGTGGTGCTTGCTGTGGTGCAGCTCCATGATCCGCGCAGAGATGTGCGGCTCAAGGGCGGCGTAGTCGTACTTGAGTTCGGGCAATACGTACTCAGTCACAAAATCCTCCAATATCGTGGACACGCGGTCCGGTTGGTGACTCTCGGATTGTGCATCCGGGCGTCTGGCGCCCGGAATCTTTTTGATTCTATGGGGCGCTTACTCGTCCAGCATTTCCGGCGTCACATTGGCGTCGGTTCCGGGAATGCCCAGGTCAAGGGCGCGTTTGTCCGCCATGGCCAGGAGCCGGCGGATCCGGCCGGCAATCGCGTCCTTGGTCATCACGGGGTCGGCCAGCCGGCCCAGTTCGTCCAGGCTCGCCTGTTTGTGCGCCACCCGCAGTTCCCCGGCGTATTTCAGGTGGTCCGGAACGTCGTCGCCGAGGATCTCCAGGGCCCGGTCCACCCGGGCGCCTGCGGCCACCGCGGCCTGCGCGGAACGGCGCAGGTTGGCGTCGTCGAAGTTGGCGAGCCGGTTGGCCGTGGCACGGACTTCCTTGCGCATGCGGCGTTCTTCCCAGACCATCAACGCGTCGTGGGCGCCCATCCTGGTCAGCAGCGCCGCGATGGTGTCGCCGTCGCGGATGACCACGCGGTCCACTCCCCTGACCTCACGCGCCTTGGCCTGGATGTCCAGGCGGCGGGCCGCCCCGACCAGGGCGAGGGCCGATTCGGGCCCCGGGCAGGTGACCTCCAGCGAGGACGACCGTCCCGGTTCCGTCAGTGAGCCGTGGGCCAGGAACGCCCCGCGCCATACGGCTTCGGCATCGGCCGCCGAGCCGTTGACGACGGCGGACGGCAGCCCCCGCACCGGGCGGCCCCGGCCGTCCAGCAGGCCGGTCTGCCGGGCCAGTGCTTCGCCGTCGCGGACCACGCGGACCACGTAGCGGCTGGCGCGGCGCAGTCCACCGGCCGAGACCACGATGATTTCGCTCTGGTGTCCGTAGACTTCGGCGATGGCGGCGCGGAGCCGGCGGGCCGTGGACGCCAGGTCCACTTCCGCTTCGATGACGATCCGGCCGGAGATGATGTGCAGTCCCCCGGCGAACCGGAGCATGGCGGAGACTTCCGCCTTGCGCACTGATGACTTCTTGATGTCCAGACGGGACAGTTCTTCTTTGACTGATGCTGTCAGTGCCATGGCACCTTCCTAACTGTTCCCAAAAATGTCCTGGTACGCCGTGGCCAGCCGCAGTGGCTCGTGGACTGGGCGGCGTCCCGACGCCCCTACTTTACCCAAGACCACCTCCGCTCCAATCATGGCGGCGGCCTTCTCGAACTCCTGCCGGTCGGGTACTGAAGCGGGATCGGCGAGGACCACGTCCACGCTGAACTCCGGAGCGTAGCGCCGGAGGACGTGGAGATGGTCGGCGGCGCTCATGCCCGACGTTTCTTTGGTATCGGTGGCAAGGTTCATGGTCAGGCAGCGCTTGGCCGGCGTGCTGCACAGTGCCTGGAGCATCTCGGGCAGCAGCAGGTGCGGCAGGACCGAGGTGTACCAGGACCCCGGGCCCAGGACCACCCAGTCCGCCAGCTCGATCGCCGTCAGGGCCTCCGTGCAGGCCGGCGCCGATTTCGGCAGGAGCCGGACTTCTTCGAGCGACCCGGCGACGGCGCAGCGCGCTTGCCCGTGGATGGTCTCCAGCCCCGTTCCGCCGCCGGGGGTGGTGACGCGGACGTCGCCTTCGATCGTGAGCGGGACGGTGGACATGGGCAGCACCTGGCCACGGGCGCCCAGCAGCGCACCGGCCCACTTAAGTCCGGCGACGGCGTCGCCCAGCAGTTCCCACAGGGTGACGATCAGCAGGTTGCCCATGGCGTGTTCATCGAGGGAACCGCCCGGGCCTTTGCCGGCGCGGAACCGGTGCTGCATGACGTCGCGCCAGGTGCGGCCCCAGTCGGTGTCGTCGCACAGGGCGGACAGGGCCATGCGGAGGTCGCCGGGCGGGAGCACGCCGTACTCCTCGCGCAGGCGCCCGGACGAGCCGCCGTCGTCCGCCACGGTGACAATTGCGGTGAGCTCGGAGGTGAGCAGGCGCAGGGCCGACAGGGAGGCCGCGAGGCCGTGTCCGCCGCCCAGTGCTACAACGTTGGGGCCCTTGTCCTGGCCGGGCGACGTACCGCCGGCCGGTGGGACCAGGGGCAGGGCGCCGGTGAAAAGGGCCATTATTCGCGGCCCAGATCCCGGTGCGCGGTGGTCACGGTGACGCGCGGGTACTGGGCGAGCTTCTTGGAAAGTTCGACGGCGACCGCGACGGAGCGGTGCTTGCCGCCGGTGCAGCCAACGGCGATGGTGGCGTAGTGCTTGTTTTCCCGCCGGTATCCTTCCAACACGGGCTCCAGCGCGAGGACGTAGCGGTCCACGAAGTTCTTGACCCCTTCTGCCTCAAGCACGTAGTCACTGACGTCCTTGTCCAGGCCGGTCAGGGGGCGCAGCTGGGGCACCCAGTGCGGGTTGGGAATGAACCGCACGTCGGCCACGTAGTTGGCGTCCACCGGGAGGCCGTACTTGAAGCCGAAGCTCATGACGTTCAGGCGCAGGGCCACGGGACCGGTTTCGCTGAACAGCTCCGTAATGGCCGTGGCGAGTCCGTGGACGTTGTAATTGGAGGTATCGAGCACGACGTCGGAGCTGTCGCGCAGCTCCTGCAGCAGCTCGCGTTCCGCGGCGATGCCGTCAAGGATACGGCCCCCGCCCTGGAGCGGGTGGGGGCGGCGGCCCTGTTCGAAGCGCCGGACCAGGACGTTGTCGCTGGCGTCCAGGAACAGCACCCGGAAGGTGACCCCGCTGGCGGCGAGTGCGCCCAGTGCGGACCGGATGTCGGCGAAGAGTCCCTTGCTGCGGACATCGATGACCACCGCGAGCCGGGGAATGGACTGGGGAGCGTGCGAGACGAGTTCGGCCAGGGTGCCGAGCATCTGCGGCGGCAGGTTCTCCACGACATACCAGCCGTGGTCCTCCAACGCGTCGGCGGCGGTGCTCCGCCCGGCGCCGGACATTCCGGTGACCACCAGCAGCTCCGCTTCGAGCGGCTTGACTGTCTCCAGCCCGTCCTGCCCGTCCTCGGATCCCGCCGTCGTGTCTGCCATGAAGTCCGCCCCGTTTCGTTGTTGTGCCAGGGGCCGCCGCAGTGGCGCCGCCCCGTCACTTACCCTAGCTAAGTTTCAATGATTTCGCCGGTGGCCATGTTAATTGCCGGGACGGACACGGCGTCGTCCGTGCCGGTGGCGAAGTGGTTCACGATGGCGCCGGCCAGGGCGGGTCCGATCCCCTTGGCTTCGGAGAGCTCTTCCACGGTGGCGGCCTTGACGCCCTTGACCGAACCGAAATGCGCCAGCAGGGCCTTCCGTTTGGACGCGCCCAGGCCCGGGACGGCGTCAAGCGCGGAGACGGTCATGGCCTTGCCGCGCTTTTGCCGGTGAAAGGTGATGGCAAAGCGGTGGGCCTCGTCACGGATCCGCTGCAGCAGGTACAGGCCTTGGGAAGTCCGGGGCAGGATCACCGGAAAATCGCTGTCCGGCAGCCATACTTCCTCCAGCCGCTTGGCCAGGCCCACCACGTAGACGTCATCGATGCCCAGCTCGGCCAGGGCGCGCGCTGCCGCGTTCACCTGCGGCTGGCCGCCGTCCACCACCACAAGGTTCGGCGGGTAGGCGAATTTGGCCTTGGGCGCCGGCGTGGTGGTGTCCAGCACTGCGTCCCCGGCCACAGGGTCTTTCCCATCCGCGGCAAGGAGGGATTCATCCACCTGCGCGGACTTGTCCTGCAGGTAATGGCGGAAACGCCGGGTCAGGACGTCATGCATGGCCGCCGTGTCGTCGGAGGCGGCAGGCCCGGTGATGGAGAACTTGCGGTAATCGGACTTCTTGGGCAGGCCGTCCTCCACCACCACCATGGAGGCCACCACGTTGGTCCCTTGGACGTGCGAAACGTCGAAGCATTCGATCCGGAGCAGCGGAACGGGCAGGTCAAGGGCTTCCTGCAGTTCCTGGAGTGCCTGCGACCTGACGGTGATGTCACCGGCACGCCGGGTTTTGTGGAGCTTGAGCGCGTGCTCGGCATTTTCTCGCACAGTGGACATCAGCGCCGCCTTGTCTCCGCGCTGCGGGACGCGGATGTCCACTTTGGCCCCGCGGATGCCGCCAAGCCAGGTGGCGAGGTCCTCCGCGTTGCTGGGTGCGACAGGGACCAGGACCTCGCGCGGCAGCCTGCCGTGGGTCTCGCCGTCTTCGCCGTAGACCTGCTGGAGCAGGTGCTCCACGAGGTCCGGGGTGGTGAAGTCCTCCACCTTTTCCACCACCCAGCCGCGTTGCCCGCGGATCCGGCCGCCCCGGACGTGGAACACCTGGACTGCGGCTTCGAGCTCGTCCTCGTGCAGGGCGAAGACGTCGGCGTCGGTGTCTTCGGACAGCACCACGGCGTTGCGTTCGAAGACTTTGCGCAGGGCGGCGATGTCGTCGCGCAGCCGCGCGGCGTGTTCGTAGTCCAGTTTCGCCACGGCGTCGGCCATCTGCTTTTCCAACTTGTTGATGAACCGTTTGGCTTCGCCGCCCATGAAGGCGCAGAAGTCGTCGGCCAGCGCCCTGTGGTCGTCCGGCGAGATCCGGCCCACGCAAGGTGCGGAACATTTGTCGATGTAGCCCAGCAGGCACGGGCGGCCGCTGGCTTCGGCCCGTTTGAAGACGCCGGCACTGCAGCTGCGCACAGGGAAGACGCGCAGCAGGGTGTCCATGGTTTCGCGGATGGCACCGGCGGTGTAGGGCCCGAAGTAGCGGGTACCCTTCCGCTTGTCCCCGCGCATGACCTGGACCCTGGGGTATTTTTCGCCCATGGTGACGGCGAGGTAGGGGTAGGTCTTGTCGTCCCGGAACACGACATTGAACCGGGGCTTGAATTCCTTGATCCAGGTGTACTCAAGCTGCAGCGATTCCAGTTCGCTGCCCACCACGGTCCACTCGACGCTGCTGGCCGCGTGGACCATGGCGTAGGTTTTCGGCAACAGGCCCGCCGGGTTGGCAAAGTATGAGTTCAGGCGGGACCGGAGGCTCTTCGCCTTTCCCACGTAAATCACCCGCCCATGCGGGTCACGGAACCGGTAGACGCCCGGGTTGGTGGGGATTTCACCGGTTTTGGGCCGGTAACTTGCTGGATTTGCCACCTATCAAGTCTACTAAGGCGCGCCGGGCATCTGCGCCAGCACGGCTACTCGGCGGACTTGCTCTGGTTGTAGCTGGTGGAGCGCTCCTGGCCGGTCAGGGCAGCGATCGCGTCCATGATCCGGTCCGTGACCTCACGGCGCGCGGGCAGCGAGTGGTCCGGGCCGGTCTTATCGAAGTACAGCGGCTCCCCCACCTTCATGGTGAAATGCTGTGGCCTGACACCCTTTTCGCCGGCCCGCTGGAGTTTTTCGGTCCCGATCAGGCCCACCGGAATGACCGGTGCCCCGGTGGTCAGCGCGAGCCAGCCGACGCCGGTGCGTCCGCGGTACAGGATGCCGTCGCGGGACCGGGTGCCCTCAGGGTAGATGCCGATGCCGCGGCCGGACTCAAGGATGTCCAGGAGTGTCTTGAGCGCCTGGACGCTGGCTGCCTGTTCGCCGCGCTCCACGGGGATGGAACCCACTGATTCGAAGAAGGCCTTCATGACCTTGCCTTTGACGCCTCCGGTGGTGAAGTACTCGGCCTTGGCGAAGAACGCGACCGGGCGGGGCATCAGCGCCTGGACGATCACACTGTCAAAGAACGACAGGTGGTTGGGGGCCACGATGAAAGGGCCGTCCGAGGGGACATTGTCCAGGCCGACGACGGTGGGGCGGCAGGTGCCGGAGATGAGGTTCCGCGTCGTCCAGCGGACGGCATCAAACATTTCCATTGTTGCTCACCCCGCTCATGGCCGCGGTGTGGACGGCTTGCAGCCGTTCGATGACTGTGACCAGTTCCTCACCAGTGCTGACGACGGCGACCGACCCGGCCTCTTCAAGTTCGCCGTCTGGCGCGAATCCCCAGGCCACGCCAATACAGTCCAGGCCGTTGGCAATCGCTCCCGAAACGTCCTGTGCCCGGTCCCCCACCATGATGGCGTGTTCGGTATCCAGGTCCCGCAGGGCTGCGGCAATGATCTGGGTCTTGCCCAGCGGAACGCCGTCCACGGCAGCTTCGTCGTCGGCGGACCCGTGGATGCCGTGGAAGAAGCCGTCGATGCCGTGGTGTGCCAGTACGGTGTGCGCAAGGCGCTGCGGCTTCTGGGTGGCCACGGCAACGGGCCGTCCGGCCGCTGCGAAGGATTCGAGGATTTCCTGGATTCCGGGGTAGAGCCTGCTCTGGGCGATTCCGGTGGAGACGTAGTGTTCCCGGTAGCGGCGGACCACCTCTTCAAGGCGGTCCGCCGGCACCTTCGCTACGTTGAGCAGTGAGTCGCTCAATTTGGGGCCGATCATCGCATCCAGCAGGTCCTGGGCGGGAACCGGCAGCCCCAGCCCGCGGAGGGCCGATGCAATGCCTTCTGTTATTCCACCGGCCGGGTCGACAAGAGTGCCGTCCAGGTCAAAGATCACGGGCACTGTTGTTGAAGTCACCGGGTTAGTTTCTCACGACAGCGCGAGTGCCTGAAACTCGCATTCCCGTACAGGAATATTTCCGGACGGATTCCGCTGCTGGTCAGCCCAGTATTTCTGCCAGGAACTTCCCCGTATGGCTGGTGCTGGACTTGGCGACCTGCTCCGGCGTTCCCGCCGCGACGATCTGGCCCCCACCCGAACCGCCGTCGGGCCCGAGGTCCACGAGCCAGTCCGCACTCTTGATCACGTCCAGGTTGTGCTCGATGGTGATCACCGTGTTGCCCTTGTCCACCAGCCCTTGGAGGACCATGAGGAGCTTGCGGATGTCCTCAAAGTGCAGCCCCGTGGTGGGCTCGTCCAGGACGTAGATGCTGCGCCCGTTGGACCGCTTCTGCAGCTCGGCCGCGAGTTTGACGCGCTGCGCTTCACCGCCGGACAACGTGGTGGCGGGCTGGCCCAGCCGCACGTAGCCCAGTCCGACATCCACCAGGGTGTTCAGGTGGCGGGCGATGGGCGAGAATGCCGCGAAGAATTCGGCGCCCTCCTCGATGGGCATGTTGAGGACGTCAGCGATGGTCTTGCCCTTGTAGTGGACTTCCAGCGTTTCCCGGTTGTAACGGGCACCGTGGCAGACCTCGCAGGGGACGTACACGTCAGGCAGGAAGTTCATTTCGATTTTCAGCGTGCCGTCACCGGAGCATGCTTCGCAGCGGCCGCCCTTGACGTTGAAGGAGAACCGGCCCGGCAGGTAGCCGCGAACCTTGGCTTCGGTGGTCTCCGCGAAGAGCTTGCGGATGTTGTCGAACACTCCCGTGTACGTGGCCGGGTTGGATCGGGGGGTGCGGCCGATGGGGCTCTGGTCCACGTGGACCACCTTGTCGAGGTGCTCGAGGCCCTGAACGGTCTTGTGCCGGCCAGCCACCTGCTTGGCGCCGTTGAGCTTGTTGGCGAGCACCTTGTAGAGGATTTCGTTCACGAGCGTGGACTTACCGGAACCGCTCACGCCGGTCACCGCAGTAAAGAGTCCCAGCGGGAAGGCGGCGTCGACGTTGACGAGATTGTTCTCCCGGGCACCCACCACTTTGATTTCGCGCTTTTTGTCGTACTTCCGGCGCTTTTTGGGCACGGCGATGGCCTTGCGGCCGGACAGGTAGTCGCCGGTCAGCGATTGCTTGTTTTCCAGCAGCTCCTTGTAGGTTCCGGAGTGCACCACCTGGCCGCCGTGTTCTCCTGCGCCCGGTCCGATGTCCACGATCCAGTCAGCCACGTGGATGGTGTCCTCGTCATGCTCAACCACGATGAGGGTGTTGCCCATGTCGCGGAGCCGGGTGAGGGTTTCGATGAGCCGGCGGTTGTCGCGCTGGTGCAGGCCGATGGAGGGCTCGTCCAGGACGTACAGCACGCCCACCAGGCCGGACCCGATCTGGGTGGCGAGCCTGATGCGCTGTGCTTCGCCGCCGGAGAGGGTGGCTGAGGGGCGCTCGAGGTTAAGGTATTCGAGGCCCACGTCCAGCAGGAAGGTAAGCCGCGCCTGGATCTCCTTGAGGACCTGGTGCGCGATCTGCGCTTCACGTCCGGTGAGGACCAGGGTGTTCAGGAACTCCGCACAGTCCCGCATGGGCAGTGCCGCTACTTCGGCGATGGACTTGCCGTTGATGAGGACCGAGAGCGAGGCCGGGTTGAGCCGGGCACCGTTGCAGGAAGGGCATGGGACCTGGCGCATGTATTCTTCGTAGCGGTCGCGGGCCCAGTCGGAATCGGTCTCGCCATGCTTGCGGTGGACGTACTGGATGGCACCCTCGAAGCCGGTGCTGTATTTGCGTTCCCGGCCGAACCGGTTCCGGTACTGCACCACCACCTTGTGGTCCTTGCCGTGCAGGATGGTCTGGCGGACGTCCTTGCCGAGCTTCTCCCACGGCGTGGCCATGGAGAAGCCCACTTCCTTGGCGAGGCCTTCCAGGAGACGGTTCCAGTATTCGGTGGTGGCGGTTCCCAGGGACCATGGCGCGATGGCGCCTTCGGAGAGCGAGAGTTCCGGGTTGGGAACGATCAGTTCCTCGTCCACCTCCAGCCGGGTACCGATGCCGCTGCAGGCCGCGCAGGCACCGAAGGGGTTGTTGAAGGAGAACGAGCGGGGCTCGATCTCGTCGATGGCCAGCGGGTGTTCGTTGGGGCAGGCGAGGTTCTCGGAGAAAGCCCGGATCCGTCCGGGATCGTCGGCGTCAAGATCCACGAACTCGGCCAGGACGCGGCCTTCCGCCAGCCCCAGGGCCGTCTCGATGGAGTCGGTGAGCCGCTGGCTGATGCCTTCCTTGACCACGAGGCGGTCCACCACTACCTCGATGGTGTGCTTGAACTGCTTGCCCAGCTTGGGCGGATCGCTCAACTGGACCAGGTTGCCGTCCACCCGCGCACGGGAGTAGCCCTTGGCGCTGAGCTCTTTGAAAAGGTCAACGAACTCGCCCTTGCGGCCGCGCACCACCGGCGCCAGGACCTGGAATCGGGTTCCGTCTGCGAGTTCCAGGAGCTGGTCCACAATCTGCTGCGGCGTCTGCTTGGATACCGGCTCACCGCACACGGGGCAGTGCGGCCTGCCGACACGTGCCCACAACAGGCGCATGTAGTCGTAGATTTCGGTGATGGTGCCCACGGTGGACCGCGGGTTCTTGCTGGTGGACTTCTGGTCGATGGAGACCGCGGGAGACAGCCCTTCGATGAAGTCGACATCGGGTTTGTCCACCTGGCCCAGGAACTGGCGCGCGTAGGCGGAGAGCGATTCGACGTAGCGGCGCTGGCCTTCGGCAAAGATGGTGTCGAACGCCAGGGACGACTTTCCGGATCCGGAGAGGCCTGTGAAGACAATCATGGCGTCACGGGGCAGGTCCAGGTCCACGTTGCGCAGGTTGTGCTCCCGCGCGCCCTTCACGACGAGCCTGGAGAGGTCCGGCCGCTGCGGGACGGCAGCGGGGGCGGCGGTGAAGGAGGAGGCGGGGGCAGAGGTTTCTTCAGCTACGGCTTTAGGCACCCCATAATGCTAATCGAAAACTTCTTCGAACATGCGCGGTTCCGCCCTCAGGGAACATCGTAGGCGGCCGCCAGCAGCTTGACGGCCTCCGCGAAGCTGGCCCCCTGCGCCTTGGCCACGTCCGCGTACGCCGCCGCGGCGGCGGCCAACCCGCCGAGCCTCTCATCCCGCGCCGAAACCACCGTGCCGTTCCGCCCGCGGGTGGCTACAATCCCCGCGGCTTCGAGCTCCTTGTAAGCCCTGGCCACGGTGTGCGGGGCGACGTCGAGCTTTTCCGCCAGGGCACGCACGGCCGGGAGCCTGGTGCCCGGGGCAAGCGCGCCGTTGTCAGCAAGGTGGATGACCTGCAGCCGCAGTTGCTCGAACAGCGCCACGGTGCTGGCGGGATTCGGCCGCCAGGCGCCGGGGAAGTCCGCGGGGGCGCTCACAGGCCACCCTCCAGGACACCGGCGCGGCCGTCACGGGCGGCGAACTGTGCGTTGTAGAGCGCGGCGTAGTAGCTGTTGGCGGCCAGGAGGCTCTCGTGCGTTCCCTGCTCAACGATGCGTCCATGGTCCATGACCAGAATTAGATCAGCGTTCCGGACCGTGGACAAACGGTGGGCGATGATGAAACTGGTCCGGCCGTTCCGGAGCCGTTGCATCGCCTGGCGGATCAGGAGCTCGGTCCTGGAATCCACCGAGCTGGTGGCCTCGTCCAGGACCAGCACCGAGCGTCCGGCCAGCTGCGCCCTGGCTATCGTGATGAGCTGCCGCTGTCCTTGGCTGAGGGGCTCGCCGCCGTTTTCCAGTACGGTGCCGTAGCCGTGGGGCAGGGAACGGATGAAACGGTCGGCATGGGTGGCCTCCGCGGCGGCGACGACGGCGTGGTCCGAAGCCTCCGGAAGGCCATAGGCGATATTTTCCCGGATGGTCCCGGCGAACAGCCAGGCATCCTGCGGAACCACGCCGAACCGGGAGCGCAGCTGGTCGCGCGGAACGGAGGAGATGTCCTGCCCGCCAATGGAGATCCGGCCCGAGGAAGGCTCGAGGAAACGCATCAGCAGGTTCACCACGGTGCTCTTGCCGGCACCGGTGTGTCCCACGATGGCCACCGCCTGCCCCGGATCAACCGTGAAGGTGAGGTCGCGGACCGCGGGGACCGAACCCGGGTAGCGGTACGTGACACCATCGAAAACGATGCGGCCGGCAACCGGCCCGGCCGGTGCCGTGCCGGCCGGTTCCGGGGGGTCCTCCACCGCGTCCAGGAGTGCGAAGACTCTTCCAGCCGACGCCGCACAGGACTGCATGACGCTGAGCAGGCCGCCAATCTGCCCCACAGGCTGGGTGAACAGCCGGCTGAACTGGATGAACGCCTGGACCCCGCCAATGGTCATGGACCCGGACAGGATCTGCAGGGCTCCCACGACCGCCACCGCAATGTAGTTGAGGTTGGACATCAGGACCATCAGCGGCTGGACCACGCCCGCGGAAAACTGGGCTTTGCGGCCGGCCCGGGCCAGCCGTGCGTTGCTCTGGCCGAACACTCCCGCAGCCTGCTCCTGCCAGCCAAAGGCCTTGACCACCTCGTGGCCGCTGATGAATTCCTCCACGTGCGCGTTGAGCTCGCCGGTCTCCTTCCATTGGCTGGCGAAATGCTCCTGCGAGCGGCGCGCCACCAGCACGGTGATCCACGTCGAGACCGGGACGGTGGCAACGGCAATGGCGGCGAGCAGCGGCGAGATCCACAGCATCATGGCCAGCGAGCCGCACAGCATGAGGACGGAGACGATCAGTTGCGTCAAGACCTGGTTCAGGGCCTGGGCAATGTTGTCGATGTCGTTCGTGGCGCGGCTGAGGACGTCGCCCCGGGACCGCTCCCGGAAGTAGGTGGACGGCAGGCGGTGCAGCTTGTCCTCCACCGAGGCGCGGAGCCTGAACATGAGGCCCTGGACGGCACGGGCCGTCAGCGCCCCCTGGATCCAGTTGAACAGTGAGGCGAGCACGTACATGCCGGCTACAACCGCGAGCAGGGTGCCGAGGCGCTGGTCCAGGCTGCCTTGGGCGACGCCGTCCACCACCAGGTCCGTGGCGTCACCAAGATACTTGGGAGCGGCAACGTTGAGGCCGGCGAAGGCGCACGTGGCGCCGACGGCGCCCAGGACCCGCAGCCGGAAAGGGCGGAGGAGGCCAAGGAGCCTCGCCGCGGTGGGCCGGAAGGAGTGGGCAGCAGCCACGGCTTCGCCGGCCGCCGTCACAGGGGGCCGTCCAGCGCGAGCTGGGACTCGGCGATTTCCCGGTAGGTGGCCGAGTCCTGCAACAGCTCCGTATGCGTTCCCTGGGCGGCGAGCCGGCCGTCGTCGAGCACCAGGATGAGGTCCGCGTCCTCGACGGCGGACAGGCGTTCAGCAACCACGACCACCGTGGCGGCCGCCAAAACCTGGTCCAGCGCCAGCCTCAGCCTGGTGTCGGTGCGGTAGTCGAGGGCGGAGAAGCTGTCGTCGAAAAGGTAGAGGGGCGCCTGGCGCAACAGTGCCCGGGCAATGCACAGCCTCTGGCGCTGCCAGCCCGACAGGCTTGCGCCGCCCTGCCCCACCGGCGTGGCAAGACCCAACGGGAGGTCGCGCATGAACCGCATGGTCTGCGCCGTCTCCAGGGCCGCCCACAGTTCCTCGTCGGTGGCCTCCGGCGCACCCAGCCGCAGGTTATCCGCAATGGTTCCGGTGAAGAGGTGGGAGTGCTGCGGCACGATCCCCATGGCTCCGCGCAAAAGGTCCAGGGGCATGTCCCGGACGTCGCGGCCGCCCACGGTGATGTGGCCTTCCGTGGGGTCGAGGAACCGCGGAATCAGGTTCAGCAGCGTCGACTTCCCGCTTCCCGTTGAGCCGACGATCGCCAAGGTGGTACCCGGTGCTGCGGTAAAGCTGATGTCTGCGAGCACCGGCGCTTCAGCTCCCGGGTAGCAGAAGCCAACCCCATGGAACTGGAGGAGGCCCGGCCCGGGTGCCGGTGCGCCCGCATCCGTACTCCGGCCGCCCGGCCTGGCTGGTCCATTACCGGCGCCGGGAATCCGGGCCGCCGCGTCGCGGACCGACGGCTCGGTGTCCAGGACAGCCTGGATGCGTTCGGCGCAGGCAGCCGCGCGCGGCGCCGTCATGAGGACGTACATGGCCATCATGATGGCCAGCAGGATCTGCATGATGTAGGCGATGAAGGCGGTGAGGGCGCCGAGGTTCATCAGGCCGTCCTGGATGCGGTGCCCGCCGAACCAGACCACGGCGACCGAACTGATGTTGACCACCAGCATGATCATCGGCAGCATCCCCGCCACCAGCAGCGCAGACTGCAGGTTGTTCGCGGTCAGTCCGGCGTTGGCCCGGGCAAACCGCCGTGCTTCGTAATCCTGGCGGACGAAGGCGCGGATAACATCCACGCCGATGATTTGTTCGCGCAGGATTCCGCCCGAGCGGTCCAGCAGGTCCTGGCCCTCCCGGTAGAGCGGAATCAGGCGGCGCACGATCAGGTACATGATCAGCAGGAGCAGCGGAACGATGACGATCACCACCACGGACAGCGCCACGTCCTGCTGCACGGCCAGGACGATTCCCCCGACGCCCATGGCGGGTCCGGCAAAGAGCATGGTGAAAACCAGGACGGCGAATGCCTGGATTTGCTGGGTGTCGTTGGTGGCACGCGTGGTCAGGCTTTGGGTTCCGAACAGAGCCACGTCCTGTGACGACAACGACTGGATCCGGGCAAAGACTTCCGCCCGCAGCCGGCGCCCGATCCGCATGGCCACCACTGCTCCCAGGTAGCCTGCCCCGATGGCGGACGCCGCCTGTACCACGGCGATGACGGCCATCGCCGCGCCCAGCCTGGATATGGCGGCCGTATCCCCGGCCACAATGCCATCGTCAATGATCGCCGCGTTCACTGTTGGCAGAAGCAGGTTGGCCGCTGCCTGGACCAACTGGAGCAGCACGATGGCCCACACCTGGGCTTGCTGTCCAGCGAGTTGCCGCCTGATGAGACCGACCAGCAAAATACCCCCCGTAGATGCACCCGGTCGAAGCGGGCCGGCGACTCGACCCTAAACCACAGACCACATTGTAAGCCAGATCACTTTTCGCCGCTGTCACGCCTTGTGACCAATGCATCAAACAAGAGTCGTCGCCCGTTTCAGCCGTCCCTGCGCCCGACGGCGAAGATCCTGCGGAACGGGAAGACGGTGCCGTGGGGTCCCCGCGGATAGGCGTCACGCAGTGCTGCGGCGTATTCGGCTTCGAAGCGCTTGGCGTCATCCTCCGCCAACGCGGCCAGGACGGGACGCAGCCCCGTGCCCCGAACCCACTCAAGGACCGGGTCCGGCCCGGGAAGGACCTGCTGGTAGCTGGTTTCCCACGCGTCCGCGGCGTACCCGGCCTCGAGCATGATCCCAAGGTAGTCCCCCGGCTCCCCCACGGACTCCCCGCCACGCAATACCCCGCCAAGCTTGTCGGCCCACGGGGCTGAGGACGCCAGTTCCCGCATCAGTGCGTGCGAGGGAGCGTCGAAATTTCCGGGAACCTGCAGGGCGAACCACGCACCCGGGCCGAGCGCCGCGAGCCATCCCCGCAGCATGTCCTGATGGCCGGGGACCCACTGCAGGGCGGCGTTGCTGACCACGACGTCCGTGTCCGGCGAGGGCGTCCAGTCGGCGATGTCGGCCTGTTCGAACCGCAACGACGGGTGCTCCTGCGCGAGGCGTGCAGCCTTGGCCAGCATTTCCGCGGAGGAGTCCACGCCCACCACGTCGGCCCCGGGCCAGCGGTCGCTGAGCGTCGCCGTCAGGTTGCCCGGCCCGCAGCCCAGGTCAACCACCTTGGCAGGGTGTCCGGCAAGGATCCGGGCGGTGAGGTCGAAGAAGGGCCGGTTCCGGTAATCGCCGAATTGGACGTACTTGACGGGGTCCCATTTCATGAGGTTCTCCAGGTTCTGCTGCGCACACGGCCAGGCCGAGCCTAACCCGGCCATGGGCGGGAGCACGGACATGACGTGGCACTAAGGTGGAAGTCAATGAAACTCCTTGACCAGCTGACCGATCTGTCCGTCCCCAACCAGGCCTCCGCCGTCGACCCGGACGGCCTCTACACCCTGTTCGTGGAGTGGACGGAAAGCCGGGGGCTCGCGCTCTACCCGGCGCAGGATGAGGCAATCATGGAGCTGGCCACCGGGGCGAACGTCATCCTGGCCACGCCCACCGGATCCGGCAAGTCCCTGGTGGCCATCGCAGCGCACTTCCAGGCGGTGGCCCAGGGCAGGCGCAGCTATTACACGGCGCCCATCAAGGCCCTCGTATCGGAAAAGTTCTTTGCGCTCTGCGACATCTTCGGCGCGGAGAACGTGGGGATGATTACCGGCGACTCCGGCGTGAACCAGGACGCCCCCATCATTTGCTGCACGGCCGAGATCCTCGCCAACATCGCCCTGCGCGAGGGCTCCGCGGCAGAACTGGGCGCCGTGATCATGGATGAATTCCACTTCTACTCGGACCCGCAGCGCGGCTGGGCCTGGCAGGTGCCGCTGCTGGAGCTTCCGCAGGCACAGTTCCTGCTGATGTCAGCAACGCTGGGGGACGTGACCCGCTTCGAGGAAGGCCTGACGTCCTTGACGGGCCGGCCCACCACCACCGTGAGCTCGGCGGAGCGGCCCATCCCGCTGCACTACTACTACCACCAGAGCCCGGTCCACGAAACGCTTGAAGAGTTGCTGTCCACCAAACAGGCGCCGGTCTATGTGGTGCACTTCAGCCAGCTCGAAGCGATCGACCGGGCCCAGAACCTGATGAGCATCAACGTGTGCACCCGGGAGGAGAAGGACAAGATCGCCGAGCTGATTGCCAACTTCCGGTTCGCCGCCGGGTTCGGGAAGACACTGAACAGGCTGGTCCGCCACGGAATCGGCGTGCACCACGCCGGCATGCTGCCCAAGTACCGCCGGCTGGTGGAGCAGCTGGCTCAAGCAGGGCTGCTGAAGGTTATCTGCGGCACGGACACCCTGGGCGTCGGCATCAACGTCCCCATCAGGACAGTGCTCCTCACCGCCCTCAGCAAGTACGACGGCGTCCGGACCCGGCTGCTCAACTCACGCGAGTTCCACCAGATTGCCGGCCGCGCCGGACGGGCAGGGTACGACACCGCCGGGACCGTGGTGGTGCAGGCACCCGAGCACGTCATCGAGAACGTGAAGGCGATGGCGAAGGCCACCGCCAAGTTCGGCGATGACCAGAAGAAGCTGCGCCAGGTGGTGAAGAAGAAGCCGCCTGAAGGTTTCGTCTCGTGGGGCGAGCCGACGTTCAAACGGCTGGTGGAATCCGTGCCGGACCCGCTGACGTCGAGTTTCACCGTCACCCACGCCATGCTGATGAACCTGATGGAGCGGCCCGGGGACCCGTTTGCCGCTGCCAGGAGGCTGCTGACCGAAAACCACGAGCCACGGTCGTCCCAGCTGCGGCTGATGAAGAAGGCGCTGGGGATTTATCGGGAACTCCTGGCCGCCGAGGTGGTGGAACGCATCCCGCCGGAAGAACAGGGACCTGACGGCCGCACCGTGCGGCTGACCGTCCACCTGCAGCCGAACTTCGCCTTGAACCAGCCGCTCTCCCCGTTCGCCCTCGCGGCGCTGGACCTCCTCGACCCGGAGTCGCCGTCGTACGCCCTGGACGCTGTGTCCGTGATTGAGGCGACCTTGGAGAAACCGCGGCAGATCCTCTCCGCGCAGCAGAAGAAGGCCCGCGGCGAAGCGGTGGCCGCCATGAAGGCGGACGGTATCGACTACGACCAGCGGATGGCCATGCTGGACGAGGTCACCTACCCGCAACCTCTCGCGGAGATCCTGGGCGAGGCCTTCGAGGTGTACCGGAAGGCTGCACCGTGGGTGGGCGACTTCGAGCTCGCGCCGAAGTCGGTGGTCCGCGATATGTACGAGCGCGCCATGAATTTCGGCGAATTCGTGCAGTTCTACGGTCTGGCCCGTTCCGAAGGGATCGTGCTGCGCTACCTGGCCGATGCCTTCAAAGCGCTCCGCCAGACCGTGCCCCAGGACATGCTGCGGGAAGACCTTGAGGACCTGACCGCCTGGCTCGGCGAGCTGGTGCGGCAGGTGGATTCCAGCCTCCTGGACGAGTGGGAGGAACTGGCCTCCGGCGCGGCGCCCACGCCGCACGACGCGCCACCGCCTGCCCCGCCGTCGTTGACCTCCAACATCCGCGCGTTCCGGGTGATGGTGCGCAACGAGATGTTCCGCCGCGTGGAACTGTTCGCCGACGAGGACGCCGCCGCGCTGGGTGAACTCGACGCCGGATCCGGGTGGGGTGCCGAGCGCTGGGAAGACGCGCTGGACGACTACTTCGACGAACACGACGACATCGGTACGGGCCCGGACGCCCGCGGGCCGGGCCTGCTCATCATCACCGAGGAGCGCGGCACGTGGAAAGTCCGCCAGATCTTCGACGACCCGGCAGGCAACCACGACTGGGGGATCTCGGCCGAGGTGGACCTGGCCGAGTCGGACGACACCGGGACCGCCGTGGTCAGGGTGACGGACGTGAACCAGCTCTGACGCGGGACCGGCGGTAAGCTCGAGCAATGAGTGTTATCCGCCCCGCCACCCCGCACGACGTTCCCGCCATTCTCCGGATGATCCACGAACTGGCCGATTACGAGAAGGAACCGGACGCCGTCCGGAACACTCCCGAACTGCTGGAGCGGGCCTTGTTCGGCGACAACCCAAGCGTGTTCGCGGCCATGGCTGAGAACACGGCCGGTGAAGTGCAGGGTTTCGCCCTTTGGTTCCTGAACTATTCCACCTGGGAGGGCGTGCACGGGATCTACCTGGAGGACCTCTACGTCAGCCCCGGAGCGCGGGGCGAAGGACACGGCAAGGCGCTGCTGCAGCACTTGGCCGGGATTGCCGTCGAGAACGGCTACGCGCGGGTGGAATGGAGCGTGCTGGACTGGAACGAGCCGTCCATCAACTTCTACCGCCGCGTCGGCGCCGTCCCCATGGACGGATGGTCAACCTTCCGGCTCACCGGCCAGGCACTGGACCGGTTCGGCCGGGCGCAGTCCGGCACCTCCGTCCCCGCAGCCGCGCGTGGCTGAGCGGCACAGCGCGGCACTTGCCGCCAGGCATCGCGTTGGCGCCAGCCACGCCTTCCGGGGTATGCGGACCGTCGAACACTGGTTCACCGTCCCCCTGGACCACTTCGCTCCAGATGATCCTTCCGCCCCGGCGGCTGAGACCATCACCGTTTTCGCCCGCGAATACGTCTCCGCCGCGCACAGCGAGGAGGCGGCGGCCGCGCTGCCCTGGCTCCTCTTCCTTCAGGGCGGTCCTGGCGGCCGCGGCAACAGGTGGGCTTCCCTGGGCGGCTGGGGGAAGGCTGCGGCGGCAGAGTTCCGCATCCTGATGCTGGACCAGCGGGGTACGGGCCTGTCCACCCCCATCGACCGGCATACGCTGCCGGCGCGGGGGGATGCGGCCGCACAGGCTGCCTACCTGGAGCACTTCCGGGCCGATTCGATCGTGGCGGACGCGGAACTGATCCGTGCCGCCCTCGAATCAGCGCCCTGGACCATCTACGGCCAAAGCTACGGCGGCTTTTGCGCCCTGACCTATCTCTCCTTCGCGCCGGAAGGACTCCGCGAAGCACTCATCACCGGTGGCCTGGCGCCGCTCGCCGGCAGCGCCGACGACGTCTACCGTGCCACGTTCCAGCGCGTCGCCGCCCGGAACGGGGAATACTTCGGCTGGTACCCCGAGGACCGGGAGACGGTGGAACGGATCGCCCGGCACCTGCGGTCCACGACCGAGATCATGCCCGACGGCGCGCCCCTCACCGTGGAGCGGTTCCAGATGGCCGGGTCATTCCTGGGCGGCAACACGCGGGTGGACAGCCTCCACTATCTCCTGGAAGATGCCTTCGTCGCCGCTCCCGGTGGACCCCGCCTGTCCGATGCCTTCCTGGAACAGCTCCAGGCCGTCGTCTCCCGCCGCTCCAACCCGCTGTATGCGCTCATGCACGAATCCATCTATGGCCAGGGGCAGGCGACCAACTGGTCCGCGTGGCGGATGCTGGGTGAAAACCCCTGGTTCAGGCCCGACGCCGAGCCGCTGCTCCTGACCGGCGAGATGGTGTACCCGTGGTACTTCGAGCAGGATCCCGCCTTGCAGCCGCTCCGGGACGTGGCCGAACTGCTGGCAGCCAAGCGGGACTGGAAGCCGCTGTACGACTCGCGGGCGCTGGCTGCCAATACCGTTCCCGTGGCAGCGGCCGTCTACACCGACGACATCTACGTTGCCCGGGACCTCTCCCTTCGGACGGCGGCAGCCGTCCGCGGACTGCAGGTGTGGGAGACCGCCGATTTCCATCACGATGGAATCGCCGACGACGGCGAGCGGATCTTTGCCCGCCTGCTGGGGATGGCGCGTTCAGGCGGCCGCTGACCGGCGGCGTGAGGCGCGGGCGAGAATGGCCGCCGCCAGCACCGCGGCACCGATGGCGGCACCGATGAGGTTCAGGCCGAGGTAGCCGGCGGCGCCCAGGACGAGCCCCGACACCGCACCGCCTGCCGCTCCGGCAGCGCCCATCAGCATGTCCGAGACGCCCTGCACCGCGACCCGGGCGTCGCGTCCCACGCTTTCGGCCAGCAGCGTGGACCCGGAGATGGTCGCAGCCGACCAGCCAACGCCCAACAGGACAAGGCCTGCCGCAACAGCGGGGGTGGAAGACTGTCCAAGGCCTGCGACCACCACCGCCGCGACCAACACTGCGAAACCGATCACGATGGTCTCGATCCGGCCGGCCCTGTCCGTCAGCCAGCCCATGACCGGCGACAGGGCGAACATCCCGGCGATGTGCAGCGAGATGGTGAAGCCAATGATCACCAGCACGTCCCCCTCGGCGACGTGCCCTGGGTGGAACGCAGGCCCTTCCACCAGGTGCTGCAGATGCAGCGGCGTCATGGACATCACGCCCACCATCACTGCGTGGGCGGCGACGACGGCCGTCACCGCCAGGACAGCCGTCCGGGAGTCCCTGATGGCATGGAGCCCGCGGATGAGTGAACCGCCGGAACGCCCGGCCGCCACAGCGTCCGGGCGTGCCGGGTCATGGTCTTGGGCGGTGTTGGCTCCCGCAGCCGCGAGCTGGCGTGCCAGCAACAGCGGGTCGGGGCGAAGCCCGGCGAACATCAGCACGGAGGCAATCAGCAATCCCGCCGCGGCGATGACGAATGGTCCGGCCACCGGCGGCAGGCCCAGTGCCGTGCCCACCACCGTTCCGGGCTGGATGAGGTTTGGCCCCGTCACGGCGCCGACAGTCACGGCCCAGACCACCGTCGACAGCGCCCTCCCCCGGTGTTCGGGGGCTGCAAGGTCCACGGCGGCGAACCGTGCCTGCAGGGTGGCCGCAGTGCCGACGCCGATGCCTGCGGCACCCAGGACCAGGAGGATAAAGAGCCCGGACACGACGGCCAGGACCATAAGAAGCGCACCTGCCAAGGCCGCTGAAAGACCCGCCACCTGGCCCGCCCTGCGCCCTCGGTGGTCGGCCAACGACGCCAGCGGAAGGGCGGCTGCCGCGGCCCCCAGCGTCATGACCGTTGCCACGGCCCCCGCCCACGCGCTGGAACCGGACAATTCCACGGCCAGGATGGAACCGATCGACACGGTTGCCCCGGTGCCGATGCCGCCGAAGACCTGGGCTGTCCCCAGGAGCACAACGGTGCGCCGCTGCACCTGGCGCACGCGCTGGTCCGCTGCTGTGCTGGCCATGATCCGAGCATAGTCCTGCGCTGCCGCCTGATGCAGGGGCTTAAACAGGTAATCCCGGCCGGGCCGGGATTACCTGTTGCAGAGGTGCAGCGGACGCCTAGTCGACGTCGCTGTGGCTCTTCCGGGCGTCTTCCTCGAGCCGCGGATCGATCGCCGCCGCCTTGGCCTTGGAGCTCAGCAGGCTGGCCACCACGGCAACGATGATGGTGCCCACGATGACTGCCAACGACACGAAGGTCGGAATCTCGGGTGCCCACTCGATGTGGCGTCCGCCGTTGATGAAGGGCAATTCGTTGACGTGCATGGCGTGCAGGACGAGCTTGACGCCGATGAACGCCAGGATGAAGGAGAGTGCGTGCTTGAGGTAGATCAGCCGGTTCATCAGGCCGCCGAGGAGGAAGTACAGCTGACGCAACCCCATCAGGGCGAACAGGTTGGCGGTGAAGACGATGAAGGGGCTTTGGGTGAGGCCGAAGATCGCCGGAATGGAGTCCACGGCGAACAGGAGGTCCGTGAGGCCGATGGTGATGAAGACGATCACCATCGGGGTGAACACCTTCTTGCCGTTCACCGTGGTCCGCAGCTTGCCGCCGTCGAACTTCTCCGACATGGGGATGACTTTGCGGATCCTGGCGATCAGGGGGTTCTCGCGGTCTTCTTCCTCTTCGCCTTCGTCCTGGGCCTGCTTCCAGGCCGTCCACAGCAGGAATGCGCCGAAGATGTAGAACACCCAGCTGAACTGTTCAATGACAATGGCGCCGAGCAGGATGAAGATGCCGCGCAGGATGAGCGCGATGATGATCCCCACCATCAGCACTTCCTGCTGGTATTTCCGCGGTACGGAGAACCTGGCCATGATGATGATGAAGACGAACAGGTTGTCGATGCTGAGGCTGTATTCCGTGACCCAGCCCGCGACGAACTGGCTGCCGAACTCGGGGCCGGTAAAGGCGAACATCGCTCCGGCGAAGGCCATGGCCAGTGCGACATAGAAGGCAACCCACAGGCCGGCTTCCTTCATGGAGGGTTCATGGGGCCGGCGGACCACCAGGAGGAGGTCCGTCAGGAGGATCAGGCCAAGGATGACAAATGAGCCAACCTCGAACCACACGGGCAAGTCGAGCACAGGGACAGCCTTTCGCAGGGTACACAAAATGGTGTAAGTCTCTCCGGCCTGCCAGTGCACTTGGTGCTGAAGCGGCGGCCCGCTACGCCCGGCGGGGCAACCATGCCCTGCGTGTTGACGATCGTAGCGCTTTGGGATACTCCCCTACGTGCCTTCAACTCTACCCCAGCAACGCCGTTGGATAACGGTTTCCCGGAACCATTGACCCCCGGCAGACGCTGCTGTCATAATCACATCCAGTGAGAAAGCGGTTTCTCGCCCCATCTGTTAGACCCCTCCAGAAAGTCACGGTCAATGAAGACTTCGCTTCGCACCAGCACGATGGTCAAGTCGCTCGCAGCTGCGGCCACCCTTGCCTTGCTTGCCACCGGCTGTTCTCCCTCCTCAGCCGGCGACAGCGGCGGGAACGTCACGGTCCGCTTCACGTGGTGGGGCAACGACCTTCGCAACAAAGAAACCCAACAGGTGATCGACGCGTTCCAGGCCTCCCACCCCAACATCAAGATCCAGGCCGAGCCCGGAGTGTGGAGCAGCTACTGGGACAAACTGGCCACAACCACCGCCGCCAATGATTCCCCCGACGTGATCCAGATGGACCAGGCCTATATCGCTGAGTATGGCGGCCGGGGCGCCCTCCTGGACCTGTCCAAGCAAAGCAATATCGACACCTCCAAGATCGACCAGGACGCCCTTGACTCAGGCCAGGTCAGCGGTAAGCAGTTTGGCCTCAGCACCGGGCAGAACGCCAAGGCCGTCATGATCAACGCCAAGATGTTCCAGGACTACGGTGTGCCCATCCCGGACGACAAGACCTGGACGTGGGCTGACTACACCAGGACCGCCGCCCAGATCGCAAAGGCCGCTGCCAAGGCGGGCCAAACCAACTACGGCAGCTCCTACTCGCTGACGGACTCCGACCTGAACACGTGGGCGATGCAGCACGGCGAATCGCTCTACTCGGCGGACGGCGGCCTCGGCTTCAAGGAAAGCACCGCCACGTCCTTCTTCCAGAACCTCGTGGACCTGCGCAACGCCGGGGCTGCCCCGCCGGCCAACATTGCCACCGAGGACATCAGCGCCCCGGTGGAACAGACCCTCTTCGCCACCGGCAAGACTGCGATGTCGTGGTGGTGGACCAACCAGGTCAATGCGCTTCAGTCGGCGCTGAAGACCGACGTCAAGATCCTGCGCGCGCCCAGTTCCACAGGCAGCGCGAAGGACAACGGAATGTCCTACAAACCTTCCATGTTCTGGTCCGTGTCTTCGCGCAGCAAGCATCCCAAGGAAGCTGCTGAGGTGGTCAACTACATGCTCAACAACCTGGACTCAGCCAAGACCATCCTGACCGAGCGCGGCTTCCCCACGAACTCAGAAGTCCAGGCGGCAATCGACCCGCTGCTGACCCCGGCGGACAAGTCCGCGGCGGCATTCCTGAAGGACATCAAGCCTGACCTGCAGAGCGGCCCGCCGGTGCCCCCAACCGGCTCCTCCGGGGTTCAGGCGCTGATCCAGCGGTACTGCACGGACGTCTTGTTCGACCGGAAGTCCCCCGCTGACGCAGCCAAGGGCCTGATGGACGAAGCAAAGGGAATGATCGACTCGGCCAGGAAGTGAAACCCCGGCACCACCTGCGTTAACGACGGCGGGCACCTCCCCACGGAGGTGCCCGCCGTTCCGTGGGCAGCCCATCCAGTCCTCCGGGCAGCCCATCCCGTCCTCCGGGCAGGCCTGGAACGAGACCGCCTAGGCGTGGCCGGCGGCCTGCATCTGGCGCAGTTCTTTCTTCAGTTCGCTGACCTCGTCGCGGATCCGCGCCGCCACTTCGAACTGCAGTTCGGCGGCGGCTCCGTGCATCTGTTCGGTAAGCTGCTCGATTAGTCCCACCAGGTCCTCGGCCGGAGCTGCCGCCAAACCATCCGCACGGACCTGGGCCGCACCCTTGGCTCCGGACTTGGCCCGCTTGGCGCCCTTGGCGAGCCGGTTGTTCTTGAGCAGTTCCTCGGTGTCGGCATCTTCCTTGGCCAACTGGTCCGTGATGTCGGCGATCTTCTTGCGCAACGGCTGGGGATCGACGCCATGGTCTTTGTTGTAGGCGACCTGGATGGCGCGGCGGCGGTTGGTTTCGTCGATGGCGAGGGCCATGGAGTCGGTGATCCGGTCCGCGTACATGTGCACCTGGCCCGAGACATTGCGGGCTGCACGGCCGATGGTCTGGATCAGCGACGTGGACGAACGCAGGAACCCTTCCTTGTCCGCATCCAGGATGCTGACCAGGGACACCTCTGGCAGGTCAAGGCCCTCACGGAGGAGGTTGATGCCCACCAGGACATCGAAGGAGCCCATCCGAAGCTCGCGCAGGAGTTCCACTCGGCGCAGGGTATCGACGTCCGAGTGCAGGTACTCCACTTTCACGCCGTGACCCAGCAGGTAGTCTGTGAGGTCCTCCGCCATACGTTTGGTCAGCGTGGTCACCAGGACGCGTTCGTCCTTCTCTACCCGGGTCTTGATCTCACCGAGGAGGTCATCGATCTGTCCCTTGGTGGGCTTGACCACCACCTCGGGATCCACCAGCCCGGTGGGACGGATGATCTGCTGGACGAATCCGTCCGCCTTGCCAAGTTCGTACTTGCCCGGGGTGGCCGAAAGGTAGACGGTCTGGCCCACCCGCTGGAGGAACTCGTCCCATTTCAGCGGCCGGTTGTCCATGGCGGACGGAAGGCGGAAGCCAAAGTCCACAAGGTTCCGCTTACGGGACATGTCGCCCTCGTACATGGCGCCGATCTGCGGAATGGTTACATGGGACTCGTCCACCACCAGCAGGAAGTCGTCCGGGAAGTAGTCCAGGAGGCAGTGCGGGGCGGTCCCCGGTTCCCGGCCGTCGATATGGGCGGAGTAGTTTTCGATGCCGTTGCAGAAGCCCATCTGCTGCATCATTTCGAGGTCGTACGTGGTCCGCATCCGCAGCCGCTGGGCTTCGACGAGCTTGTTTTGGCTTTCCAGCACCTTCAGCCGGTCCGCGAGTTCATCCTCGATCCGCTTGATGGCCCGCGCCATCCGCTCCGGCCCAGCCACATAGTGCGATGCCGGGAAGACGTACATCTCTTCCTCGTCGCGGATGACCTCACCGGTCAACGGGTGGAGGGTGTGGATGTTCTCGATTTCGTCGCCGAAGAACTCGATCCGGATGGCCAGTTCCTCATACATCGGAATGATTTCCACGGTGTCCCCGCGGACCCGGAAGGTGCCGCGGTGGAAGTCGACGTCGTTGCGCGCGTACTGCATGGAAACAAACTTGCGCAGGAGGTCGTCCCGGTTCATTTCTGCACCCTTGCGCAGGGTGACCATGCCGGAGATGTATTCCTCCGGAGTTCCCAGGCCGTAGATGCAGGACACGGTGGCCACCACGATCACGTCCCGGCGGGTCAGCAGCGCGTTGGTGGCGGAGTGCCGGAGCCGTTCCACTTCCTCGTTAATGGAGGAATCCTTCTCGATGAAGGTGTCCGTCTGCGCCACGTAGGCTTCGGGCTGGTAGTAGTCGTAGTAGGAGACGAAGTACTCCACCGCGTTGTTGGGCAGCAGTTCGCGGAATTCGTTGGCGAGCTGGGCGGCAAGGGTCTTGTTCTGGACCATCACCAGGGTTGGCCGCTGGACCTGCTCAATGAGCCACGCGGTGGTGGCGCTTTTGCCGGTACCGGTGGCGCCGAGGAGCACCACGTCCTTCTCCCCGTTGTTGATGCGTTCGGTCAGCTCCGCGATGGCGGCCGGCTGGTCACCCGCGGGCTTGAATTCGCTGATGACTTCAAAGGGCGCTACAACACGGTTGATCTCCTGCGCAAGGCTCATGGATCTAATTTACAGCCGGGCACCGACAATGAAGCGTCCAATCCGTTACGGGCGAACAAGCGCCGGGACGGGGCGGCCGTTCACGACGCGTACGACGGCGGCGCCCACCCGGCTGTCCGGGCCCATGCGGACATCGCCGGCCAGGCAACGTCGGTGAACCACGGTTCCTTCGCCTCAGCGTAGGATCCGGTTCCGGCGGAGTCGGAAAAGCGGCGGGCGAGGTCCGCCTTGTGCGCCTGGTAGAGCGCAAGCGCGGAAGGATCGTTCCGCAGCCAGTCCCGGAACATCAGCGCATATCGCCATCCGGCCGAGCCGGCCGGCCGCACATGCACGTTCACCGCCCGGCCCGGATCCGCGTTGGCGTGGAATCGTTTGAGCCATGACGCGGGATCCGGCGTACCGGGTTTCGGCGTGTCCGATTCGATCCCCCGCACCGCCGGGTATCCGGCAGCGGCCAGGAGCGGCGCGATCGCAGCTGCGGCCGCCATGTCAGGCACGGCCACCTGGAGGTCGATGACGTCCTTGGCAGCCAGGCCGGGGACGGCGGTGGAGCCTATGTGGTCCACCGCCAGGATGGCGTCAGGGGCGGCCGCCCTCAGCCGCGCCGCGATCAGCGCGGCCTGCCGGGACCAGTCCCGGCTGTGCGGGGCAAGGACCGGCCCGCCGGTACGCGGGGCCCGGGTCCCGGCGGCCAGGTTGCGGGCGTAAGGCTGCAACCGCTGTTCCCAGAGCCGGTCCACCTGGTCCAGGAGCTGCTCCACGGTGCCGGAGTTGTCCAAGACGACGTCGGCGGCTGCCAGGCGTTGCTCGCGGGTGGCCTGGGCGGCCATCCGTGAACGCGCCGCTTCCGGGGTCATCCCCCGCAGCGCCTGCATGCGCTGCAGCCGAACGTCATCGGGAGCGTCCACCACCACGACAAGGTGGAAGCTGCTCCCCTGCCCGGTCTCGACCAGCAGGGGAATGTCCTGGACCACGACGGCGTCATCCGGTGCCGCTGCCGTCAGCTCGGCCGCGCGGGCCCGCACCAGGGGGTGGACGATGGCGTTCAGGGCCGCCAGGCGCTCCGGCTGGCCGAACACCGCTTCGCCGAGGCGCGCGCGGTCAAGCCGCCCGTCGCCGTCGAGCATGTCCGCGCCGAACCCGGCAGCGATCTGTTCCAGGCCTTGGGTCCCGGGCTCCACAACCTCCCGGGCCAGTGCATCCGCATCCACCAGGATCGCGCCGCGCTCCTTCAGCCGGGCCGCCACCACCGATTTTCCTGAGGCGATTCCGCCCGTCAAGCCGATTTTCAACACCCTCCCACCCTACTGAACCGCGTGTGAAGCCGGCGTCCGTGGCGTCACGGAATGTCCACCGAACCCCGAAAAGCGCCGGTTCCCGCCGCCGCTAGACTGGGCCGGGTGCAAGCGCAAGACAGCAGGACCACTACTTACACCACGTTGGCGGCCGGCCATGACGTCCGGCACGAGCTGGAGATCAAGCGGTCCAGGTTCATCACCGTCCTCCGCAGGGCCGGAACGGAGGAGGACGCCCGGGAACTGGCTGCCGGGCTTCGCCGCGAGTTCCACGATGCCCGGCACCACTGCTCCGCGTTCGTCATCGGCCCGGACCGCAGCATCCAGCGCTCCAGCGACGACGGCGAGCCCGCGGGCACCGCAGGGATCCCCATGCTCGAAGCGCTGGTCAAAAGGGAAACGGCACCCGGGGTGGCCGACCTCAGCGACGTCAGTGCCGTCGTCGTGCGCTATTTCGGCGGAGTGCTGCTGGGCGCGGGCGGCCTGGTCCGCGCCTACTCGGAATCTGTCTCCGCGGCACTGGAACAGGCACCGCTGATCCGGCGCAGCAGGCTGCGGATCTGCTGGACGGCGGTGCCGCACGCCGGGGCCGGCCGGCTGGAGAACGACCTGCGCGCCGCCGGCCTGGTAATGGCGGAAACGTCCTACCAGGACCGCCTCACGGTCCTGCGCATCGCCGTACCCGACCATGCCGATGCCATTGCGGCAGCAACTGAACGGATCCAGCAGCTCACCGCAGGCTCCGCTGCGCTGACTCCCGAAGGAACGGAGTGGGTTGATGAACGCCTTGCCTGAGGTCACCATCGTGGATGTGGACCGGGCTGTCGCGGACCAGCTGCTCGAACTGGCCAAACGTGATGCCTCCCCTGACGAAGTAGCTCCCCCGCTCGGCGGCCCCGGCTGGAACCTTGAGCGCACCGCCTGGTTCTTCAGCTACCACCACGCGGCAGCCGCCGGCCTTGACGGCCCCGCGGCGGAGAAATCCTGGGCCGTGTTCAGCGGCGGTGACATAGCCGGTTCCGTCCGGCTCAAACGGGAAGCCCACACCGATGTGCTTTCGGCCGAAACCGGCATCTGGCTGGGACGGAGCTTTCGCTCCCGCGGGGTCGCCCGCGCCGCCCTGGCGCTGGTCCTTGAGGAGGCCCGCATGGCGGGCCTGCACCGCGTCACTGCCCGCACTTTGGCCGGTAACCTCAAAGCCCAGCGGCTCCTCGAGGCGGCCGGCGCCGTTCTGACGCCCGACGACGATGGAACGGTCCACGCCGTCGTCCACCTGTGAGGGCGGGAGGCGCTGTCGCCGCAGCAGCGCCCAGGACCCGCAGCAACGAGAACAGGCCCCCTGCCAGAGGCAGGGGGCCTGTTCTCGTTGGTGCCGGGATGAACCCCGGCACCGGTGGCAATTAGTTGCCGGTCAGCTTCTCGCGGAGAGCAGCAAGTGCCTCGTCCGAGGCCAGGGTGCCGGCACCGGTGTCGGTGGCAGCAGGCTCGGAGGAGTAGCTGGTAGCGCCGGAATCGCTGTCACCGGACGTTGCAGCTGCAGCGTCGTCGGCAGCGTGCTGGGCAACCTGCTTCTTGTGTGCTTCCCAGCGGGTCTGGGCGTCAGCGTACTGCTGTTCCCAGGCGGCGCGCTGGTTCTCGTAGCCCTCGAGCCATTCGTTGGACTCGGGGTCGAAGCCCTCGGGGTACTTGTAGTTGCCCTCTTCGTCGTACTCTGCGGCCATGCCGTACAGGGCGGGATCGAATTCGGTGCTGTCGGCGTCGACGCCCTCGTTGGCCTGCTTGAGGGACAGCGAGATGCGGCGGCGCTCGAGGTCGATGTCGATGACCTTGACGAACAGTTCGTCGCCAACGGAGACAACCTGCTCGGCCAGCTCAACGTGGCGCACGGCGAGCTCGGAGATGTGGACCAGGCCTTCGATGCCGTCTTCGACGCGGACGAACGCACCGAACGGAACCAGCTTGGTGACCTTACCCGGGACAACCTGGCCCAGGGCGTGGGTACGGGCGAAGGTCTGCCACGGATCTTCCTGCGTAGCCTTGAGCGACAGGGAGACACGCTCGCGGTCCAGGTCCACCTCGAGGACCTCGACGGTGACTTCCTGGCCAACCTCGACAACCTCGGACGGGTGGTCGATGTGCTTCCAGGACAGCTCGGAAACGTGAACCAGGCCGTCGACGCCGCCCAGGTCCACGAAGGCACCGAAGTTGACGATGGAGGACACGACGCCGGGACGGACCTGGCCCTTTTCGAGCTTGTTGAGGAAGGTGGAGCGGACCTCGGACTGGGTCTGCTCGAGCCATGCACGGCGGGACAGCACAACGTTGTTGCGGTTCTTGTCCAGCTCGATGATCTTGGCTTCGATCTGCTGACCGATGTACGGAGCCAGGTCGCGCACGCGGCGCATTTCGACCAGGGATGCGGGCAGGAAGCCGCGCAGGCCGATGTCGAGGATAAGACCACCCTTGACGACCTCGATGACGGTACCGGTGACGACGCCGTCTTCTTCCTTGACCTTCTCGATGTCGCCCCAGGCACGCTCGTACTGAGCGCGCTTCTTGGAGAGGATCAGGCGGCCTTCTTTGTCTTCCTTGGTGAGCACCAGGGCTTCGACCTGATCGCCGACGGAGACGACGTCTCCGGGATCAACGTCGTGCTTGATGGACAGCTCGCGGGAGGGGATGACACCTTCGGTCTTGTAACCGATGTCGAGCAGGACTTCATCGCGGTCGACCTTGACGACGGTACCTTCGACGAGGTCTCCGTCGTTGAAGTACTTGATGGTGGCGTCGACTGCTGCGAGGAAGTCCTCAGCGGTACCGATGTCGTTAATTGCGACTACGGGGGTACCGGGCTTCTCGGTGGAGGTGATGGTCATGTAGTAGGGGCTCCGTTGTGGATAGTTAGTCGGTCAGGCAAACCGGCGCGCCCGCGTTATGGAACGCAGGCGCGATTCACGGCGAATCCGACGGATCCTCCGGGTCATCCTGATTTTGTGGATTACTTTCAATGCGGCCTGGGACCGCAAGGACGTGCACGTGGTACACGCCTAGTCATTCTAGTCGGTGCCGGCAACGCGGGTCAAAGCGGCCGGGACCGGGGACGGGGACTCAGAAGTGGGTCAGGCAGTGCGTCGCCCGTTCCACCGCAAACATCTGCCGGGCCTCGAGGGCGGCGCCCGGCCGTGGCTCGCCGATGGCGCCGGCAGCCTTCAGGGTCACCGGGCACACAGCACCGAGGAAGATCGAGGACAGCGCGGAGACGCCCAGTTCGAGGTCGGCGGCGGTGCCTTCGGGCAGGCGTTCGACGCCGGCCTGGCCGCCCTCCACGGTCAGCGCAAAAATCCCCGGCGTGAGGCCGAGCGGATCGTCGACTTTGAGGACCAGCCGGCCATCGGCCGGGTAGTGGCGCGCAGCGAGGGCTTGTGGAACGTCGAGGATCCTGAGCCAGAGCATGTCGCGGCTGTCCGAGGCGTCGATGCAGCGCGGGTCAGCCAGGGCCCAGGCAAGGGGATCATCCACCGGCGCCTCGTTCCAGGTGACCCGCTCCACGAGGTCGATGGCTGCCAGGTACTGCCAGAGTTCGAGGTAGGCATGGTCGGTGGCGGCGACAAGGTCCACCACTTCCACCGTGTAGGGGGTGGTGTCCCAGCCAAGGAACTTGTAGGAGACATAGCCGTCGATGGTTGCGTCCGGGCCGTAGTGCAGCGCCACCTTGATGGCGGGATCTTCCTTGCCGTCGCGTCCCAGCGACCCGGAGGCCAGGTGCCGGTACCATTCCTGCCGGCCGAGGGACCCTGGCGTGTGCCGGTGGACGCGTTCGAACACGGCGGGGGCCACGTCCAACAGGGTTTTGGGGTCCGCCACTTCCACGGCGCCCGTGGCCGTGTGCCGCAGGGCAAACCGGGCCGTGGTGTCCACTTTCACGGTGCGCTCAAGGCTTGCCACGCCGTAGCCGAACCTGCCGTAGATACTGCCCTCCGAGGCCGTCAGCGCTGCCATGGCGATGCCGTCGTCCTTGGCGGCCTGGAGGTCTTCGGTCATCATGCGGCGCAGGAGGCCGCGCCGGCGGTGCGATGTACGGACGGTCACGGCCGTAACCATCTGCGTTTCCAGCATGCGGCCGAAGCCAATGTTCAGGGTTTTGCGGAAGGTCCCGAAGGTGGCAACGGGTACCTCGGCAGGCAGCGAGGAGGGGGCCACGGGACCGGTCTGGTAAACCCCGGTGAAGATCCGGCCGTCGACCTCATAGGTGGCAAGGGACCGCTCCCGGTGCTCGGGGGTGCGGGTGGAGTCGTGGAAACCGAACCCGACGGCCTTGGCCCAGGTTTCGGCCTCCGCGTACCCTTCGTTGCCTTTGGACACGGCGGGAAAGCGCCGGATTTCATAGTTTACGCTCAGATCACCCATTTACCCGAGCCTAGCCAATGAATCCGGCGCTTGACCAGCACAAACACGCCGGCCGTCTGCTGGACCGGCAGGAAGCCTAGTGGCCGGCGTCGTACCAGCTGGGGCCGACGCCGATCTGCACTTCCAGGGGCACGCTGAGGTCGGCGGCGGCTGCCATCTGCTCGGTGACCAGCTTTTCCACGGCGGCCCGCTCCCCCGCCGCCACCTCGAGGACGAGTTCGTCATGGACCTGGAGCAGCATCCTGGACTTCAGCCCCTGGGCCTTGAGCTCGTCATGCACACCGAGCATGGCGCGCTTGATGATGTCCGCAGCGGAGCCTTGGATGGGGCTGTTCAGGGCAATGCGTTCGGCGTTTTCGCGCAGCTGGCGATCCGTGCTGGTGAGATCGGGGAGGTAGCGGCGGCGGCCTTCGATGGTGGCCGTGTAACCATCCACCCGGGCCTGGTCCACCACGCCCCGCAGGTAGTCGCGGACGGCGCCGAAGCGGTCGAAGTAGTCCTTCATCAGGGTCCGGGCCTCGTCCACGGAGATCTCCAGCTGCTTGGACAGGCCGAAGGAGGTCAGCCCGTAGGCCAGCCCGTAGGACATGGCCTTGACCTTGGAGCGCATGGCGCTGGTGACCTGGTCCGTGGGCACGTGGAAGATGTTCGAGCCGACGAAGCGGTGCAGGTCCTCGCCGTCCTTGTACGCCTGGATCAGCCCTTCGTCGCCGGACAGGTGCGCCATGATGCGCATTTCGATCTGCGAGTAGTCCGCGGACAGCAGGCATTCGTAGCCGTCGCTGACCACGAAGATGCCGCGCACGCGGCGGCCTTCCTCGCTGCGGATGGGGATGTTCTGCAGGTTGGGGTTGTTCGAGGAGATGCGGCCGGTTGCCGCGACGTTCTGGGCGTAGGTGGTGTGGATGCGGCCGTCCTCTGCCACCGATTTCTTCAGCGACTCGAGCATTTGGCGCAGCTTGGCGGCCTCGCGGTGGGCCATGAGCTGGACCAGGAACTCGTGCCCGGTTTTTTCCAGGAGGTTCTTCAGCGATGCCGCGTCCGTGGTGTAACCGGACTTGATCTTCTTGGTTTTGGGCAGCTGCAGTTCGTCGAACAGTACCGTCTGGAGTTGCTTGGGCGAGCCCAGGTTGACCTCGTGCCCGATGGCGGCAAACGCCTGTTCCTGGGCCTGGTCGATCACCCGCGCCAAATCGGCGAGCTGTTCGTCCATTTTGTCCATGTCGATCGCGATGCCGGCGAGTTCCATGTCCGCGAGGACGCGGCCCACCGGCAGCTCAAGGGTGGACAGCAGGTCTTCGGCCTTGCGCTCCTTGAGTTCATCCTCGAAGAAGCGGCTGAGGGCGAGGACGACGGCGCCGGCCTGGACCAGGGCATCGGCGGCGGCGGTGTCCTCGCCGTCGAACGACAGCTCCAATTGCCCGGCCTTGGCCGTGGCAGCGGGGATTCCCACGTTGAGGTGGTGCTGGGCCAGTTCGGCGAGCTCGTAGGTGCGCCGGTCCGGCTCGATCAGGTAGCCGGAAATGGAGGTGTCGTCCACCACGCCCTCCAGCTTGAGGCCACGGGCGGAGAGTGCCTTCAGCGCGGCTTTGAAGCCGTGTATCACCTTGGCCGCCTCCGGGTCCCGGAGCCACCCGGCCAGGACGTTCTCTGTCTCCGCGTCCTGGCCGGTGAGGTCGATGTAGACGGCGGCGTCACCACGGACGATCGCCAGCGCCGCGGCGTCCTCGCCGATCCGTCCGGGCACGAGGTCGACGGCGAGGGCCGAGCGGTGGCCCACTCCCGCGGCCAGGAAGGCGGCAAGTTCAGAGGCATCCGCGGGAGTGCTGTACTCCGGGGTGTCGATGCTGTCCCGTTCCGCTGCCGGGGTGTCGGCGTCGCCGTAGAGGGCGAAGAGGCGGCCGCGGATGGCCTTGAATTCGAGCTGGTCGAAAAGGTCCTCAAGGACGGCCTGGTCGGGCCGCGGCTGGTAGAGGTCGTCGAGCGTGACCGGCAGGTCGAGGTCGGTGTGGAGCTGGTTCAGCCTGCGGTTGCGCTTGACGGCGTCCACATTCCCGCGCAGGGCGTCACCTACCTTGCCGCCGATGGAGTCGATGTTTTCCAGCACCCCTTCGAGGCCGCCGTAGAGGTTGATCCACTTGGCTGCCGTCTTGGGCCCGACACCGGGCACGCCGGGCAGGTTATCCGCCGTCTCGCCCACCAGGGCGGCGAGGTCGGAGTAGCGGGACGGGCTCACGAAGTACTTGGCCTCGATGGCCGCGGCGTCCATCCGGGGAATGTCGCTGACGCCCTTCTTGGGATAGAGGACGAAGACGTTGTCCGTGATCAGCTGGAAGGCGTCCCGGTCGCCGGAAACGAGGAGGACCTCGAAGCCGGCCTTTTCGCCCATGGCGGCAAGGGTTGCGAGGATGTCGTCGGCCTCGTAACCGGGCATCTTGATGGTCTTGATCCCCCAGGCTTCCATCACCTGCCCGATGAGGTCGATCTGCCCGCTCATCTCGCGGGGTGTCTCGTTGCGGCCGCCCTTGTACTCGCTGTACTCGGCCTTGCGGTGCGTGGATTCGTCCGAGACGTCGAAAGCAACGGCGATGTGCGTGGGCTGCTGTTCCTTGATCAGGTTGATCAGCATGGACGTAAACCCGTGGATGGCGTTGGTGTGCTGGCCGTTGGCGGTGGAGAACTTGTCCGCCGGAAGGGCGAAGAACGCCCGGAAAGCCATGGAGTGCCCGTCAAGCACCAGGAGGCGCGGCTGGCCGGTGATGGGGACAACGGGGGCAACGGTAGCGGAAACCGACCCGCCGGCAGCAGGGGAAGCGTCACTGGCTCCCGGGTCCTGGGGGGTGGAAGCAGGCTGCGCCGAGGGCTCTTCCTCCAAGACCTGGGACGGGAAAGGGGCCGGTTTGGTTGTTTCACTCACAGGTGCCAGCCTAGTTGCCATGACAGACAATTTCACGCCGGGCCCCTTCGCCGAAGAGCTGGCAGCGGCCGGAATCCCCGACCATATGCACGGCTGGCTGGGCGCGTTTGGCGTCGGCGCACTCGTGGTCAAAATGGGGATCCATTTCCTGGAGATGAGCCCGGAACGGACAGTCGCCACCATGCCGGTGGAGGGCAACACGCAGGTCGCGGGAATCCTCCACGGCGGCGCCCACGTGGTGCTGGCGGAAACCCTCGGTTCGTTCGCCGCCGGAATGCACGCGGGTCCGGGAAGGCACGCCGTCGGCATCGAGGTCAACGCCACCCATCACCGTTCGATTGCGCAGGGGCTGGTTACGGGTACGTGCACCGCGATCCATTTGGGCCGCACGCTCACCACCCATGAGGTGGTCATGACCGACGCCCGGGGGCGGCGGCTGTCATCTGCCCGGATCACCAACATGCTCCGGGACAACGCCGGCTGAATCAGGCAGCGCCGGGCGGTTTGGTTTGCGCGGCCAGCAGGTAGCGCAATTCAACGATCCCCCTGCCGAGGGTGCGGGAGGCGGCCAGTTCGAGCGGGGCCGTCGGCCCCTTCAGCGGCAGCAGCCGCTTTCCCTCCCCCAGCACCACCGGAATCAGGGAGAGGATGATCTCATCCAGCAGCCCGGCGTCGGCAAACTGGGCGGCCAGGTTGCCGCCGCCCACCACCCAGATGTTCCGGCCCTGCGCGGATTTCCGGAAGTCAGTTATGAATTCGGCCACGTCGCCGCGGACGAAGGTGACGTCGGCCCCTTCGGCGACCGCGTACTCATGGTGCGTGAAGACGTACGTCGGAGTGCCCGCGTAGGGCCACGTGCCGGCGTCGTGCTCCTGCAGCCAGGCGTACGTCTCCCCGCCCATGACGATGCACCCCACCCCGGCCATGAACGCGTCGTAGCTTTCCGCCCCGCCCTCGAATCCGTCGAACTGCAGGAGCCAGCCGAGGTCGTCCGTTGAGGTGGCGATGAATCCGTCCAGGGAGGCGGCTACGAAGTACTGGATGCGCGGCATGGGCCCAGCCTAGCCAACCCCGGCCGTGCTGCCCATGGTCGGGTCCAGCCGGAGGAACCCGCTACTTGGTGAAGTAGGGGATGATCAGGTACAGCCCGAAGAGCACGGCCACGCCACACAGGGAGAAGCACAGGTAGGCCACCGAGCGCTTGATCCCCGGGGAGGGTTGCTGGGCGTCGGCGGCGATTGCCGTAAACCTGACGCCCAGCGAGTAGAGCGTAACCACCAGTGCGGCGGAAATGAGCGTGGTGCCTGCGACGGTCAGGAGTTCCAACCACTTCATCGCTGATTCTCCTTCGGGGTGTTGGCAGCAGCGCCATTGTCAGCCTTGGCCTGTTCCTTGGCCTGTTCCTTCGCTTTGGCCCGGGCGCGGGCCATGGCCTTTTTCTTGGCGAAGCGGACCGCCTGGCCGGCCTCCTCGACCTCGACCGCATTTTGGTGGCCCACGGAAGACTTGCGCGAGTAGAAGAACATGAACAGCACCGCGCCGCTGCCGGCCACGGCAGCAATCAGCACGCCCACCGCGCCGGTCTTGACCAGCAGGGCAGTCAGGGCACCGACAATTCCCGCTGCCGGCAAGGTGAAGAGCCAGCCGAGTGCGATCTTGCCCACCATGTTCCAGCGGACGGTGGTACCGCGGCGTCCCATTCCGGAGCCGATGACCGAGCCGGACGCCACCTGGGTGGTGGAGAGGGCGAAGCCAAGATGGGAGGAGGCGAGGATCGCGGAGGCGGTGCTGGTCTCGGCCGCGAAGCCCTGCGCGGGCTTGACCTCCGTCAGGCCGGAGCCCATGGTGCGGATAATGCGCCAGCCGCCGGCGTAGGTACCGATCGCAATGGCCAGGGCGCAAGCTGTGATCACCCAGAGTTGCGGGCCCGAACCGGGAGCCTGGCTGCCCGCGGCGATCAACACCAGGGTGATGATGCCCATGGTTTTCTGGGCATCATTGGTGCCGTGGGCGAGGGCTACCAGGCTGGAGGTGAAAATCTGGCCGGTGCGGAAACCGCCGCGCTTCTGGGTGAGCTTGCTGCCGGTCTCGGGATCGTGGCGGGCGGTGAGCGCATAAGCAAGCCGGGTGCAGACGTAGGCCGCGAGCCCGGCGATAACCGGGGCGAAGACAGCGGGAAGGATGACCTTCTGGAGCAGGCTCTCGAAGTTGACGGAACTGAACCCTGCACCGACAACGGCGGCACCAATCAGGCCGCCGAAGAGTGCGTGCGATGAGCTGGATGGCAGCCCCTTGAGCCAGGTGACCATGTTCCACAGGACGGCCCCCATCAGGCCGGCGAAGATAATCTCCGGGGTAATCTGCACGCCACCGGATCCTTCGCGGATGATTCCACCCGACACCGTCTTGGCCACTTCGGTGGACAGGAAAGCGCCCACAAGGTTCAGGACGGCCGCCAAAGCCACCGCTGTCCGTGGCTTGATGGCGCCCGTTGCGATGGGTGTGGCCATGGCGTTCGCGGTGTCGTGGAACCCGTTCGTGAAGTCGAAAAATAGTGCCAGTGCGATGACCAGCGCCACCATGAAGGTGATATCCACCTGTTGCCCAATCTGCAGAGTCGACGTTCAGCAGTTTCTCCTACCAGGCTGCCTTGCACAGCATAGTTCACCAGCTGTTTGCGTGGAATGACTTGCGGTGGGGGCCGGGGCCGGCGGGAAACCTTATCGATCGTACGCGTCCCCGGCATGAGGACAAAACAGTGGCGGGCGCCGCCAACGGGTGTCCGCCGGCGTTGGTCCGCCTCGTTTCCACGCCATCGCGGCGGGGACCGGGGCTGTCTCCTGTCGCGCGGCTTCAGCCCTGGTGGAACTGCGCGGAACGGGGCGGCGCATCCAGTTCCGGCGCGATTTTCTCTTCGATCGCGGCGACGGTTACATCGGGCAGGACAATCAGGCCGTCCAGTTCGCGGCGGGCCCGTTTGTAAGCGGCCTGGCGTTCGGCGGGTGTGGCGGCCTGGTTTTCCGCGATCATCAGGAGTTTCCGTGCCGTGGCAAGCCGTTCGCGCTCGGGACCGCTGAACCTGCTGTCCCTGATCCGCTTTGCTTCCCGTTCCGCGACGTCGAGCGCCACCGCAAAGTTGTTGACTGCCTGCCGGTACGACTCAAGTCCGGTCACGGAAGTCAGGTCCGCGGCAGATGCCGGCCGCTTGCCGTCTGCTTCCCGTTTGGCTCGCAGGAAGGCGACCGTGAGCGGCTCACGGACGTCGGTCATCAGCGGAAAGTCGATGAGCTTGCCGACATCGAGTTCGTACTCGAGCCACCGTTTGTTGGTGGTGTCATGGGCATCCATCAGCGCCTGCACCTCTGCCAGGGAGGCGCTCTCGACTTCACGTGCCTGGTTCTTCAGGTTGTACAGTTCAACCCGGCGCCGGTGGCGCCGTTCGGCGGCACGCCGCCAGCCGCCGGCCCAGCGGCCGGCGAAAGCCATCAGCGGGAAAACCAGCCACCATTTGTCGGAAAGAAATTCCATGAGGGGACTCACCCCTCCATCCTCGCAGCACGGCGGGCCCGCCTCAAGGAGTGGGCAGGGTGGATTCGTCCGGGTCGCGGCAGGAACTGCAGTGGCCGGCCGTCCCCGCCACGTAGGCCCGGGCAGGTTGCGGTCAGGGAGCCTGCGTGGCTTGCGCGCCGTTGACGTTGACCAGCCAGGACACTCCGAAACGGTCCACGCACATGCCGAAAACGTCGCCCCACGGCGCTTTTTCCATGGGGACCGTGACCGCGCCGCCCTCACCGCTGAGCTTCTCGAAGTAGCCCCGGAGCTCCCCTTCGTCGTCCCCGCTCAGGGACACCGAGATCGATGAACCCGGGTGGTATTCCATACTGTTCGGGGTGTCGGCACCCATGAGCACCAGGCCTTGGGTGGTGGTGAGCATGCCGTGCATGATCTTCTCGGCTTCGGCAGGATCGTCGCTGGCCTGGAAGTCGGCGAACGTGCTCAGCGTCAGTTCGCCGCCAAAGACAGACTGGTAGAAGTTCATTGCCTCACGGGCGTTGTCCCGGAAGCTCAGGTAGGGGTTGAGGATGGTGGGCATAGCGGGGTCTCCTTAACATGGCCGGAACGGGTGCAGAAACCATCCTGCCCGATCCGGCGCCGGCCCGGTAGGGGATGCCTCCCCTGTTCATCCCGTGTTTGAGCGGTCGAAAAGGCAGCCTCAACGTGCCCCGGGTGATGGTGCGGTGCGGCCCAGGGAACGTAGGCTCGGGTGATGGCCAGATTCTTTGATGTTCATCCGCACGACCCCCAGCCGCGCGCCATTGCGCAGGCAGTCAAAATCATTCGCGACGGCGGACTGATCGCCTACCCCACGGACTCCTGCTATGCCTTGGGAGCCCAGATGGGCAACAAGGATGCCTTGGACCGGATCCGAAGCATCCGCCACCTGGATGACAAGCACCATTTCACCCTCGTGTGCCGGGATTTCGCCCAGCTGGGCCAGTTCGTGAACATTGGGAACGATGTCTTCCGCAGCATCAAGGCCGTCACTCCGGGCAGCTACACGTTCATCCTTCCTGCCACCAAGGAGGTTCCGAAGCGGCTGCTCCACCCGAAGAAGAAAACGGTGGGGGTGCGCATTCCGGACAACCGGGTGGTCCAGGCATTGCTCGCCGAACTTGGTGAGCCCCTGCTCTCGAGCACGCTCCTGCTGCCGGATGAGGACGAACCGCTGACCGTCGGCTGGGAAATCAAGGAGCGGCTGGACCACCAGGTGGATGCGGTGATCGACGCCGGAGACTGCGGCGCCGAGCCCACCACTGTGGTCGACTTCTCCAGCGGGGTGGCCGAGGTGGTCCGGCGCGGCATGGGCGACCCGTCCCGCTTCGAATAGCCTCGCCGCACCTGCGTTGGCGTGGCACTGTGGCGGCGCCGCCGTCGTACTGTCCGACGACGACGGCGGCGCCACAGGGCCTACGTGCCCGTCGTGTCGGGCCCGGGTCAGTCGTTGTTGGCGTCGGCCGGCTTTCTTGCCCGGCTGGGCTGCACCCTGGGCGGTTCGCCCGGCATCTTGGGGTAGTCCGGCGGGAAGGGCATCTCCCCGAGTCCGTCCTTGCAGTCCCGGTCCCACCATTCCAGGAGCGTGTCGATGGTGCCGGGCTTGGCGCTGAAGTCAGCCCAGGGATCTCCCACCGTCTTCAAGCGTTCCGGCACCGTCAGGATGGTGAAGTTCTTTGGATCCGCTTTTTCCAGTTCCGCCCAGGTGAGGGGGCAGGACACGGGGGCGTGCGGGAGGGCCCGCGGGCTGTAGGCGCCGGCGATGGTACGGTCCCGGTTGGCCTGGTTGTAGTCGAGGAACACCCGGCGGCCGCGTTCTTCCTTCCACCAGGCCGTGGTCACCTTGTCCGGGATCCGGCGCTCCACCTCCCGGGCGGCGGCGATGACGGCGTGCCGGACATCAAGGAACTCGCGGTTTGGCTCGATGGGAGCGTAGACGTGCAGGCCGCGGTTTCCGGAGGTCTTGACGAAGCCGGTGAGCCCTGCCTCCGCAAGGACGTCCTTGAGCACCAGGGCAGCGGGGACGGCGTCGCCGAAATCTGTCCCGGGCTGCGGGTCGAGGTCGATGCGGAGTTGGTCCGGATTGTCGGTGTTTTCCGCCCGGGACGGCCAGGGGTGGAAGACCACGGTGTTCATCTGGACGGCCCAGACGGCAGCTGCCGGTTCGTCAAGGACCAGTTGGGGATGGGACCTGGCGCTGGGGTACACCACCTTGACGGACCTGACGAAGTCCGGCGTGCCCTTTGGCGGGTTCTTTGAGAAGAACATCTCGCCTTCGATGTTGTCCGAGTACCGCTGGAGGGACACGGGCCGGTCCCCGTTGGCGGCAATGAAGGCCTCCCCCACGTCGCAGATATACCTGGCGAGGTCCAACTTGGTCAGGCCCAGGTCCGGCCAGAGGACGCGGCTGGGGCTGGAGATGCGCATTTCGCGCTCGCCGTTGGGACCTTGGACGGTGATGGTGGTCTGTTCGCTCGCCATGGGGACAACGTACACCCGGCCGCCGGCAGACACCGGCATATGCGGCCGCCCTCGGGCATGATGGATCCATGCCCCACCCCGACCATCAGCTCGTCATCGCTGCAGGTGACGCCACGTTTTCGGCCATCTACGCGCGCCCGCACCAACCCACCGCAACAGTGGTGGTGACGCACGGCGCAGGAGCCGGGATGGACCACCCGTTCCTGCGCGGATTCACGGACGCCCTTAACGGCCTGGGCCTGGCCACCCTGCGCTTCAATTTTCCGTACCGGGAGGCAGGGCGGAAGTTCCCCGACCGCCCTCCGGCTGCCATCGCCGCCTGGCGGGCCGCCATGGACACAGCCCGCGCCCAGGCGAAGGCCAACGGCGACAGCGGCCCCGTCTGGGCGGCGGGCAAGTCATTCGGCGGCAGGATGGCATCCATGGCCGTTGCCGACGGCATGGCCGCCCAGGGCCTGGTGTACCTGGGCTACCCGCTGCATGCCCCCGGCAAACCGGAGAAACTCCGGGACGGGCACCTGTACGGGATCACGGTGCCGATGCTGTTCCTGCAGGGAACGCGCGACACGTTTGCCACCCCCCACATTTTGACGGACGTCGTGGCCCGGATCGGCTCCAATGCGGTCCTGGAGTGGGTGGAGGGCGGTGACCACTCCTTTGCCGTGGCGGGAAACAAGCGCCCCACCGACGAGGTGGGTGCGTCGCTGGCGCTTCCAGTGGCCCGGTTCATCGCCGCGCACGCTTAGGGCGCCTGGCAGCGTCGCCCGTTCATCTGATACCTCACGGGCAGGCCGCGGGTGCTGCCCGCCGCCCCCTAACGGCCCTATGTGCGTGGCTTGGCGCGTGCGCTCGCCGGGGCTGACCACGGATCCTCCGGCCAGGGGTGCTTGGGGTAGCGGCCGCGCATTTCGGTACGCACCTGGGCATATGGGCCGGACCAGAAAGAGGTCAGGTCGTCCGTGACGGCCAGGGGGCGGCGTGCCGGGGACAGCAGGTGGAAGAGCACCGGAACCCGTCCGCCGGCAAGCCGGGGTGATTCAGCCAGCCCGAAGCATTCCTGGAGTTTCACCGCCACCACGGGCGCCGCGCCGTCGTCGCCAGGCTCCGGGTACTCGATCCGGACCCGCGAACCGCTGGGCACTTCAAGCCATTCCGGAGCGAGCTCGTCGAGCCTGGCGGCCTCGGGCCACGGGAGCAGCCCGCGCAGCGCCCCGGCCAGGTCGAGGGAATCCAGCGGCGCCCCCGCGGCGAGGGCTTCCAACCCGGTTCCCAGCCACTCTTCCAGCCGGGCCAGCAGGGCCGTATCCGAGACATCGGGCCACGGCTCCCCTGCCTGGCGGTGCAGGAAAGCGAGCCGGCTCCGGAAGGAGGCCGCCGCCGTCGGCCAGGAAAGGGCTGCCAGCCCGCCCGCCTGGAAAGCGGCTGCCACCGCGGCCCTGCCTTGGGCGGCCGTGGGACGCACCGGTGTCGAGGCAAGTACGACCGCCCCCAGCCGCTTGGTCCTGCGGGCCGTCAGCCGCCCTCCGCTGAAGCGCGTGTCCACGGTTTCAGCCAGCAGGTGCGCGGCCGCAGTTTCGGCCATGGTGGCGGACAAGGGTGCCGCGGCGCGGATCACGGCACCGGTTCCGGCCGCGTCCCGGCCACCGGCCCGCGAAACGTCGGCCACGGCCAGCCATTCGTGGCCTGAGAGGGTACTGCCGCCGGGGAGGCCCGCCCGGGTGCCCGACGTGAACAGGTACTGCCCCGACCCCTCGCTGCCGGGGACGCGGCGTGCCACGCGGTCGGGATAGGCGAGGGCGACGACGGCGCCCACAGCTTCGCCCCGGCCCGGGGGCAACACCGCGGGGGCATGGCGGTCCGGCTGCCGGCGGGCCAGGGACGCCAGGCGTTTGGTTTCCTCGGCCCAACGCCGGCCGGCAGGCCCGGGATCTGCCCGCAGCTGGGCCAGGAGCCGGGGAAGGTCCGCCCCGGGCGCGCGGTGGTCCCCGGAGAGCGCAGCCACCACCTCGGCGGCCAGCCGGGTCCCGGCGGATGCGGCACCTTCAAGCAACGCCCGGGCCAGCCGGGGGTCGGCGGGTACGGCCGCGAGCAGCCGGCCTTCGGCCGTCACGTGGCCGTCGTCGGTTACGGCGCCGAGCTCCCGCAGGACCTCGACGGCGTCATCCATGGCCTGGCGGGGCGGCACGTCCGGCAGAGGCAAGCCCTTCCCGCCGGGCGAGCCCCAGCAGGCCAGGGTCAACGCCGCGCTGGTCAGGTCCGCCACGTTGATCTCCGGCGTGACGTGCGCCGGCGCGGCACCGTAGGCCTGCTGGCTGTAACAGCGGACCACGGTGCCCGGGCCTTGCCGGGCCGCGCGTCCTGCGCGTTGCTCAGCGGATGCCCGGGAACAGGAAACGGTGACAAGCCCGCTCATTCCGCGGCCCGCATCGCGCCTGGGCTCCCGGGCCAGGCCGGAATCGATGACCAACCGCACGCCGGGCACGGTCAGGGACGACTCGGCAAGGTCCGTGGAGACGACGATCCGTGGGCCGTCCCCGGGGTGCCGGCCGGACACGGCCCTGTCCTGTTCGGCCGCACCAATCCGGCCGTGCAGTTCCAGGACATCCACGCTGCTGCCCAGCCTGCCGCGCAGGGCCGCGGCCACGTGCGAGACCTCCCGGGCTCCCGGAACGAAGACCAGGGCGTCCACGGAGCTGTCTGCCGCGGCGTGGGCCTCCGCAGCCGTGGCGGCCACTTCGTCAAGGAAAGCGCGCGTCACTCCCCCGGCGTCAAGGCGCGGCGCTTGTGCCGGGAGCCACTGCACCTCGAGCGGGTAATGCACCGCCGGGCAGTCCACCACGGGGACCGGGCGGCCGGATGTGCCCAGCAGCGCAGCGAACCTGGGTGCGTCGAGGGTGGCTGACATGGCGACGACGGCAAGGTCACCGCGCAGCTCGCGGACCTCGGCGAGCATCCCGACCAGGAGGTCGGTTTCGAGGCCGCGTTCGTGCACCTCGTCCAGGACGACGGCGGCCGTCCCGTCCAGGCCCGGGTCCGCCAGGAGCCGGCGCAGGAGGATGCCGGGGGTGACGAACTCAATCCGGGTGTCCGGGCCTGCCCGGCGTTCGCCGCGGACCGTGTAGCCCACCCGCCCGGCAGCCGGGCTGCCAACAAGTTCCGAGAGCCGCCGGGCTGCTGCGCGGGCTGCGACGCGCCGCGGCTGGGTGACGACGACGCGGCCCGAGGTGCCCACAAGGTTGGCCAGCAGGGGCGGGACGAGGGTGGTCTTTCCGGTTCCCGGCGGGGCCTGCACCACGGCGGCGGCCCCGGGGCCGGTTTCCAGTGCCTGCCGCAGCCGGGGAACGGAGGCTGCGAAGGCAAGGCCGGCGCCAATGGCGCGGAGGTCAAAGCCGTCGTCGGCTTGGCCTGCAGGAGGAATCATCCATCTATTCTCCCCTGACCGGGACGAGTTCTTTGGCGCCCGGTCAGGGCTTGCCTTGGCCTTTGGCCTTGCCCTTGGCTTCCTTCGCCGCATTCGAACGCCCCGCGCCCGGCGGATCGGCGGCGGGCACCGGTTCAGGCGCCACGGCCGGTTCGGCCGGTTCGGCCGGAACGCTTCCAGCCTCACCCGGTGCTGCGGACAGCTCGCCGCCGGCCGGAGCAGCCTGTGGTGCCTCGGGGGGCGCAACTGCCGCGACCTTTGCTGCGATGTCGGCCCGGACGGAGGCCAGTGCGCTGTGGATGCCGTTGTACCGCTCGGGTGAAAGCCGCCCGTCCGCCGCCGCCTCGCCGAGGTCTTTCTCCAGTGCCTCAAGGGCTGACAAAGCGCCGTCCATCCTGTTTTCGGCCGCCGCCTGGCTGATGCCCAGCACCCGGACCTGGAAGCCCCGCAGCACGCCCTGGTCGGTGCGCCCGGGACCGATGCCCGCAGCGCCGGCAACCAGTATGGCCGCGACGGCAACGCACACGAGGATCAGGGCACGCGTTCTGCGGCGCCGCCGGCTGCCGGGCTCTGTCACGCGGTCATTGTCCGTGTCGCGTCCGGCTTCAGGCCGCATGCCGGCCACGGAGCGGGACGACGGAGGGTGCGCGCTGGGGCAGGGCGGTAACGGTGGCGGGGTCCGCGTGCTCCTGGGCTGCCGGCGTCCTCCGCGAGCCGAAAGTCGACCGCGCCAGGAAGTGGCGGACCGCGGTGCGGATCCAGGTGGTGAGGAACAAGCCGATCCCCATCCCGAGGAGCACGTGTCCGGCAACGTAATGTTGCCCGGCTCCCGGGCCCCCTTCGGCTGCCATCGCCACGCCGCCGGCGGTCAACATCACTGACAGGGCCGTTCCTGAGATAACGCCCATGGCTCCTGCTCCATCCCATTTAGTCAGCACGCTTACTGGTATTGCTCAGCAAGCTTACTACTTGGCGGGGCTGATTCAAGAGCCGGGGGTTGACGCCGGGACGGTGGGCCGGCCGACAAACCGGCCCCGGTCAGCCTGCAGCTTCGAGCAGGCGTTCGACCGGCGAGATCCCTGCATAGCGTCCCTTGAAAAACAACAGCGGCTCAGCGTCCACCCGGGCATCCAGGTGCCGTACCGCGGCCACCACGATGGTGTGGTCACCGCCGTCGTATTCCGCGTGCAGTTCGCAGTCGAGCCAAGCCAGGGCGTCATCCAGGACGGGATTGCCCAAGGGCGACGACGTGTGGCTGACTCCGGCGAACTTGTCCGACCCGGAGCGGGCGAACTGACCTGCGAGGTGCTGGTGTTCAGCCGGGAGGATGTTGATGGCGAAGGTGCCCGCACTGCGGAGCACAGGCCAGGTGGTGGACGTACGCGCCGGGCTGAACGTGACGAGCGCCGGGTCAAGGGACAGGGACGCGAACGACTGGCACGTAAAGCCTGCCGGGCCTTGTGGCGTGGAGCTTGTGATTACCGTCAATCCGCTGGCAAAAGTTCCAAAGATATCCCGAAGCCGGCGTGGAGCGAGATCTGATGTGGCGGTCATAATGTGGCCTCTCGTTTGGATCGTTACCTCACCAAACCATCAGCGGATTGCACGTTCAAACCGCCTGAAATGAGCCGACGCCTGCCGCAACGAAACGTCACGGCCGTACACCCGGCGTCATCCAAACCTCGCTCCGGGACGTCCAGCATGTCCCGGTTTTACGCAATAAACAGTCATCCCGGACCCGGCCGGCAGCACCGGCGTCGTCCGTCAGGCTTGCTGGTCCAGTGCGGCGAGCAGCCGGCGGACCGAGCCTCCGAGGTTCCAGTCCCCGGCCGCCTGCTCAAGCTCGGCGCGCCGACTGCCGGTCACGGGCCGGAGCCGGGCCCCCGCCTCGTCCAGGGTGGGCAGCTCCAGGTTGCGGACCAGGCGCACGACGGCGGGGGCGGCTTCCAGGTATTCGGCGGCGGCGTCCAGCCTGGCCCGGACCGGGCCGGATACCCCGCCGCCGGGCTCATCGGCTGCTGCCAGCAATCGTTCCAGGGTGCCGTACTTCAGGAGCAGTGACGACGCTGTCTTCTCACCGATCCCGGCAACGCCCGGCAGTCCGTCCGAGGCGTCCCCGCGCAGGGTGGCGTAATCGGCATACTGCTGCGGCAGGACCTTGTATTTGGCCACCACGGTTTCCTCCGTGACCACCTCCAGGTTCTTCATGCCGCGCGCGGTGTAGATCACCCGGACGCCGCGTTCGTCGTCGCAAACCTGGAACAAGTCCCGATCTCCTGTGACTACGTCCACCGGGAAGGCGGCGTGGCTGGCATAGGTGCCCACGACGTCGTCGGCCTCATGGTCTGCGGCCCCCACAATGGCAATGCCGGCGAGCTCAAGGGTCCGGCGGATCATGGGCAATTGGGCCTCAAGGCCCTCGGGGACCACCTCGATGTCGGTCCCGCCCGGTACCGCCTTCGCCACCCGGTGTGCCTTGTACGTGGGGATCAGGTCAACCCGCCACTGGGGCCGCCAGTCGTTGTCCCAGCACGCCACCAGATGGGTGGCCTGGTAGTCGGTGGTGAGCCGCGCGATCATGTCCAGCAGGCCGCGGACAGCGTTTACCGGCGTACCGTCCGGCCGCCGGATGCTGTCCGGAAGGCCGTAGAAGGCACGAAAGTACAGGGAAGCAGTGTCAAGCAGCATCAGGCGCTGGGGCATACCTGATCCTGACACGGATTTCCCGCCTGCGGCTGCACCGGGCAACCGACGCCGCGCTGCCTAGAAGGACAGCATGGTGAATTCCATGCCCAGCAGGCCGCGGCCCGCCTGCTCCAGGATGGGGTCGAGGCCCAGGGTGGGGTGGCTCAGGAGCACGCCGACGTCGCGCTGGATCCGCTGCAGCGGATGGGACAGGCGGTGGGCACTGGCGCCCGATCCGGCGACGGCTAGCCGGACCGCCTTCTGGGCGGCTTCCGCGCTTAGGGCCAGCGACAGCCGGAACGAGGCCCGCTCCCGCGCGGCAGGCCCACTGGGCGCCGACCCGTCCCCCGGCAGCAGGGACAGTGCCGCCTGCCAGTGCAGTTGGGCGGTGGCCACCAGCCCGGACGCCTTGGCGTAGCGGGTTTGCGCCGGGACATAGTCTGCCTGCCGGGTGATGGTGCCGTTCTTTTCCTTCCGGCGCAGCAGCTGGTCCCGGAACAGCTCCAGGGCATACTCTGCGGAGCCAAGTGCCGCCGCCGGGGCCACCAGGTTGAGCAAGGTTGACATCGGCGCAGAGATCAGTGGTTCGGAGTGGAGCTCGGCGCCGGGATTGTCGGGGCCGCTGAGCACGGCCCAGTCCATGACCCGGTCCGCCGGAACGATGAGCGAGTCCGCGCGGAGGTCGTTGCTGCCGGTTCCCCTGAGCCCGTCCGTATGCCACGCGTCCACCAGTTCCAGGTCGGTGAGCGGAACCAGCGCCTGCAACCGGATGCCGTCGTGCTGCACCGCCAACAGGACCCATTGCGAGTGCATGATGCCCGAAGCGAAGCTCCAGTGGCCCGAAACCGCATATCCGCCCGGTACCTTCCGCGCCGAACCAACCGGGGCACTGGTTGCGGCGGCGAGCGGCATCACGCCGCCGCAAAAAACGTCGTCCTGCACCTTCCGGGGCCAGCGTGCCAGCATCCAGGCGTGCTCCGCCAGGTGCCCGGCGGTCCAGGCCGTGGAGGCGCAACCCCGTGCGAGGCCCCTGATGGCTTCCCCGTACGTCTGTGCGCCCAGGCCATACCCGCCGACACCCGCGGGCGCCAGGAGACGGAAGATGCCGGCGGCCCCCAGGTCCCGCATCGTCCCCTCCGGGAGCCGGCGCAGCTGCTCGGCCTCCTCCGCCCTGGCGCGCAGGGCGGGGATCAGGGCTTCCACGCGGCCCAGCATGTCCGCGTGACCGGGGGCGCGGCCCGAGCCTTCCGGGGCGGCGCGGACGACGGCGGCCTGGCCGAGCTCCAGCGTATGTCCGGTCCGGTCCCGCTTGGCGGCGAGGTAGCGGGAGTTGGCCTCGGAGAGGTGGACACCGGTGGGGATCTTTTCGGCGGCGGCGATGCCGAGTGCGGCCAGCTGCGAAGCTTTGTCGGGATTGTTGCTCAACAGCCTCACCGACGTGGCGCCCAGGGCATTGAGCATCTGGGCTGCCGCCGTATAGTCGCGTTCATCCTCGCCGTGGCCGAGGGCAAGGTTGGCGTCATAGGTGTCAAGGCCCTGGTCCTGCAGGGCGTAGGCATCGAGTTTGGGGTAAAGGCCAATGCCGCGGCCTTCCTGGCGGAGGTAGAGCAGGAAGCCTCCGGAGGCAGCAATGCGTTCCACGGCTTCCCGGAGCTGCGGTCCGCAGTCGCAGCGCTCGCTGCCAAAGACGTCCCCTGTCATGCATTCGCTGTGCAGCCGGACCAGGGGCGCCGTTGCGCCGCCGAGGAGGGCCTGCTCCCAGTTACCCAGGGCCAGCAGCAGGTGTTCGCGGCCGTCCACCAAGCCATGGAACGTCATGACGACGGCGGTCGTGGCGTAGCCGTCGACGAACCGGAGCGGGACGCTGACCTGGCTGCGGACGGTGGCCGCGGGCAGGGCGGACGAATGCGGTGCGGAATGGGCAATTGCTGTCATTGCGGGCCTCGGCGATCATCATAAATGGTTGAAGATTAAAGTAAGGGTATCCCGCATTAGTTCAAGCTTCAAGCATTGTGTCCGGATAAGTCGGGGCTGCCTGAACGTTCGAATCCGACCGGTTTTGGCCACACCCTTGACCACCGCATCCGGGCGCGCCGATACTTCCATATGGTCCAACCACACAGCCCATGACGGCTCCGTGGCCGACGCCAGGCGGCGCACCCACGGGTGGAACCCACCCCACAACGAGAGCAGGATTCCGATGCCCGGCATGCAGACCACCATCAATGACAACGGCGCATGGTGCTGGTTCCAGGACGAGCGCGCCCTGGTGGACCCGGCCAACAACACGCTGCTGGTGGGCTCCGTGGCAGCCCCCGGGGGCGCCGGGGGCGACAGGCGGGGCGGAAACATCGAGGTTGCCGTACTTGACCTTGCTACCGGTGACAGCCAGGTCCACGTTGTCCACACAAGGCTGGAGCCGGACGACCACAACGCCCCGGCGCTCCTGATCAGGCCCGATGGCCGCTACCTGGCGATGTATGCCAAACACAAAACGGACAACTACTCCCGCTGGCGGATCTCCACCCGGCCACATGACGCCTCCGAATGGGGCCCGGAGGAACACTTCGACTGGACGGAGCTGGCCGGCGGCCGCGGCGCGACCTACTCGAACCTGCACCGGCTCGCTGCCGAGTCCCGGGTGTACAACTTTGTCCGTGCCATCAACGACGACCCCAGCCTTCTGGTGTCAGGAGATGACGGCACCACATGGCGATTCGGCGGAAAACTCTTCACCCGCCCCAAGATCGGCTACGTCAACGGCTACACCCGATACTGCGGAAACGGGACGGACCGCATTGACCTCATCACCACCGACCACCACCCGCGGGACTTCAACAACAGCATCTACCACGGCTACATCCGCGACGACGCCCTGCACGACGCCCGGGGCCAGGTGGTCAGCAAGCCGCTGATCGGCTCGCCGGGGATCAACCAGGCTGCACTGACCACAGTGTTCGCGGCGGGAACGGACATTGACGGCGACATCCTTACCCACGGCTGGACCGTGGACCTGCGCCGCCAGGGGCAGGACCTGGCCGCCATCATCAGCTGCCGCGCCAACGACGTCAACGGCCCGCTGCAGCGGGAGCAGCCGCTCGACGTCGATGATCACCGGCTGCTGTACGCCCGGTTCGACGGGAGGCAGTGGAACCTGCACCCGCTGGCGGCCGCCGGCCCGGCCCTGCTGCCGCACGAGCAGGACTATACGGGCCTGGGCGCGCTGGACCCGCATGACCTCAACCAGGTGTACATCTCCACTCCCATCGACCCGCGGACCGGGCAGGCCACCGGCCACTACGAGATCTACCGGGGCAGGACGCGGGACGGCGGCGCCACCTTTGGCTGGGAAGCGGTCACAGAAGGCTCCGCAGTGGACAACCTCCGGCCCATGGTGCCGCCCGGGGATCCCTCCACCCACGCTGTCTGCTGGTTCCGCGGCAGCATGACCTCGTCCCAGGACTATGCGACAGACGTGGTGGTCCTGCATTGATGCCGGGCGCCCGGACCACCCGGGACCCGGTGACCGAGTGTGATCGAACCGGCGCCGGCCGTTGACCCCGCCGCACCCCGTGCGCCAGTGTTGAAACGTTATTAGCGACTGCGAACGGCCAGGACGACGAATGCACCACCCAGCGGAGCTCGAACCAACACTGACGGTGTCAACACTGGGGGCGCCCGGCGAAAGCCTGGACACGGTCCTGTCCTGGTTGGTGGCGCACGGTGCACGGGGAGTGGAGCTGCGGCTTGGCCCCGGCCAGATCGCCGCCCCGGCCATGACCCGGCGCGAACGCTCCGAACTCCGGTCCCGGATCGAAGATTCAGGCCTGGCCGTCACCGGGGTGGCCAGCTACATCAGGGTCGCGGAACCAATTGCCGATGAACTGGTGGTGGGAGCACTCGAAGCGGCGCTGATCCTGGCGCATGATCTCGGCGCGCCGGCCGTCAGGGTATTCCCGGGAGCCCCCGTCCACCCCTGCGGATACGACAGGGTTCCCGAAACCATCCAAGCCAGGCAGGAAGCCAACGCCCTGGCAGCCGGCCGGCTGACCGCCGTCGCACGCTTTGCCCGGGATCTGGGAACGTACCCGGCGCTTGAAACGCACGATTCACACCCCCGCGGCAGCGACATCGCCGCCATCCTGGACATGGTGGATGGGCCCGCAGGCGCCGTCTGGGACCTCATGCATCCGTGGCGGGTGGGCGAGACCCTCGGCGAAACGTGGCGGGCCCTGCAGCCCTGGCTCACCGGCGGAGCGGGCAGCGTCCAGGTCAAGGACGCCCGGTTGCCCGCCAGCCGGACCCCGGCCTTTGTCGGCACAGGCACCCTCCCGGTCGATGCCTTTGCCGGGCTGCTCCGGGACGCCGGCTACGCCGGTCCCGTCTGCCTGGAGTGGGAGAAGGCGTGGCACCCCGACGCACCGCCACTGGACGAGGCACTCGGATCCGCGGTGCGGTGGTTCCGGCGCCACTGGCCTGCGCGGCCAGGAGCCGACACCGCCGCACCTTTTCAGCCCCAGCCCTTCCCTGGAGACATCATGATGGAGCCGTGACCTGAACTCACCCCTGGAACTTCCGGGGACAACAGCACCGCCAACGCCTTCACCGCGCGGCGGCTGCCCAACTCTGGATTCAGCCTGTCGTGGGCTCTTCGCCGTTGGCGACAGCTTCGATCCAATCCACGGCCCCATCAGTAAGTTGGGGACCGTCAGCTGATTCTCCAGCCCACCATTCAGGATCGGTCGAGCCGCCGGTGACGGCCATGATGTCCGTGATGACAAGGGCCGGCAAGGGCTCGCCGTTGTGCTCAATGAGCCACGTGCGTGTTTCGTCGCCTACCAGCGGCCACCAGGCGGATATCTTCATGAACGCAGTATCGCACCGACGATGGTGCGTGCCTACACTCATTCGCGGGCGCAATGTCCGGGCACCCGCGGCAATCCGATGTCGCAACTTTTCGGAGGGCAGTCCTCGGACATGTGGTCACCACCCACCGGTTGAGTCCGCTTCCACAAGCCGGTGCAGAAATGCTAAGCCCCTGTTAGCATTTTCCCCACATGCATGTGACCCGTGCCACAGGCATGTCGATTCGACGACCAAAGGGGTGCCCCATGGTGAATCCGCTGCAATGGCCAGTGCTGCGCCAACTGCTCGAGAACGATCCCACGGGCAGGCATCATGCCGTGAAGTCACCCGCCACCGAAAACCTCACGCCCCGGACCGCCACCGCAGACCACGTGGTCCCTTCGGTGTGCCCCTACTGCGCTGTGGGATGCGCCCAACGGGTCTACGTCAAAGACGGGACGGTCATCCAGATCGAGGGCGACCCGGACTCCCCGATCAGCCGGGGACGGTTGTGCCCCAAAGGCTCGGCCTCGCTGCAGCTGACCACCGGTGACTCCCGCGAAAAGTACGTTCTCTACCGCCGGCCCCACGGTACTGACTGGGAGCGGCTCGACCTTGAAACAGCCATGGACATGGTGGCCCAACGCGTGGTGGACACCCGCCGGAAGACCTGGGAATGGGAATCCGGGGGCCTCCGCACCCGCCGCAGCATGGGAATCGCCAGCTTGGGCGGCGCCACCCTGGACAACGAAGAAAACTACCTGATCAAGAAGCTGTTCACCTCCCTGGGGATCGTCCAGGTGGAGAACCAGGCGCGGGTCTGCCACAGCTCCACGGTGGCCGGCCTTGGCACGAGCTTCGGCCGGGGCGGCTCCACCACCTATCTCCAGGACCTCCAACGCGCCGACTGCATCCTGATCCAGGGATCAAACTTCGCCGAAGCACACCCCGTCGGATTCCAATGGGTCCTGGAAGCGAAGGAACGCGGGGCAAAAATCATCCACGTGGATCCCCGGTTCTCCCGCACCAGCGCCATGGCCGATACGTTTGTTCCAATCCGCGCCGGGACGGACATCGCCTTCCTGGGCGGCCTGGTCAACTGGGTCATTGGCCACGATGCGTACTTCCACGACTACGTCGTCAACTACACCAACGCCGCTACCATCCTCGGCAAGGATTTTCGCGATACCGAAGACCTCGACGGCCTCTTCTCCGGATTCAACCGGGACGATTCCTCCTATGAAACCGAAAGCTGGCAGTACGAGGGAGGCTTCGCGGCTGCGTCCTCCGGTGAACGGGACGCGGACGAGCAGGAAGGCAGCAGGCTGGGTGAATCCTCGCACGCCCAGTCCCATGGTTCCGGCGGGCCCGGCGTGGCCGGGAAGTGGCACCGCGACGAGACCTTGCAGGATCCGCGCTGCGTGTTCCAGGTCCTGCGCCGGCACTACTCGCGGTACACCCCGGAGATGGTGGAAGAGGTGTGCGGGGTACCGCAGGCCTTGTTTGAGGAGGTGGCCGAAGCGCTCACCAGCAACTCGGGCCGGGACCGGACCACGGCCTTCGCCTACGCCGTGGGCTGGACGCAGCACACCACAGGGACGCAGTACATCCGGGCCGCATCGGTTTTGCAGCTCCTGCTGGGCAACATCGGCCGGCCCGGTGGCGGGATAATGGCCCTCCGCGGGCATGCCAGCATCCAGGGCTCCAGCGACATCCCCACCCTCTTCGACCTGCTGCCCGGCTACCTGCCCATGCCGCACGCCAAGCAGCACCTGGACTTGGCCGGCTACGTCGAGGCGGACTCCGCCAAGCAGGGCTTCTGGGCCAACATGTCCGCCTACACCGTGAGCCTGCTCAAGGCCTGGTGGGGGGACGCCGCCACGGCAAGCAACGACTACTGCTTCGACTACCTTCCCCGGATCACCGGCAGCCACAGCACCTACGACACCGTCATGGCGCAGCTGGAAGGAATCTGCAAGGGCTACTTCCTCATGGGCGAAAACCCCGCCGTCGGATCCGCCAACACCCACCTGCAACGTGCCGGGATGGCCAACCTCGACTGGCTCGTGGTCCGCGATTTCTCCCTGATCGAAAGCGCCACCTGGTGGAAGGACGGCCCGGAAATCGCCACCGGCCAGATGCGCACGGAGGACATCGGCACGGAAGTCTTCTTCTTTCCGGCCGCAGCCCACACGGAAAAGGCCGGCAGCTTCACCAACACCAACCGCCTTGTCCAGTGGCGCGAGCAGGCCGTGGAGCCTGGCGCCGAGCGCCGCAGCGACCTCTGGTTCATCTGGCACCTTGGCAACCGCATCCGGAAGCTGCTCGCGGACTCGCGCGACGACGTCGACCGTCCCATCCTGGACCTGACGTGGGACTACCCCACCGTCGGCACCCAGGATGAACCGGACGCGGACGCCGTTTTCGCCGAGATCAACGGCCGCGGCCCCGACGGCAACCCGCTCTCCGCCTACACCCAGCTCAAGGACGACGGCTCCACCTCATGCGGCTGCTGGATCTACTGCGGCTGCCGCGCCGACGGCGTCAACCAGGCGGCCCGGCGGAAACCCCACACCGAGCAGGATATTTCCAGCCGCGAGTGGGGCTGGGCATGGCCGGCCAACCGGAGGGAACTGTACAACCGGGCCTCCGCCGATCCGGAGGGACGGCCGTGGAGCGAGCGGAAAAAGCTCATCTGGTGGGACGCGGACGCCGGGACATGGACCGGCGACGACGTCCCCGACTGCGAGCCCGCCAAACCACCGTCCTACCGTCCCGCCGAGGACGCCACGGGCACCGACGCCCTCTCCGGCATCGACCCGTTCATCATGCAGTCCGACGGAAAAGGTTGGCTCTTCACCCCCGCCGGCCTGACCGACGGGCCGCTCCCCACACACTATGAGCCGCAGGAATCCCCCTTCGACAATGCCCTCTACGGGCAGAACCGGAACCCGGTCCGGAAGCTCCTCAAACGTGACGGCAACCGGTACCAACCCAGTGGCCGCGAACCGGGGGCGGAGGTGTACCCGTTCGTGCTGACCACCTACCGGCTCACGGAGCACTTCACCGCCGGGGCCATGACCCGTTGGCTGCCCTACCTTGCCGAGCTGCAGCCGGAGTCGTTCTGCGAAGTGTCACCGGAACTGGCGGCCGAGCGGGGGCTCACCAACAACGGCTGGGCCACCCTGGTCTCGGCCCGCGGAGCCATCGAGGCCAGGGTCCTGGTGACCGGCCGGATGAAACCGCTCACCGTGCAGGGCCGCACCGTGCACCAGATCGGGATGCCCTACCACTGGGGCCCCAACGGGCTCAGCCACGGTGATGCGATGAACGAGCTCTCCTCCATCGCCATGGACCCGAACGTCCACATCCAGGAGGTCAAGGCATTGACAGTGGACATCCGTCCCGGGCGGAGGCCGCAAGGGCCGGCCTTGCCATCCCTGGTGGCGGAATACCGTCAGCGGGCAGGCATTGATGAGCACACCGGCCAGGAAGGAATCAAGGCATGAGCGTCACCCAGTTGGGAATGCCCGCCATCGGAGCACCCGGTGAAGCACGCAAGGGCTTCTTCACGGACACCAGCCTCTGTATCGGCTGCAAGGCTTGTGAGGTGGCCTGCAAGGAGTGGAACTCGCTGCCTGCGGAGAGGCCGTTACAACTCACCGGTGAGTCCTTTGACAACACTTCCCGGCTCAGCGCGGACACCTGGCGGCACGTGGCCTTCATCGAGAAGAAGGTTCCGGCTCCGGCGGCTGGCGGAACCGAGGGCATCAAGTGGCTGATGTCCTCGGATGTCTGCAAGCATTGCACCAACGCCGCCTGCCTGGATGTGTGCCCCACCGGGGCGTTGTTCCGTACCGAGCATGGCACGGTGGTGGTCCAGCAGGACATCTGCAATGGCTGCGGGTACTGCGTTTCGGCGTGTCCGTACGGCGTGATCGACCAGCGGCCCGACGACGGCCGCGCCTTCAAGTGCACCATGTGCTACGACCGCCTGGGTGTCGGCGAAGAGCCGGCCTGCGCCAAGGCATGCCCCACCCAGTCCATCCAGTACGGTGAGCTTGATGAGCTCCGGGAACGGGCCGACGCCCGGGTCGCGGAGCTCCACGAGCGGGGCGTGGACGAGGCCAGGCTCTACGGCAGGGATCCCGACGGCGGGGTGGGCGGTGACGGGGCCTTCTTCCTGCTGCTGGATGAACCCGAAACCTACGGGCTGCCGCCGGACCCGGTAGTGACCACCAGGGACCTGCCTGCCATGTGGCGGCGGGCCGCGGGTGCTGCTGCCGGGCTCCTGGCGGGGGCCGCCGTCGTCTTCTGGGGAGCCAGGAAGTGAGCCGCCGCCGGGAGCGTGAGGAATTCACCTCATACTATGGCCGGCCCATTCTCAAGGAACCCACCTGGGAGGCGGCGGACATCGCGGGGTACATTTTTGCCGGCGGCGTGGCTGCGGCCTCCTCCATGCTGGCGGCCGGCGCGCAGTACACGGGGCGGCCCGCACTGGAACGCCGGGCCAAGCTCACGGCGCTGACCGCGATCTCGGTGTCCGCAGCGGCGCTGGTGCATGACCTGGGCCGGCCGGAACGGTTCCTCAACATGCTGCGGGTGGCCAAACCCACCTCGCCCATGAGCATGGGTTCGTGGATCCTTTCCGTGTACGGCCCGCTCGCCGGCGCGAGTGCGGCCGCCAACATCACGGGACTGTTCCCGGCGGCCGGGCGGGCCTGCGGCCTCGGCGCAGCTGTCAGCGGTTCCGCGGTGGCCACGTACACGGCGGTGCTGCTGGCCGACACCGCGGTTCCCACCTGGCATGACGCCCACGAAATCCTGCCGTTTGTGTTTGCCGGTTCGGCCGCCGCTGCCGGCGGCGGCATCGCAGCCGCCCTGGCGCCCGTCCCGGAGGCCGGTCCTGCGCGGCGCATGGCAGTGGCGGGTGCGCTGCTGGAAACGGTGGCGAGCCTGCGGATGGAACGCAGCGGCCACCTGAGCACGGAGACACTGCGGGAGGGCCGGGGCGGTACGTTGATGCGCCTGTCCAAGGCCTTCAGCATCGGCGGCGCCGTGGGGCTGGCCCTCGGCGGTCACCGGTCGCGCACCGTCAGCGTCGTGGGTGGCCTCGCCGTGGCTGCGGGGTCGGCCATGCTGCGGTTCGGTGTCTTCGAGGCCGGAAAAGCGTCGACGCGCGACCCCAAGTATGTGGTGGTCCCCCAGCGGGAGCGCCTCAACGCTGCCGAAGCCGTCAGGAGGGAAGCCGCCGGCATCGACGCGGCAGCCTGAGCGGGCCGCCTGAACGGAAGCCGCAGCCCGGGCCGGGACGCTGCGGAGCGCCCGGCCCGGTCAGAACCAGTCGCCGTCGGCGTAGGCGCTGCGGACGTGCGCCCGGAGGTATTCCCCCACCACGGCTGCGCCCAGGTCGCCGACGTCAGGGGCCACCACGCGGCCGTCCACCCGGCGTGCCAGGCGCTGGATGAAGCGCTCCAGCCCGGGATCGTTCCCAAGCCGGAAAAACGTGGTCTGTGTCCCCGCCCTTCCCAACCGGTCCAGCTCGGCAACGGTGGCCCGGATGGTTTCCGCGTCCGGCGGCCAGTTGAACCAGGAGTCTCCGTCCGGCAACAGGTGGGCGGTCGGTTCCCCGTCCGTCACCACCAGGAGCACCGGCTGCATGGAGGGGTGCCGGCGGAAGAAGCGGCCGGCCAGCAGCAGCCCGTGGTGGAGGTTGGTGCCCTGTTCCCGCAGGGCCGGCAGGGCCGTCAGTTCCGCGATGTCCATGGACTGGGCGTAACGGCCGAAGGTCACCAGCTGCAGCCGGTCACCGCGGAACCGGGTGGACACCAAGTGGTGCAGGGCCAGCGCCGTGCGCTTCATCGGGACCCACCGCCCCTCCGCGGCCATGGAAAAGGAGACGTCCACCAGCAACGCGACGGCGGCCTGGGTCCGGGCCTCGGTTTCGGTTACCTCGATGTCCCCGACGGCGAGGCGCAGTCCGCGCGCCGGATCGCCGCCGTCGGCCATGGTGCGGCGGATGGCGTTGGTCAAGGTGCGCGTCACGTCCCACGGTTCGGCGTCGCCGAACTCCCACTGGCGGCTGGAGCCGGACTGTTCACCGGCGGCCCCTGCCGTCCGGGTATCCCTGTTTCCCTGCCGCCCGGACAGCTGTTTGGCGGTGTCGCGCAGCAGCGACTTGCCGAGCCGGCGCATGGCCTGCGGCGAGAGCCGGAGGTCGCCGTCGGCGCCGCGGCGCAGGTAGCCGCCCTCCTGCATGGCCCGCTCGATTTCGGCAAGAGTGCGGGCGCTGACGGCCGCACCCTCACCAAGTTGACGGGCCAGCGCGTCGAGGTCAAGGTCATCGAGCCGGGATCCGTTGTAGGACTGGGACAGCTGTTCGGAGAGCTCATCAAGTTCCGCGATGTCCTGCAGGACGCCGGTTCCGTCGCCCAGGCCGAGTCCTTCCTGCCCCTCGAACCGTTCCGAGCCGCTCCAGTCCTCCCCTGGGCGCAGTGCCTGCAAGGAGGCGTCGAGCTCGCTGAGCTGGGCCATCAGTTCCGGCGAGCCGAATGCCTGGGCGGACAACTGCATCAATTCCGCGCGCTGTTCGGCGGACATGGACTGCAGGAGCCGCTGGGCGGCGGCGGCACGTTGCGCCAGGGCATCCACGAGCTCTTCCACTGATTGCGGGTCTTCCGGGAAGAACTGGCCGTGCTTGGCCATGAACTCCTGGAAATCGGCCTCGGTGTCTTCGCCGCGGCGGTGCTTCGCCAGCAGCCCGTTGAGGTCCCGGAGCATGGCATTGACGGCCTCGCGGTCCTCATCGGTGGCGCTCTCCAGCGCCTGTTTCATTCCGGCAAACCGCTGTTCCAGGACCTCCCGACCCAGCAGGTCCTTGATCCGGTCGTACGCTTCCTTGGCGGTTCCGGACTGCCAGTCGTAGGAGGCGAGCTCGTTGACCGCTGCGGCGGTGGAGGCCGGCAGGTTCTGGAGCTGCATCTCGCGGAAGTCGCGTTCGGTGTTGTCCATCATGGCGTCCCGGGCCAACTGCTTGCGTTCCTCCAGCACGGCGGTATCCAGGAGCTTCCTGACTTCCTCCAGCGTGCCGTCCAGCCGGTGCCTGCTGAGCAGGTCCCGCCGCCGCTCCTGCACGCGGCGGGCAAGGTCGTCCAGGCCTTCGCGGTTCCGTCCACCTCGCCGCAGGAACTCTTGCAGGGCATGCCGCGGCGAATAGCCTGCCATCACGTCGTCGGCGACGGCGTCGAGCACTTCCGCCAGGTCCACCGGCGGAGCCAGGGGGTCCGGGCCGCCGGTGTACCGGCCGTACCTGGCGGACCTTTTGTGGATGGCCATGCTGCCTCCTGCGCCTAGCCGTAGATGGTTTCCTCGTCGTCGGACTCCTTGGAGATCCGCCGGCCCAGGTAGAGCCCTTCCAAGGCCAGTTCGACGGCGGCAGCCCGCTGTCCGTCGTTCGTTGCACCCAGGCGGCGGCCGATTTCGTCGTAGAGGCCGGAGCCGTTGAGGGACGGGAGGTTAGCGAGGAACTCCTGTGCCGTGACTTGCTCCCCGGTGGTGACGGTTCGGTGGCCGTCCAGGGCCGATACGAGCGGTCCCATATCGAGGCCTTGGAAGTGGGCCCTGACGGCCTCTGCGGTGGCGGTGCGGAGGAGGTGGTCGAGGATGCCTTGTTCGCGGCCTTCCTCACCCGATTCGAACTCGATCTTGCCGGTCAGGACTTCCACGGCAGGTTCAAGGTCGATGATCCGGGCCACGGCGTGGTCCTCCCCGCGGAGCCGGGCCCGGCGGAGCGCCGCCGCGGCCACGGTTTCGGCACCGGCGATCGCGAACCTGGCCGAAACTCCGGAGGTCTGGTTGATGGCCGGGGACTCGCGCAGCGCCCGGGTGTAGCGGGCAAGGATCTCCAGGATGAAGGGCGGGACGTCAGCCACCAGCCGGCCCTCCTGCCGGATGACGGAGACCTCGTCCTCGAGTTCGATCGGGTAGTGGGTCCTGATCTCGGCACCGAAGCGGTCCTTCAGCGGGGTGATGATCCGGCCGCGGTTGGTGTAGTCCTCCGGGTTGGCGGAGGCCACAACAAGCACATCGAGGGGCAGCCGCAGTACGTACCCGCGGATCTGGATGTCACGTTCCTCCATCACGTTCAGCATGGACACCTGGATGCGTTCGGCCAGGTCCGGGAGCTCGTTGATGGCGATGATGCCGCGGTTGGAGCGCGGAATAAGCCCGTAGTGGATGGTCTCCGGATCCCCGAGCCTTCGGCCCTCGGCCACGCGCATGGGGTCGACGTCGCCGACGAGATCCGCCACGGACGTGTCCGGCGTTGCGAGCTTCTCGACGTACCGTTCGGAACGGTGCCGCCAGCCGATCCTCAACCGGTCCCCCTCGGCCCGGACGCGGGCCAGGGACTGTTCGGTGATCGGCTGATAGGGGTGTTCGTTCAGTTCCGAGTCCTCAATCACCGGGGACCATTCGTCCAGCAACCCGGCCAAGGTGCGGAGCAGGCGGGTTTTGCCCTGTCCGCGTTCTCCCAGCAGCACGAGGTCATGGCCGGCGATCAGGGCTCGCTCAAGCTGGGGCAGGACGGTCCGGCTGAACCCATAGAGGCCAGGCCACGGGTCACGACCTGCTGCCAGGGCGGCGAGGAGATTGTCGCGGATTTCGTGCCTCAGGTCCTTGAGGACATGGCCCGCTGCTCGGAGTTCACCAACGGTGTAGATTTCGGGGCGGTCAGTCACTCCTCTACCGTAATCCCCGCCCTGAAGGTAATCGATAGATTCCTCCAAATTCCTGGACCGACATGCCGGCCGCCGGCAGGAGCCGGCGTATCACTGGGGTTCGGGGCGTCCTTGCACGGCCGCCGCGGCAGCCGGCGCCGCCTGCTCAAGGTAGGCGCCGATGTGTTCCAGGAGGTAGTGCTGTCCGGCCACGGTGGGGTGGTCGCCGTCGGGGCCGATCAAGTCATCGAAGTCGCCGCTGATCCAGCCCTCGGCGATGGGGTCCACGAATTCGCCTCCGGCCCGGGCCGTGGCGGCCTTGAGCTGGCTGCTGATCTCCAGGAGCCCGGGGTCCGGGTCCGGGGAGTACGACGGCGGTCCCACCACAATGATTTTCGCTTCCGGGGCGAGCGTCTCGGCCCGGTCCATCGCCGCCAGCGCGGCGTCGCCAATTTCATCCGACGCGTAGCCGAGGTCGTTTTCCGAGCCGAAGAACACCACAATCCCCGTTTTGGCGTTGACGAGCTCCTCAACCTGGGTGCCAAACGTTCCGTCAAAATCGCCGGGGCTGACGTATCCACTGCCGTCTTCTGCTGCGTTGACCACTTCCAGGCCGGCGCCTACGGGGTCGTTGCGCATCAGGGCCGGCCAGGCTTCCTGCGGCGAGGTGCCGTGGCCGGTGCTGAGCGAGTCCCCCACCACTACCACCCGGACCGGGGCCTCCCCCGTGGCCGGCGGCTGGGTTTGCGCCGCGCTGCCTGACGTAACGGCCAGCAGGACGCCGAACGTGCCGGCAGCAACGAGCCTGGCCGGGTGCCCGCGCAGCGGCACGGTGTGTTGCATGGGTGCCGCCTCCTGCCTGGAATCCGGCGGCGGCTAAGTCGCCGGCCGCCACGTTATTGTCGTTTGTCCGTGTCCCATCGTAGGCATTCAGTGAGGATACTGTAGTGCCGGCGGGGCCAATGCGACAGATCGCACAGCAACTCCACAGCCAATTCACACCTTCTGCATCGGTTGCCTGCCGGGCGGCCGGACCCGTCCGGCAGGCCTGGAGTGGCCGCCCGGGACCGGCCCCGGGTGGTCAGCCCTGGTGCGGGACAACCACCGCCCGGGCGCTCAGCTTCCCCTCCGCCAGCCGGCGGTAGGCGTCCAGGCCGTCGGCAAGGGAGAAGGTCTCGATCTCCGGTACGATCTGGCCCGCCCGGTACATGTCCACCACCTCGTGGAGCTCCTCGATGGTGCCCCAGTACGTGTTGGTGATGGTGGATTCGTAGGGCGTGTTGAAGAACGTCCATTCGTGGACTCCGCCGGCGATGCCCACCACGGTCAGCCGTCCGCCCTGGGCCATGGACCCGGTGGCGGTGGCGATGGTGGGGGTGACGCCCACGAAGTCGAAGGCCGCGTCCACGCCCCGGCCGCCGGTAAGCTCACGGATTTTGGCCACCTGGTCCGGGCCGCCGGGCACGGTGACGGCCCCTGCCGCTTCAGCCTTGGCCATGGCCTCCGGCTTCATGTCGGTGGCAATGATGGTGGCGCCCGTGAGTGCCGTGAGGATCTGGACTGCGATCTGTCCCAGCCCGCCGAGTCCCACCACCAGCGCGAAGCGGCCTCCGCCGTTCAGGTGCGGAAGGGCAGTCTTGATGGCGTGGTAGGGCGTCAGGGCGGCGTCGGCCAGCGGTGCCGCGGCAATCGGATCCGCCGCACCGAGCGGAATGAGGTTGCGCACCGGGACGGTGACGTATTCGGCCATGCCGCCGTCCCGTCCAAGTCCGATACCCAGGTAGGGGTTGGTCGCCGCATTCTCGCAGTAGGTGTCCTGGCCGCGGGAGCATGCCTTGCAGTGCCCGCAGCCGATGGGCCCGTACACCAGGTAGGCGTCGCCGACGTTGATGCCGTCGACGCCGGGGCCGACCTCTTCAACCCACCCGGAGTTCTCGTGGCCCAGGATGAAACCTTTCGACATGTTTCCGGGCACCTCAGCCGTGAAATCCTCGAAGATGCTCACATCCGAGTGGCAGGCACCCGCGCCGGCCACCTTGAGCAGGACTTCGCCGGGCCCGGGAACGGGCCGGGCCACTTCCTGAAGCTCGGGAAACTGCTTCCATTCGTTGAACACTATGGCGCGCATGCTGCTGCCCTCTTCTTTCTGTTGCATTGTTGTGGGTTTCTGCTTCAGCGGGCGGTGTAGCCGCCGTCGAGCACGAGTTCGGACCCGGTCATGAACGCGGCGTCGTCGCTGGCGGCGGGCAGGATGCCGCCGCCACATCCTCAGGGCGGCCCAGCCGAGACATGGGAATGGTGGGGCTTCCTTTCAACCGTGAGCCGAAGGTACAGTGGCCCGATCGAACTATCCAACAAATGTTGGATAGTTAGAACGCTACGCCCGCGGGGGCGGTATATCCACCGCCGGCGGCCAAGATCACCAGGGAGTGTGACCGGCATGACAAAAGGACCGGATCAGGGCACGGAGGTACCGGCTGCCCGCGATCCCCGCGCGGCCAGGAGCCATGCCAGGCTCGCCGCCGCCATCCTGGAACTGGCAGCGGACCACGACGCCGGGACACTGGGGGCCGCGCAGGTCGCCGCTGCCGCGGGGGTCAACAGGTCGACGTTCTACCAGCACGCGGCATCCCCCGCCGCCTTGCTGCGGCAGGTCCTCTCCGCCGAACTGGATGCCCTGCGGGACGAGCACCTCTCCGTGTCCGGCGGCGACATTGGCCACGCCGTCGCAGCCGTAACCGCCGGGGTGGTCCGCCACGTGGATGCCCACCGCCGGATCTACCGCCACGGCCTGGCCGCCGAGCCGGGAACTGCGGGGTTGCACGGCATGCTCGGCGCCCATTTCGAGGGTTCGGTCCGCCTGCTGATCGAACGCAGGGCCATCGCCGTTCCGGCACCGGGTGGCCGCGACGTCCCGCCGCCCATGGTGGCGCGGTTCATTGCCTACGGCGTGGTGGGGGCACTGGAGTCACGCCTCCTGGAGGATCAGCCCCGGCCGGCGGAGGAATTCCTGGCGGACCTGTGGCAACTGCTTCCGGACTGGTGGCCCATCGGCTGACAAGACCGCTCCCTAGAACTTGCCGTACCGGGCCCGCGCCATGGAGTACACGCCGTAGCAGATGAGGCCGGCGGCGATGGCCGCGAGCAGGAACACGCCGTAGGGCTGTGAACCCAGTGCCTTCAGGCCGCCATCCAGTCCCGAAGACTTGGACGGATCGGCGGTCGCAGCCGCCACGATAATCAGGACACCAACGACGGCGAGGACCACTCCTTTGGCGATGTAGCCCGCGGTGCCGAGCCACTCGACAGCGGTGCGGGCGTTTCCGGGATCCTGCAGGTCTTCCATGAACTTTCGGGTGAAGCCCCGGTACGCGTAGTAAACGCCGGCGGCAACGATCGCCAAGCCGACAACGACCAGCAGCACCACTCCAGCGGGCGCAGCCATGAGCTTGGCCGTAAAGTCACTGGCCGACTGGCTGGAACTCTTGGAACCGCCCGTCGCGAACACGGCGAACGTGAAGGCCAGGAAACCGAACACCACGGCCTTTCCCGCAGCGGATCCTGCCTCTTTCAGCTTCTTCTTCGAATCACTTTCGGAACGCGCACCAAACACGGCTTCGCCGACCATCCACAGAGCGAGGGCCGCGCAGGCAACCGCCCCTGCCCACAGGAGGATTCCGCCGCCAGGTTTTGAGGCAAGGGATCCGATCGCCCCTGACTGGTCCGCTTCCCCGCCCTGGCCCCGGTCCAGCTGCAGGGCGATCACGCCGATCAACACGTGGACCAGGCCGATGAACACGAAGCCGGCACGGGCCAGAATGCGTAACGCCGGGCTGCGGCTGGCCGATGCCGCTTCCGAAACTGCCCGGTTAGCTCCCTGCGACGCGTTGCCCATGGTCCGCCCTTCCAGCTATGTAGTTGATCCTCTGTTCCCACGCCAGCTTTCCCCGGCCGCAACGTGTCGCGGGATGCTTCAGTGTAGATCCGCGGGGACCATCCGGACAGGCCCCGGGTGCGGCCTTAGGCGCGGCTGACCGGCGCGTTTGTGCTCAGCGGGCAGGCTGGCAGAGCCTGTCCAGCGCCTCGTTGAGGGTGGACTCGATCTGGCCGTTGAGGAGGTCCCGGCGGCCGGTGCTGGCGGGGTCTTCAACCTCGCCGGGCATGGGCGGCGCCGTGACCGTCATTGCGGCTTGGTAGCGCCCGTCGTCGCTGCTGACGGCAACGGACTGGAAGTCCCGGAACGAGCCCTTGCCTTCCTGCCGCATGGCCGGTGAACACTGATCCGCGAAGCGCCACAATCCCAGCCCGAAGCGGCCAAAGCCGGGGCTGGTCTTCATCTCCCGCAGCGAGGACGGGGAAACGGCCCGGCCCTGGAGGAGTGCGGCCATAAAAAGGTTCAGGTCCGCCACCGTTGACACCACACCGGATGCCGGGGAGCCGGCGACGGACGCGTCGTCGGTGGTGTCGATACGCTCGCCGTGAAGGGTGACGTAGCCATGGAGGATGTTTGGTGCCCGCGCGTCCGGCCGGTCCAGGGTGCTGTCCTTCAGCCCCAACGGGGAGAACACCTGTTCCAGCATGACCTGCGCGAATGGCTTATGGCGCAAGGCTTCCACCACGAGGCCCAGGACCACGTAGTCGGTGGTGGAGTATGTGAACAGTCCGACGTCGGAGGCCCGCCAAGGCAGCGTCCCGGCGGCCTGCACCTGCTGCTCGAGGTCCAGGGCCCGCGACAGTGCCGGGCGGAAGTCCACGTCATGGGGCAGTGCCGTGGCGGCGTCCGGCATCCCGGAAGTGTGACTCAGCAACTGGCGCACAGTGAGCGGTCCGGGCGGCCGCAGCAGGCCCGCGAGTTCAGGGACGGCGTCGATAACAGGGTCATCAAGGCCGATGAGATGGTCATCGACGAGCCGAAGCACCGCGACGGCGGTCATCGCTTGGGTGACGCCTGCTATCTCCACCCTGTCCGTGGGCTGCGCCGGGTCCAGGGAGTCGAGGTCGCGCACGCCAAAGGCCTGTGACCATTCGCCGCCCGGCCACCGGACCTGGACAACGGCCGAGACGGCGCCTTGGTTCAGGAACAGCTGGATCTGCTGCACCATAGGCTCCAAAGCAGGGGGAAAGGTACCGGGCGGAAGGGGGTCGTCCGTGTAGGTGCAGCCGGAGACGGAGAGTGCCACCGCGAGCGCCGCCCGCCTCACGATGCGGTTTTTCGAGCCCACACCTCATGGTAGGGCGGCCCGCGCCGTATTGACATGCCGGGGCCGCTGCCCATAATTGGTGGCAGCACCTCAGTGAGACCGGAGAATGGCATGACGCGTTTGGTGAGCTCACTGCTGAGGCCCCGCAACAATTCAGAGCAGCGCGGACACGACCTTCTGGTCCACACCGACGTCAACCAGCGGCAGGCCGTCCTGGTGGAACTGCAGGTGGGGCACGGGACGCTGGCCACATCCGCGGGGGCCCGGTTCGCCACGCTCTTCAACGACACCTTTTCATCGGTTGCGGATCCGCCTGCCCCGCCGCTGCAGGTCTCAACCCTGTACCTCCAGTGCCGGCTCCGGCCCGACGAGCTGACCGACCTCCTGGCCGCAGATGCGGCACACGGGGTTGCGGAGCGCACCATCTACCGTGTGTGGCCCGACTACATTGTGCGTCCGCACATCGACAGGTCGGCCGCCACCGTGCAGGCCGATGCCGCCCTGCGCACATTCGGGGCCTCGGGCCGCGGATGTGTATGGGCCGTCATCGACTCGGGCATCGACGGCACGCACCCGCATTTCCTTCCTGTCCACGCGGGAAAAGCGGACAACCTGCATGACCCGCGGGTGGCGGATCTCCACCGCGACTTCACGGCTCTGGTCTCCGGCCCGGATGCCGACGGCTCGGCTCCCCAGGACGCAGGAGCCGTCCGCTCAGCCAAGGACCTGGTCCCGCAGGACCCGGCACCTGCCCTGGTGGACGACGTCGGACACGGGACACACGTGGCAGGGATCATCGCCGGCTCCGCTCCCCCGGCGGCAGTCATCATGATGAGCCGCTCCACCCCGGACGGGCTGCCTGAATGGACACCGCGGGAACTGGACCCCGGCCGGTCTCTGGCCGGCCTGGCTTCCGAGGCCCTGCTGGTGAGCCTGAAGGTCCTCAACAACCAGGAGCACACGCTGTCCAGCGCCGTGATCGCCGCACTGAACTACGTCAGGGCGGTCAACTCCTACGGCCGCAACATGGTGATCCACGGCGTCAACCTCTCGCTCGGCTGCGATTGGTACCCCGGTGACTTCGCAGCCGGCCAAAGCCCCCTGTGCCGGGAGATCGACCTGCTGGTGGGCTCCGGCGTCGTGGTGGTGGTCAGCGCAGGCAACGGTGGCGACGCCCGGGACGATAACGGCGACTTCTACGGCCGGCTCTCCACCATCACCGACCCGGGAAACGCAGCCAAGGCCATCACGGTCGGCTCAACGCACCGGGACCAGCCGCACGTCTTCGGGGTGTCCTATACCTCCTCCAAGGGGCCCACCCTTGACGGGCGCCTGAAGCCGGATCTTGTAGCCCCCGGCGAGCGCATCACGTCAGCAGCAGCCGGAAAGACCCGCAGCCAGGTCCCGGGCTTCAAGGACGCGACCGCTCCCATGCCCTGCTACGTCGAGGACAGCGGAACCTCGATGGCTGCCCCGCACGTTTCAGGAGCCATCGCCGCGTTCCTCTCGGCACGGCCGGAATTCATCGGCAAGCCTGAGGTGGTCAAAGACCTGTTCATGCAAAATGCAAGCTCTCTGGGCCGGCACCCGTTCTTCCAAGGCAGCGGCCTGGTGGACCTGATGCGGGTCCTGAACTCGATCTAACCACCCACCAGCCAGGAGCAGCCATGACCGGTCGCATCGGTGACCTCGACTACTACGAGCTGGCCTTCGCCGCCGATGGCAGCCCAGACCCTGGAAACCCGGCAGACGGTGCTTCCCTGGCCGCCGCCGTTGCGGACGGCGGCATCCGTGACCTTTTCGTCTTCTCCCACGGCTGGAACAGCGATGTCCAGTCCGCGCGCAGCCTCTACCAGTGGATGTTCGGCAATCTGTCCGGCCAGCTGGGACAACAGGCGGAAGGCTGCGCCGCCGTCGGAATCATCTGGCCGTCCCTGCTCTTTCCCGAGGACCAGGCAACCGCCGCGCCGGCGGCCCCGTCCACGGGGGCGGCACTGGCGGCGCACCTGGCTCCGGCGTTCCCCCGGAACGAGCAGGACCTCGGCGCGATCGGAGACCTGCTGGACCGGCAACCGGAAGATCCGCAGGAACTCGAACGCTTCCACCACCTTGCGCTCCGGCTGGTCAGCTCCCCCGTGCCGCCGCCGGAATCCGAGGACTCGAACCTGCAGGCAGCGTTGGCAGCCACCACAGCGCCCCTCCTGACCCACGCCGCCGCGCTCGCCGCCCCGTCGCAGTCGAGTGCGCAGGACATCGGGAACCCCTTCGGCATGCTGTGGAAAGGCGCGCGTGAGGTGCTGCGCGCGTTCAGTTACTACGAAATGAAGAACCGTGCCGGCGTCATCGGCAGCCAAGGACTGGGCCCGTACCTCGGTTCCCTCGCAGGACCCGGCGGCCAACCGCGCATCCACCTGATGGGGCACAGCTTCGGGGCCCGGCTGGTGGCCAACGCGCTCGCCGGGCTGCCGGCCTCCGCTGTTGGCCCTGGCAGCCCCGTCAAGTCGCTCTACCTCATCCAAGGGGCCTTCTCACACTTCAGTTTCGCGTCCCCGCTGCCCACCGATCCCGCACGGTCGGGCCTCCTGGCATCCTGTGCCGGCCGGGTGGACGGGCCGTTCATCGCCACCTTCAGCAAAGCCGACCGCGCGGTGGGGACCTGGTATCCGACGGCAAGCTTCCTCCAGCGCCAGGACAACGAGGACGTCCACGACTTCATGTACCGCTGGGAGGGGATGGGCCATGACGGCTACCAGCAGGCCGGCGCAATGACGGTCCCCTTGCGCCGGCCGGGTGAGTCCTACGGATTCAGCGCGGGCGGGTTCTACTGCCTTGACGCCAATGCGGTGATATCCCAGGACCAGAACCCCTTCGCCGGCGCCCACAGCGATATCCGGCACCCCGAGGTACTGTGGCCGGTCGTGGACTCCTTCACTGCCGCCGCCGGACGGTGAGGCTCGCCGGCCAAGACTGGACAGCCGCCGACTCCCCCGCAGGCCGCCCCGTTTTCTGTTGCCGCAGGCAAATATCAGCCCAGCTCTGGACTCTTGGGCGGGGCCCAACCAGACTGTCTACAACAGCTGGCCGGGCGCGCCGACGGCGAGGTTTATTTCTACGGCGGAATTCCCGACGGCTGCATTTATTGGGGCTTTACCGTGATGCCTGTTCCGCGGCATCGAAAGGACCTGGTCATGCCGGATTTCACCGCATTCTTCCCGCTTATTGCCACCATTCTGGCGGTGCTCGTCGCCATCGGATTCATTTGGACGGCAACAAAACTGATGTGGAAGGTGGCCGAACCCAACGAAGCCCTGATCATTTCCGGGCTGACCCGCGGAACCCTCGAAACCCGGGCCGGAATGGACTTCAAGATCGTCACCGGCAAGGGCGCCCTGGTGCTGCCCGGACTCCAGACGGTGCGGACCCTCTCGCTCACGCTGAATGAGACTGAGCTCAAAGTGTCCTGCGTTACTTCCCAAGGCATCCAAGTGATCGTGGAAGGGGTTGTCATTTACAAAATCGGCGATGCCCCGCCTTTTATTGCCAATGCGGCCCGACGTTTCCTGGGCCAGCAACCAAAAATGGAAAGCCAGGTCTATAACGTTTTTGAAGGGCACCTGCGCTCCATTATTGGCAGCATGACCATGGAGGAAATCATCCGCGAACGCGACAAGCTGGGTTCGCAGGTCCGCAGCGCCAGCGGCGTGGAAATGGAGAAGCTGGGCCTCGTGGTGGATTCGCTGCAGATCAAGGACCTGCAGGACCCCACCGGGTACATCCAGAACATCGCCAAGCCGCACATCGCGCAGGTGAAGATGGAGGCCCGCATTGCCGAGGCCACCCGCAATCGCGAGGCGGCCGAAAAGGAGGCGGAGGCTGCCGCGCTGATTGCCGACGCGCAGAGCGTCTCGGCGATCAGGCAGTCAGTGGCCCAGGCGAACGCCGAACGCGCCAAAGCCAACGCTGCGCAGGCCGGCCCGCTGGCGGAGGCCACGGCCCGGCAGCAGGTGGTGGTTCAGGAGACCGAAGTTGCCAAGCTGGAGGCGGACCGGGAAGAGCAGAAGCTGCAGACCACCGTCCGGAAGCCTGCCGATGCGAAAGCGTACGCCAAGCGCACCGACGCGGAGGGCCAAAAGGCCGCCGACATCTCCGCCGCAGAGGCCCTGGCCCGGCGCACCGAGCTTGAGGCCACGGCCAATGCCCGCCGAACGGAACTTCAGGCGCAGGCCAACGCCAACGCCGCAGCTGCTGCCGCCGGCGCCACGAAGGTCACCGGTGAGGCCGAGGCCGCAGCCACCAAGGCCAAGGGCGACGCGGCAGCCTCGGCAATCAAGGCCAGGGCTCTGGCAGAGGCGGACGGCATCAAGGCCCGGGCCGAGGCTTTGGGAACCAACCAGGACGCCGTGATTTCGCAGCAGCTCGCCGAAAACATGCCCGCGATCATCGCCGCAGCGGCCGAGCCCTTCTCCCACGTGGGGCAGATGACGGTCCTGAACGGCGGCGAGGGGGTCAACAAGATGCTGGGCGGGATCCTGGCCCAGGTGGGTGACTATCTGCCGGCCCTCTCGTCAGCGCTCCGCAAGGGCGGCGAGGATAAGCGTGCGCCCAAGGCTCCGGGCGCGTAGGGACCGCCGATGCACAAAGAGGTGGACCGGAGCCTGACGGGAAAGATTGGGCGGGTGACCGGCCGCATCGGGCCGGGCACCATCGGGGAGGTCATGCTGCCGTACCTGGGCGGCATCATGGCGTTCCACGCCTACCCGTATGACAAATCAAGCGGCTTCGCGGTGGGCGAGGAAGTGCTGGTGATCTACTACGACCCGCCGCAGACGGTGTACGTGGACCAACTGCCCGATGTGCTGAAGCACCCTGCGTAAAGGCCCACGCACCGCCGCCGTTCCTAGCGGCCGCCCTCCATTTTGCGGCTGCGCTGCTCCTGCGCCATCGGCCCATACGGGTAGACCCCCGTCTGCGGCAGGCTGGCCTCGGTCAGCCTGCTGACTTCTTCACTGCTGAGCCGCAGGTCGGCAGCAGCCATGTTGTCGGCCAGCTGTTCGGTGGTTCGGGCTCCCAGGATCACCGAGGTCACGGCCGGCCGGTCCGCGAGCCAGGCCAAGGCCACCTGGGCGGGGCTTACCCCGTGGCCGGCGGCGATGTTTTCGACGGCGTCAATGACCGCCCAGGTCCGGGGGTTGTCATTGCGTGCCTTCCACGCCTCCATGCCGCGTTCGGGGTTTTCACCGAGGCGGGTTGCGCCGGCCGGGCGCTGGTCCCGCTTGTACTTGCCGGACAACCAGCCGCCGCCCAACGGGGACCACGGCAGCAGGCCAACCCCTGCGTCGAGGGCCGCGGGGACAATCTCGAATTCGATGTCCCGGACCAGCAGGCTGTACTGCGGCTGCAGGCTCACGGGCGCGCTCCAGCCCTGGTTGCGCGCCGTGTGGACGGCCTTGGTCAGCTGCCAGCCGAGGAAGTTGGAGAAACCGTAGTAGGCGATCTTGCCCCGGCTCACGGCGTCGTCGAGGAAGCGGAGGGTCTCTTCCAGCGGCGTGATGGGGTCCCACGCGTGCAGCTGGTAGAGGTCGATCTGGTCCACGCCCAGCCTGCGGAGGGAATCGTCCAGGGCGCGCGTCAGGCGCCGCCGCGAGGTTCCGACGTCGTTCGGTGCCGTTCCCATGGGGAAGCGTCCCTTGGTGGCGATGACCGCTGTTTCCCGCAGCGCGGGACGCTGGGCCAGCCAGCGGCCAATGATCTCCTCCGACGTGCCCGAACTGTAGACGTCGGCGGTGTCGATGAAGTTTCCGCCCGCGGCGAAGTAGCTGTCCAGGATGGCGTGCGAATCTTCCTCAGTGGCTTCCGCGCCGAACGTCATGGTTCCGAGCGCGTAGTTGGTCACGACAGTGCCGCTGTGGCCCAGGGTTCTGTACTGCATGGATGTCCTCACGTTCAGGGGTGGGTTGATGGAATGTTCCGGCCGGCCGCATCGCTGGTGCTGGTGCGGATCCGGTACAGGCTGGTGGTCGCGGTGAGATAGAGGTCCCGGCCGTCCGGGCCGCCGAAGCAGAGGTTGGAAACCGTCTCCGGGACGTCGATGGAAGCCAGCAGCTCGAAAGATGGTGAGTAGATCCTGACGGCGGGGCCTGCGGAGGTCCAGATCCTGCCCTCGACATCGACCCGGAGGCCGTCGGCTGGCCGCCCGTCGGGGAGTTCCACCACGACGCGGCCGGGCCCGCAGGCGGCATCGCGAACGTCGTAGGCCACGATCCTCAGCGGCACCCCGTGGCTGGGCCCGGCGGTGTCCGCTACGTACAGGACAGTCTCGTCCGGGGAGAACGCCAGCCCGTTGGGGTGCACGAGGTCGGTGATCACGGCGTCAAGGTTTCCGGACGCCGGATCGAGACGGAACACGTAGCAGCCTCCGTATTCCTGCTCGCCCTCGTGCCCTTCCGTGGTGCCGGGAAGGATGCCGTAGGGCGGGTCGGTGAACCAGATGGACGCGTCGCCGGCAATGACCACGTCGTTGGGCGAGTTCAGCCTGTGGCCCCGGAAGGAATCAACCAGGCCGGTCACGGTGCCGTTCCTGTCCCGTTCCACCCGGCGTCGGCCGTGGCTGCACTGCACCACGCTGCCGTCGTGGTCGAGCGTGCGCCCATTGGTGAATTCGACGTTCTGCGCGTAGTCGCGGACGGCGCCGGTGGCGGGGTCGAATTCCAGGATGCGGTTGTTGGGAATGTCGCTCCAGCGCACGGTCTGCGTCGAGGGTACCCACAGGGGCCCTTCAGCCCAGACGGTTCCCGTGTAGAGGCACTCCAAGGCGCCCGTCGTCAGTCCATCAGCCATCGGCGCACCTTCGCATAGGCACCACCATAGCCCCACGGCCGGGGCGGGGCGCCTGTCCCGCGCCGACGCCGTGGATCAGGCCGGGAGGCCGTGCAGCATGGGTGGCTTGGGGGTTACCAGACGGAGTCGCCGCGCAGGACGGCGTCGCTGCCGCCGTCGATGTAAACCACCTGGCCGCACAGGTGGGTGTTTTCCTCGCCGCCGAGCCAGGCCAGCAGGCGGGCCACGGCGATCGGTTCGGCGATGCCGTTCAACGGCATCGGGACCATCGCAAGCAGGGCTTCCCGGCCTTCGGCTGTGTCAATCAGGCCCGCCGTCATGGGGGTGGCAATGATGCCGGGGGCGACGGCGTTGAGCGGGATGCCTGCGCCGGCCCATTCCGGGGTGGCTGCCTGCCGCCGGACCCAGCGTGAGAGCGCCAGCTTGGTGGAGGCGTAGATGAGTCCCCCTGTGGTTTCCGGTTCCCGGGCCAGGACCTCGGCGCGGGCAAGCGACGCCGCTTCGTCCCCTGCCGTGAGCAGGGAAACGAGGTCGGGGTCGCTGGGCATCAGGGCGGCCATCGAGGAGACCAGCACGGCCCGCGGGGAAGGGGATCCGGCCAGGAGCGGGCGCAGGCCATCAAGGGTGGCGACGGTGCCGAAGAAATTCACCGCCACGGTAGCCGGCGTGGGGGTGGCCAGGCCGGCCACCGCGTACACGGCGTCCACCTGCTCCGCCAGGTCCCGGACTCCCTGCACCAGCGCTGTCCGCCCTGCGGGGGTTGAAAGGTCGGCGGTCACGTCAGTGCCGTGGATGTCCACGCCAATGACGCGGCCGCCCCGCTGCTCCAGCAGCTCTTTGGTTGCCTTGCCAATGCCGGAGGCGGCGCCGGTGACGACTGATATCCGGGTCATTCGATCCCCTTAAGCGTTGCTGCGGTGACGTGTTCGGTTACACAGTAGAGGGGGTGTTGGCGGGCAGGACAGGGTCCAACGGCCCCTGCGGCCCGGACCGGGCCGATGGCACCGGCGCTCCCTTGACCCCGCCAGAGGCCAGGCGTATACCGAAAGAATCATCATGCTGGCCCCCGCTGGGCCCTGTATGGAGCCGGCTGCCCCTGGTCTTCGACACAAATATCTGGAGTTGTGATGGGTAGCGAACGTTTCGACGTGCTCCGCGAACAGGTCCGCGGGCAGGTCATCGAAGAGGACGACGCCGAGTATGAGGCCGCGCGCCTCGTCTACAACGGCATGATCAGCCGCCGTCCGGCAGCAGTCCTGCGGGTCTCGCAGGTGGCGGACGTCCTGGCGGCCGTCCGGTTCGCCAGGGGCCTCGGGATCGAGGTCGCCGTGCGTGGCGGCGGACACAGTGCCCCGGGATTTGGGACGGTCGACGGCGGCCTGGTCCTTGATTTCTCGGCCCGCCGCGGCGTCCGCGTAGACCCCGCGGCACGGCTGGCCCGGGTGGAGCCCGGCGCCACGTGGGCGGACTACAACCACGCTGCGCATGCGTTCGGGCTGGCCAGTACCGGCGGGATTATCGGTTCAACCGGGGTCGCCGGCCTCACGCTCGGCGGGGGCATCGGCTACCTTTCCCGGAAGTATGGGCTGAGCTGCGACAACCTTGCATCAGCGGACGTGGTCCTTGCCGACGGGACCTTCGTCACGGCCAGCGAAGCGGAAAACGTGGACCTTTTTTGGGCGCTGCGGGGCGGAAGCGGCAACTTCGGCGTGGTGACGTCGATGGAATTCCGGCTGCACCCGGTGGACATGGTGCATGTGGGGATCATGTTCTTCGATGCATCGGCCGGTGCCGCGGTGGGCGCTGCCTACCGGGAGTGGATCGCCGCCGAGCCCGACGAGATGGGGGCCTTCCTTGGATTCCACCAGGGACCGCCGGTCCCGTTCCTTCCCGAAGAATGGCACGGGAAGCCGGTGGCCGTGATTGCCGGCATGTGGACGGGCGATCTTGACGCGGGACCGGCACACTGGCAGAAGATGCTTGACGCGGGGACGGTGCTGGGCAGCTTTTTCGCACCCATGCCGTACCCGGCGCTGAACGTCATGTTCGACGGACTCAGCGGCGTTCCGGGACTGCAGGGTTACTGGAAGGCTGATTTCCTCCGCACCCTCAGCGACGAGGCGTTGCGGACCGCCGTCGAGTACGCACCGGGTATTCCCAGCGTCCACTCGGCCAACCACTTCTATCCGATCGACGGGGCGGTCCAGAGGGTGGCGCCCGAGGCCACCGCGTTCGCGTACCGCGACGTTGACTTTGCGCCGGTCATCGCGGCGCAGTGGCCCGACCCGGCGGAAAACGAGCGAAACATTGCCTGGGTCCGGGAATATTGGTCCGCGCTGCACGAGTTCTCCGAGCCCGGCGGCTACCTTAATTTCCAGGACGCCGACGACCAGTCCCGGATCGAGGACACCCTCGGATCGAACTATGCGCGGCTTGCCCACCTGAAGGCGAAGTACGACCCCGACAACTTCTTCCATGTGAACCAGAACATCAAGCCCGCCGCGGCAGGGGCCACGGCGCCATCGGAGGCGGCGCCGCACGAGGCCGCTGCGCCGCCCGCGGCACATCCGGCCGAGGGCGCCGCAACGTCCTGAGGTGCAGTGGGCCCGTGCGGAAGGTGCCGGACCTACGGCCGGAGCTGAGCCCACACGGCGGCGGGGTCCACGGGAGTGCCGTCGGCAAACACGAACAGGCCGTCCCCGCGGAAGCCGGCGGCGTCCAGTTCGGTGGTGAGTCCGTTCCCGCCGAGTCCGACGACGGCCGCGTAATCTCCGTCAGCCGCCGGACCGGCGGTGCCGGCCCACGGAATGGCCACCTGCTCCCCCACTGGGTGCGGCGCCTCCGACTGCCACGTGCCGGCGTCGTCAAGGTCCTGCCCCCAGCCCACGGGACGGACCACACTGCTGAGCGTGGACCCGGCGGGGACCGGCCACCCGCCGATCCGCAGCCGCGCGGCCGCCCCGGACGCCCCGCGCACACGCACCAGGCGAAGCTCGACGGCGCCGCGCGTCACCGAAACAACCGTCACTTCCGGACCGGGCGTGGCAACCCCGGCAGCTCCGCTGCCGTGGTCCGGACCGCCGTCGGGATCGATCGCGATCCAGTGCGTGGCCGCACGGGAGGCGCCCACCTGCACCCCGCCGGCGCCGAATTGGCCCAGGAAATCAAACCCGGTGCGGTGCGTCAGCCGCCCGCCGGCATCGGCGAACACCACCGCGTTGTCCAGGGACTCGGACGCCAGGTCCGGGAAGGTGGCCGTGGAGTAACCCAGGCGTGCGTACAGCGGTGAATCAGCCACCCGGGTTCCGGGGTTGGCGTGGTCGGTTCCATGGTTACGGACCCGGACCACGCCGTCCGCTGCCGTGCCATCCACCTGCCAGCCCGGGGCCGGGATGAACAGCCGGGTGTCTGCGGTCTCCACCGGCAACGGCTCCTCGACGGCGGTCCACGCCGGGTGGTCCGCCGGAAGGGCCAGGCCCAGCATCCCCTTGGCCGCCCAGTAGGGCGAACCTGCGCCGGAGTAGGACTGCTTCATGCCCGGGAACTCGCCGTGGAACCCAATGGTGAGCAGGCCGTCGTCGTTCGTCGCCCCACGGCCCATGAAATAGGCCAGGACACCGGACGCTGCCCGCCGCGAGACACCGGGGCTCAACCGGGTATGGCCCAGCAGCTGGCCGCTCCAGAACGGGGCTGCCGCCGCAAAGCGGTAGATCAGGCTGCGGCCCTGGACCAGGGGCGCGCCGTCCGCCCCCACCAGGTGGATGGCGTCGTCGAGGAAGTCCGCCAGCCGGCCGCCGTCCAGCGCCGCCCGCGCCTGCACCCGGGGATCCCCGGGCGCCATGAGCTGCAGCAACTGCGGATACACCTGGAAGGCCCAGCCCACGTAGTGGTCGTACGCGCGCTCCGGCCCGTCGGCGAACCAGCCGTGGCCGCGGTGGAGGGAGTCATGGACGGCCAGGCCGGCGTCGATATCGGCATCCGAAGACCTGCCGCCAACGCCGGCGAGGAAGATCTCCACCACGATCTGGAACCACACCCAGTTGATTGGTGGGTAGGTTTCACCAATCACCGTCTCGAACCAGGCGATCAGTTGTTCCTGCACCCGGCGGGGCAACGTGTCCCAGAGGACGTCGCGGGTCAGGGCCAGTCCAACGGCCAGCGATGCGGCTTCCACCTTGGCCTGGTCCAGTTCGCCCGGCGTGGGCCAGCGGTCGGGGTTGGCGGGGTCGGTGCCGGCGTCGAGCCCTTCCGCGTACCAGTCCGCGAGCCAGCGGGTGCCCTCCGGGTCTCCGGCGATCCGGAAGGAGGCGAGCAGGAATGTGCGGGCGAAGGCTTCGAGCGAGTCGCTTCGGCGACCGTAGGCGCTGGTGGCGCCCGGCAGGAACAGGTTGGCGTGGTCGTCGGTGGCGAATCTGTGCGCCGAGCGCAGCAGGTGGTCCGCGTAGGCGCACCAGTGCTCACGGGTGAGGCCGGTGAAGGGCGACAAGTCCCGGTCCAGCGGCGGAAGGACAAGGGCGAGGGGACGTGCAGGGACAGGCATGGATTCCTAGGGGTGTGTGTTGCCCGCGGGCCGGGCAGTGGGCGGCCCGCGGAGCGGCATCGTGATTACGGCGAGTCCAGCAGCGCACCCGTGGCAGCGCGCGGCGCCCCCACCGATGAATCACGCAAGATCAGGTCGGGATTCAGTTCCACCCGGTGCACAGGCCGCATCCGGCCCTCGGCGAGCCGGGCGGCCACGAGCTGGACCGCCACCTTGCCCACGTACTGCTTGGGCGGGCGGACGGCTGAAATGGCGGGTTCGCCGAGGTAGGCCACCTCGTCGTCATATCCCACCACAGCGATGTCCCCCGGCACGGCAAGTCCACGGTCCACGCAGTGCTGGACGAATGCGACCGCCTGGGTGTCCGAATGCACCAAGATGGCGGTGGTACCGGTTGCGGAGCAGAGTGCCAGCACCTGGTCGAAGTGCTGTGCCCGGTCACCGTTGACCTGTTTCACGGAGTCTTCGAGGACGGCTCCCTGGACTGGAATCTTGAGCGCGGTGAGGGCCTGCTGCCAACCCCGGACGACGTGCGGGCTGGTGGGGCTGGAGGAGTCCGTCAGGCAGCCGATCCGCCGGTGCCCTTCCTGCCACAGGTGCCGTACGGCCATGCCGGCGCCAAAGGCATGGTCCGTGGCCACCCACTCGAGCCGGTGCGCCGGAACCTCGGGCGGCGAGCGGCGTTCGGCCAGCACCACCGGGATGGGCAGCGCGTTAAGCCACCGCAGCAGCTCCTGCCCGTGCTCCCCGCCCATGTCCGGTGCCACGATCAGTCCGTCGATGTTTTGGGTATCCAGGAGGGCCTGGACCTGCCGCCGGTTGTCTGCAGCGTCGTAGGCGGAGCCGCGGACCAGGATCCGGAGGTTCTGGACTTCCGCTTCGGCACGCGCCCCGCTGATCACCTGCGGCCAGTAGTAGTCCAGCGACGGGACCACCATGCCGATCGAGTAGCTGTGGTTGGCCGGCCGGCCCGCCGCGGTGCGGTCCAGCGGGCTGGGCAGCGTGGCGCCGCCGTGGACCCGGGACACCAGCCCTTCATCCGCCAGGGTGTTCACGTCGCGGCGGATGGTCAGCTCACTGACCCCGAACCGCGCCGCAATGTCCCTGACGGTGATGGCGCCATGGGCGCGCAGCTCCTCCATGAGCCGTTCCCGGCGCTGCAGGGAAAACAACGATTTTCCTTCCGCGCCAGCGGATGGATCCGGACTCATGGTGTTGCCTCCACAGTGAGGGTGAATGCGCCTGGGGCGCCGGGCGGGGTTGGCGCGCGGAAGCGCAGGCGGGTGAGTTTCGGTCCCCAGACGGCGGACAGCAGCGGGTCTTCCAGGTGCCATTCATCCACGAGGACGACGGCGGATCCAGGCTCCCAGCGCAAGGCGGCTCCCCGCCCGGTTGCCGCGGTGCCTCCGGGGTCCGTGCCGGGAATACCGGCCGGGTGGACTTCCGCGCTGCCCGCCGGACCGACGCGGACGGTGCCGGATGCCAGGAACGTGATGTCGACGTCGGACGCCGCTCCGTCCGGCACTGGAGCTTGCGGGCCTCCACTGTGCGGGCCGGCAGGGAGGTCCCAGCGATCGGCAATAGTGACCCGGCCTGTGGCACGGTCCAGGGTGGACGTGCGGATCCACTGGTGCGGCTGCAGACCGTAGGCTGCCCCCAGGGCGAGTCGGAGTCGTGGCTGCTCCGCCGTGGGCACGGCGAGGACTTCGGCGGCGAACCCGCTGCCTGTTCCCTGCTCCATGCCGAACGGGGCAGGGACGTTGTGCCAGCTGCTTTGCATGGCGCGGATATCGTAGCGGTCCGGACCAAACGTTTTGGCGGTGTACGTGGGCTGGCCGGCGTCCACCAGCAAGGGGGTGCCGTCGACGGCAACCACCACGGATCCGACGTCGCGGTGGTTGTGGTGCTCGCCGTTGTGGCCGCCCTTGGCGGCGAGGAGGAGGCCGCGGGTGGAACCTGCCGTTTCCCGGGCAACCATGATCTGGACCGACGGCAGGTAGGTGAACGGCACCAGCGGGAAGGCGCCATTGACGCCTTGGGGACGCCCGGGCGCCGACGCACTCCGGAACAGGGAATGCAGGACGCGGCCCAACCCGGCGGCCGCATCCGGCGCCCCGGAGAGCATCGAGGCCGCGTGCCGTGCCGCGTCATCGTCCCCCAGGCGCACTGCCCAGCGGTGGAGCATGTCCCACGGAAGGGCCGTGGCGGCGCGTGCGGGCCCGTCCGCTACGTTCAGGAACCAAGGGCCGCCGATGTGCATCCGGTGCGGGAAGGCAACGAGCTCCCGGATCACCGGCAAGCCGGCACTGAGGACGCCCGCGGTGGCCTCCTCCAGCAGCGCCAGGCCCTCCAAGGCGCGGCCCGCCCCATTCCACCAATAGGCAAAACCTTCGTCGATGGCGCCGTCCGCCGGAATGGCGGCCAGGAAACGGTCCATCCCCTCGATGCAGCGGGCCAGGACCCGGGCCTGCAGGCGGGAATCGTCCACCAGGAACAGCGCCGCGACGATGAGGTTCGAATGGATCCACGGATTCCAGTTGTGGACGTCACCGTCCACGCCCAGCCAGTGCCAGTCGAGCCGTTCCAGGAAGGGCTCGATCACGCGTTGGTGGGTCTCCTCGCGCAGGCGCTTCCGCAGGCCGGGCGCCCGGCTGTCCAGGCGGGCACCGAGGACGTGGTCAAGCCAGGCCAGCTGGGCGGCCACCTCGCCGGCGCCCAGGTCGAGGAACGGCCGCCCCCGGTCCGGAACCACGTCCCCGGAGCAGCGGAAAACGTCGTCGTGTGCCGCCCAGGACCAGGAGCTTTGCTCGCAGAGGAGGTAGGCGCCGTCCACAACATCGTCAAGCCACCCGTCGGCTTTATCACGGTCGGCAGCGGTCAGGGCCATCACCACGGCTCGGGTGAGTCTCTGCTGCCTGGCAGCCACCAGATCCTCGTAGGCGGTGCGGTTGCCGTCACGGAAGTAGCGCGCGTAGTGGGAAACCAGCGGTTGCGGCCAAGGCGTTCCGTGTTCCAGGACCGCCTGATGCTGCAGCGCCGCCAGGCTGGTTCCGGACACAGCGCGCCAGGCTCGATCGCCTGACGGGCGGACGGTGATGCGGGCCTCCGCGCCCTCGAGGGCGCGCAGCAGCTCATCCGGCCGGGAGTGCGTCCCCCACGCCGATGCAAGGGGGGCGCCGGGCGGCGTTGCCGCGCCGGGGATTAACGGAACAGGCATCAAAAATCGATTCTGTTGTTCGATCATGATCGTTTAAGGGTGATCTAGATCATCTTGGTTGTTCTGTCTTGTTCATGAGTATGTACTGATTGTTAGATGTGATGCAAGACATGAACAGCGGCCCGATCCGCTCTCCAACCAATGAAGAAAGGAGGCCCGAATGTCGCGTAAACCCAAGGCCCTGCTGGTCATGAACCAGGGAACATTTGCCGACCAGTTCGATTCCCTCCGGCTCGACCGGCTGGCGGGCCTGGTGGACCTGGGCGAAGCGCCGTGGACCGATTCCCTGAACAACCCGGCGATCACCGGCCACCTGGCCGACGTCGAAATCCTGCTGACCAGCTGGGGGGTGCCCCGCCTCGACGCGCCTGCCCTGGCACGGATGCCCAACCTGCGTGCGGTGTTCCATTGTGCCGGTACAGTTCGCAGCTTCGTCACTCCGGAACTGTGGAATCGCGGCATCGTGGTGACGAACGGCGCCGACGCAAACGCCATCCCGGTAGCCGAGTTCACTTTCGCTTCGATCGTGCTGGCCGGCAAGAAGGCCCACGTGCTCGCGAACGACGCACGCATCCACCGCGAGGACTGGGGCTATGCCACGTCACGCGGGGAGCTGGGCAACATCGGCCGGGTGATCGGCGTGATCGGGTTCTCCCGCATCGGCCGCCGGGTGGTCCGGCTGGTCCAGCAGCTGCAGGACGTGACCTGCCTGGTCAGCGATCCCCATGCGGACTCCGCGGCCGTGGCGGACGCCGGCGGGAAACTGGTGTCCCTGCAGGAGCTGCTGGAGTCCTCGGACATCGTCACGGTCCACGCCCCGGCCCTGCCGGAAACCCGGCACATGATCGGGTCCGCCGAGCTGCAGGCCATGAAGGACCACGCAACACTGATCAACACCGCGCGGGGTTCACTGGTGGACACCAAGGCCCTCGAAGCCGAGTGCGCCACGGGCCGGATCCAGGCCTTGTTGGATGTCACCGAACCCGAACCGCTCCCGGCGGACTCGATTCTCTACGACCTTCCCAACGTGGAGATCACTCCGCACATCGCAGGCTCCCTGGGAACGGAAACCCGGCGGATGTCCGATGCAGCACTGAACGACCTTGAACGCTACCTGACCGGGCAGCAACTCGCGGCGCAAGTGGTCTCAGCAGACCTCTCCCTCAGCGCCTGAACAACCTCACGCCGCACACAACCAAAACCTCAAAGGAGAACGCAATGAAGCGCAGGACTTTCACCGCCATGGCGCTGGCCGTCACCGCAGGTCTCGGCCTGTCCGGATGCGCCGGGGCCGCAGGCACGGCACCGCAGGCCCAGGACGGCAAGACCACGTTGACGGTATCCGTGTGGAACTACGCAGGGACACCGGAATTCAAGGCCCTCTTCGACGGCTACGAAGCCAGCCACCCCAACGTCCACATCGAACCCGTTGACATCCTGGCCGACGACTATCCGCAGAAAGTCACCACCATGCTGGCCGGCGGCGACACCACCGACGTCCTGACCATGAAGAACGTCATCGACTATGCCCGCTACGCCAACAACGGCCAGCTCCAGGAAATCAACAACGTGGTGGACGCCGTGGGCAAGGACAAGCTGGCAACCCTTGACGCATTCAACATCAACGGCAAGTACTACGCGGCCCCGTACCGCCAGGACTTCTGGCTGCTCTACTACAACAAGGACCTCTTCAAGGCGGCCGGCATCGACGACCCCAAGGACCTGACCTGGGACAAGTACGCCGAGATCGCCAAGAAACTCAGCGGCACCGCCCCCGACGGCAAGAAGGTCTACGGTACCTACCAGCACATCTGGCGCTCGGTGGTGGAAGCCATCTCCGCGGCCCAGAACGGCAAGGACCAGAACAGCGGCGACTACAGCTACTTCAAGGACCAATACACCATGGCCCTTGACCTGCAGAAGAGCGGCGCCTCCCTGGACTACGCAACGGCCAAGAGCCAGAAGACCAGTTACCGGACCATGTTCGAAAGCGGCCAGGCTGCCATGATGCCCATGGGCACCTGGTACATCGCCGGCCTGCTGCAGGCCAAGAAGGACGGCAAGACCAACGTCAACTGGGGCCTTGCACCCATGCCGCAGAAGGACTCGAACGGCAAAACCACCACTTTCGGCTCCCCCACCGCCTTCGCCGTGAACAAGAACGCCACCCACTCCGACGAGGCCAGGAAGTTCATCGAGTGGGCCGCCGGCGAAGAAGGAGCCAAGGCCATCTCCAAGGTGGGCGTGGTCCCGGCCCTCCAGGACGACGCCGTGACGGACGCCTACTTCAAGCTCGACGGCATGCCCACCGATGCCCTGTCCAAGAAGGCATTCGCGCCGGACAGCACCGCCCTGGAGATGCCGGTCAGCGACAAGTCCGCGGCCACGGACAAGATCCTGAACCAGGAGCACGACCTCATCATGGTCGGTGAGAAGTCGGTTGCCGACGGAATCGCCGAGATGGGCAAGCGTGTCAAGAGCGAAGTCCTGGGCCAGTAACAGGCAGCCATGACAACCAAAACCATCACCCCGGCCGCCGCGCCCGCTGCAGCCCCGGCTCCCGGCCGGGGCAACCGGAAACAGGCGCGGCGCAACACCCTGATCGGCTGGACGTTCATCCTGCCGAACTTCCTGGGATTCCTGGCCTTCACGCTCATCCCGGTGCTGGCCGCCTTCGCCCTTTCCTTCATGGAATGGACCTCCTTCAGTGCCCCCAAATGGGTGGGACTGGCGAACTTCCAGCGGATGCTGGCCAGCGACTCCTTCTGGGTGGCCCTGCGGAACACCGTGGTCTACGCGATCGGGCACGTGCCGCTGACCATGGCCCTGGCCCTGCTGCTGGCCATGCTGCTGAACCGCAAGCTCAAAGGCATCGGCTTCTTCCGGGTGGCCATCTTCTTCCCGTACATCACCTCCCTGGTGGCCGTCGCCGTCGTCTGGAACATGCTTTTCAGCCCGGACAACGGACCCATCAACCAGTTCCTGCACGCGATCGGCATCGCCAACGCGCCGGGCTGGACCTCCAGCTCGGACTGGGCACTTCCCGCCGTCATCATCACCAGCGTCTGGCGGGACATGGGCTATTACATGGTGCTGTACCTGGCGGGCCTGCAGGCCATCCCCTCGGAACTTTACGAGGCCGCGGAGGTTGACGGCGCCAGCGCCTGGCAGCGGTTCTGGAACGTCACCATTCCGTCGCTGCGGCCCACCACGTTCTTCGTGGTGGTCATGCTGACGGTTTCCAGTTTCAAGGTCTTCGACCTCATCGTGGTGATGACCAACGGCGGTCCCGGCCGCTCCACCACGGTCCTGTCCCAGCTCATCTACCAGGAGGGCATCGGCGAGGGGAAGTTCGGCTACTCGTCCGCGATCTCGCTCGTGCTGTTCCTGATCGTGCTGACGGTCACCGTCCTGCAGTTCAAGATCCAACAGCGGAGGGAACGCTGATGACCAACATGGCCGAAGACCTCAAGGCCGAGTCCCGGCTCCTGGGAATCGGGCTTCCCCCGAACACCGCCGAAGAGGACCGCCGCACCGAACGCCGCCGTTCACCGCGGGAGCAGAAAAAACGCACCACAGACCTTGTCATCTACGCCGTGCTGGCCGTGCTGGTGGTGGCGCTCATGGTGCCGTTCATCTGGATGGTCTCCTCCTCGCTGAAGGAAAACAACCAGGTCCTCACGGTGCCCATCCAGTGGATTCCCAGCGAGTTCGTGTGGAGCAACTACACGGACATCTGGACCCGGATCCCCATGATGGGGTACCTGCAGAACTCGCTGTACCTGGCCGTGATCATCACCTTCCTGCAGGTGCTCACCGGATCGCTGGCAGCCTACGGCTTCTCCAAGGTCCGTTTCCCGGGCCGGGACGTCCTGTTCCTCTGCTACATCGGCACCATCGCCGTGCCCTGGCAGGCCTACATGGTGCCGCAGTACATCATGATGCAGAACCTGGGCCTGACCAACAGCTTCAACGCCCTGATCCTGCTCCAGGCGTTCGGCGCATTCGGTGTTTTCCTGATGCGGCAGTACTACATGACCATCCCTGATGAACTGTGCGAAGCCGCCCGGATCGATGGCTTGAGCGAATACGGGATCTGGGCCCGGGTGATCCTGCCGCTGTCCAAGCCGGCGCTGGCCAGCCTGGCACTGCTGACGTTCGTGAACACGTGGAACGACTACATGGGCCCGTTCATCTACCTCACCTCCAACCGGCTCTGGACCGTTCAGCTGGGGCTGCGTTCCTTCGTGGGCCAGTTCGACGCCGAGTACGCCATGATCATGACCGGGTCCGTCATCTCGGTGATCCCCATCCTGGCCATCTTCCTCATCGGGCAGCGGTACTTCATCCAGGGCATCGCCACGAGCGGGATGAAGGGGTGACCTCCGTGGCGCAGGACCACACGTCCCGGCCGGGTGGGCCCCCGCGGCGCGGCCTGGCCGGGCGCATCCCCAGCCCCGGGTTCGACGCGTTCGGCAGCATTTTCGGCTTCATCTACACCTTCCTGGCCGGTAATGTGCTCGTGGCGCTCGCCAACGCCCCGCTGGTGCTGTGCCTTGCCCTGGTGGCGGATCCGGCCGCGGCATGGCCTTTCTTCCTGGCGCTGTGCGTCACCGTTGCGCCGTCGCTCGCCGGACTCTTCGCCTCCTTCCAGGCATTGCGCGACGACGGCGCCGCGGCCAAGCCGGTGGCCTCCTTCCTGCGGGGCTACCGGCGCGGTTTCCGTCGGGCGGCCCTGCTCGGAGTCGCGGCCGTGGCGGTACTGCTCTTCCTTGGCGTGGACCTGGCGATCGTGCAGTCCATGCCGGCCGCCGCACTCCTGGTGCCCGTGATCGTGGTGGCCGCCGCGATGACCGTGAGCGTGGCCGTGATGGCGATTGCCGGCGTCGTACTCCTTCCCGGCAGCGGGCTGAAAAGCCTGCTCAAGGCGTCCCTCTACCTGTCCGTCCAGCGCTGGTACCTGAGCCTGGCCATGCTGGTGCTGCTGGGGATCATTGCCTCCGCGGCCGTGCTGCAACCGGTCCTGGGCGTGGCCCTGGCACCGGCACCGCTGCTGTTTGTGGCTTGGAGCAACGCCGCCTATGCCTACTCTTCCGTCCTGCGTACTTCCTAGGATTCCCTCCGTGCACACCTTTGCCATCGGCAGCCGCGACTTCCTGCTGGACGGGGAGCCGTTCCGCATCCTCTCCGGGGCCATCCACTACTTCCGCGTCCACCCGGACCTTTGGGCAGACCGGATCCGCAAGGCGCGGCTGATGGGCCTGAACACCATCGAAACGTACGTGCCGTGGAACGAGCACTCCCCCGCTCCCGGAGTGTTCCGGACCGGCGGCGGCCTGGACCTTGCCCGGTTCCTGGACCTGGCAGACGCGGAAGGAATGCGGGCCATCGTGCGGCCGGGGCCGTATATCTGCGCGGAATGGGACAACGGCGGACTGCCGGCGTGGCTTTTCACCGATCCCTCCATCGGTATCCGCAGCAGCGAACCCCGTTACCTGGCGGCGGTGGATGGTTTCATGGAGAACCTGCTGCCCATCGTCGCGGAGCGGCAGGCCACCCGCGGCGGGCCGGTCATCCTGTTCCAGATCGAGAACGAGTACGGCGCATACGGCTCGGACAAGGCGTACCTGCAACACCTGGTGGACGTCGCAAGGCGGGCAGGCGTGGACGTTCCCCTTTTTACCTGCGACCAGCCGTTCGGGACCATGATCGAGGACGGCTCACTGCCAGGGCTGCACAAGACCGGCACTTTTGGTTCCCGCGCCGCCGAGCGGCTTGCGTTCCTGCGGGAACGGCAGGCGGACGGCCCGCTCATGTGTGCAGAGTTCTGGAACGGCTGGTTCGACACCTGGGGAACGCACCACCACACCACGGACGCCGCCGCGTCCGCCGCCGAGCTGGACACCTTGCTGTCCGCCGGGGCGTCGGTGAATATCTACATGTTCCACGGCGGCACGAACTTCGGATTCACCAACGGCGCGAACGACAAAGGCATCTACGAACCCACCATCACCTCCTACGACTATGACGCCCCGCTGTCCGAGGACGGATACCCCACCGACAAGTACTTTGCGTTCCGCGAGGTCATAGCCAAACATTTCCCCGTTCCTCCGGAGGTCCCTTCGCGGCGCCCGGCCGCTGCCGAGGCGGCGGTGGTTGTGGGGTCGAGCGCCGCGCTGCTGGACGTTGCCGGCGCCCTGCCCGCCGCAGCGGTCCCCGGCCCCGTGCCACCGGGCGAGGCCACCGGCCAGTACCGGGGGTTCGTCCTCTACGAACGGCACATGCCCGACGCCGGAGTCCTCACCTTCAGCGACGTGCGAGACCGCGCCCAGTTCTTCCTGGACGGCATCCCGGCGGGTGTCCTGGCCCGCGAACTCGGCGAGCGCACCATCGTCCTGCCGTCAGGTGGGAAACTGCAGATCCTGGTCGAAGACCAGGGCCGGGTCAACTACGGGCCAAGGATCGGCGAAGCCAAGGGCCTGATCGGGCCGGCGCTGCTGAATGGCGTTGAGCTTGCGGACTGGACCATCCGGCGTGTGGACCTTTCGTCCCTTGCGGCTTTCCGGGCCGCTGCAGTGCCGCTGCCCGGTTCCGGGGGCGGTGCGCCGCACGGCTCCGGCGGCGTGGCCGGACCTTCCGTCTCCTTCGCCACCTTCACGGCCGACGCTCCCGGCGACCGGTATTTGCGGCTGGACGGATGGACCAAGGGCAACGCCTTCATCAACGGCTTCAACCTGGGCCGTTACTGGAGCCGCGGGCCGCAGCGCACTCTCTACGTGCCAGGGCCCCTGATCCGGGCCGGCAGCAACGAACTCGCCATTCTCGAACTGCAAGGCAGCGCCACCCGCGCAGCGCAGTTCGTGTCCGGCCCGGACCTTGGGCCGGACGAAAAGTAGGCTCCCCGCGTCTCAAAGCGGCAGCGGCTGCCGCGGTACGGCGCTCTTAAAGGATGCGCTGGTACATGCGGTGGTCCTGCCACTGGCCGGCGATCCGCAGGTAGGCCCGGGCGGTGCCGTACGCCTCGAAGCCGTTCTTCTCCAGCACCCGTTGCGATGCCGTGTTGTGCAGGAGCGTGGCCGCCTCGAGGCGGTGCAGGCCGAGTTGGGCCTTGGCAATGATCATCGCCGCGGCCAGCGCCGACGTCATGAGCCCTCCCCCTTGGGCGTCCTGTGCGGTCCAGTAACCCACGTGGGCGTTTTGGAAGGCGCCGCGGACGATCGAGCTCAGGGTCAGCAGGCCGACCACTGCCTTGTCCGCCACGAGGACCATCGGGAGTGCGGTGCCGTCGTCGAGGTCCTTCACCCGCCGGGTGAGGACGTCATGCTGGCCCTGGACCGTGTAGAACTCCTCGGGCCTGACCGGTTCCCACGGTGCGAGGTAAGCGCGGTTGGCCTGGAACGCGGCGGCCAGCGGCGCGGCGTCAGACAGGTGGACGGGACGGAGCACGATGCCGTTGGCGAGTTCGCAGGAGAAGTCCACGCGCCCAGACTACCTGCCGTGCGGGTGTGGCGGATTGCCCTGGCAGGTGTCTAACCACGCCCTTAATTCTGTGCTACTCGGCCGTGCCCGTCTTCGCGGCATAGGCAGTGGCCTGGGCGCGCACCTGCCGGATGTAGGCATCTGACTGGTTGTACGAGTAGATGGCATTAGTCCACCCCTGCGCTGTGGTCAGGTCGCGGCCGTGGCCGCACAGGTACGTCGCGGCGGTGAGGGCGGCGTCGTCCAGGTTGAACGGATCCGCCAGGCCGTCGCCGTTTCCGTCCAGGCCCGCCATCTTCCAGGTGGAAGGGATGAACTGCATCGGTCCAACGGCATGGTCCCAGCGGGCGTCACCATCCAGGGCACCGCCGTCCGTGTCAGGGATGGCGGCGAAGCCGGCGCCGTTGAGGCTTGGGCCCACAATGGGGCCCGTTGCGTGACCGTCCTTGTCCAGGCTCCCGCCGCCGTAAGTTCCGTGCGCCGATTCGACGAAGCCCACGGCCGCCACCGTGTTCCAGCCGATCCCGCAGCCAGGATTGGAATCGTTGGCAGCAGCAGCTGCGGCAACATACACGCGCAGCACGGTAGCGGGGATCCCGGTCTGCGCGGCCGCCTGCGCGAGCCACCCACCGTCCGGGGTCCTGGTCACCTTCACCGCCGTCGTCATGCCGGCGGACAACGCATCCATCTTTACGGCCGCCCGGGGCGGCGGCGAAAAGGCCCCGTGTGCGTCAGCGCCCGGCTGCCCGATGGCCCAGAACGAGAACGCGGTCATAACGCCCACCAGGAAGAGGCAGAGAACCAGGTAGCGTTTGAAACGGAGCACTGACCAATCAAACCATTTCCGGCCGCAGCCGGTTGACGGCTGGGTACCATCAGGCATGGGCAGAAGGAATTACCTGGTGGAAGGTGGTTCAGGGACCGGAAAGACCGCCGTATGCAACGAGTTGCGGCGGCGCGGCTTCCAAGCCATCAATGGCGACCGGGAGCTGGCCTACCAGGGTGATCCGGAAACCGGCGAACCACAGGCGGGCATCACCGGCGCCGCTGCGCATCATCACCACCTCTGGCGGGTGGGCGACGTGGAAGCCCTCGCCTCGGACCGGAGTGAGGCAGTGACCTTTTTCTGCGGCGGTTCAAGAAACCTCGGAAAGTTCATCCACCTGTTTGACGGCGTCTTCGTCTTGGAGGTGGACCTGGAGACGCTGAAACGGCGGCTTGACGGGCGCCCCGATGAGGAATGGGGTGGGCGGCCGGCGGAGCGGGCACTGATTGAGCAGCTGCACAGGACACGGGAGGACATCCCGCCTGGCGGCATCGCCATCGACGCCACCGCGCCGCTCCATGACGTGGTGGACGAGATCCTGCGGCAGGTCCAGGCGACGGGCGGAGCCTGAACCTCCCCGCGGTGCCAGTCCAGGGCGGCCCCTTGAGGCGGCCGGTCCCGGCATGCGGTGCCCGCCGGGAAGTCACCCTGGTCCGGCGCCGGGGACTTTAAGTGCGGTCTTCCATCGAGCGCGCGGCGGGAGCAAACTGCGAGAACGCGGGTGCCCGCGTACACACCATCCAGCAGAAAGGCGTTCCAATGACCACTTTCGAACCTCTCCTTGGGATCGGCGTCAGCGAGATGCAAAGCGCCGCGGGGAGGGAAGTCAAGAGGATCATGGCCGAGGCAGGCGGCGACCGTCTCAAGGCCGACAAGATCGTCCTCAACAAACTCCTTGAGCTTCAGTTCGTCACCGAATCGGAGCTGCCCGTGCTGACGCGCATCTGTGAACTGGGATACGCCGTCACGGGCGGCAAACACGACGCTGCCGCGGCCCACACCGAGGTCAAGAAGGCGTACGAAGAGCTCTTGGTCCGCGGCAACGCCACCCCCGTGGCGCTGTCCTATGCATCCGGCGCCATGGGCTCCTACGTGCCAACCAGTTCCGGTGGACAGACCACAGTCGTCTACAAAAAATCAGGCGGCAACTGGCAAGGGACCCTGGCCGGGGCGGGAGCCATCATCGGAGGGTACTTCGGGGGGCCGGGCGGCGCGGCCGTCGGCGGCGCCATCGGCGGTGTCCTCGGCAAGATTGTCGACGACTGCTGACCGGGAGCACTGAAACACCCGGGCCTTCAACAGGTGGACCATCACGAGATGCGGCGTGAAGATGTACCCCGAGAACGCGATAGGAAACTACCCGAAATGCGGCGGATAGATTCCGGGCAAAGAAAAATGCAGCGCGCCATTGGCGCGCTGCATTTTGTGGCCACTCCTGAGGTGGCCCTAGCCGTCGCTTCCGGCAGCGGACGTGCCGGCGGATGACGTGCCCGGCCTGGGGTGGCCGAGGGCCGAGGAGCCTGCGGCAGGGGAAAGGCCCAAACGGCGGACGATTTCGGCTGCTTCCTCTGCGGGAGTGCGGCCCACGTCGATGACGACGGTATTTTCCTCCGGTCCCGGAGGTTCCAGGGTGGCGATCTGTGAATCCAGCAGGGTGGCCGGCATGTAGTGGTCCATGCGGCTCGTCAGGCGCCGTGCGATCTGTTCCTTGGAGCCAGACAGATGCACAAAGACGACGTTCTTCTCACGGAGCCGGTCACGGTAGATCTTCTTCAACGCTGAGCAGGTAATGATGCCTGGTATCCCGGCCATGGTGTGTTCGATGATCCAGGAGGCGATCGTGTCGAGCCAGGGCCAACGGTCGTCATCGGTCAGCGGGATGCCGGACGCCATCTTTTCGATGTTCTCAGGTGAATGGAGATCGTCGCCCTCCTCAAGGTCCCAACCAAGCTGGCCGGCGAGGATGCCTGCCACCGTGGACTTGCCGGAACCTGAGACACCCATGATGACGAGGACGGGCTGTTGGTCCTGCCCTGGTGCGGGCACTGGATCCTGCGTCATGGAATCACCACGGAAAGAAGCATCACCAGGCCGAAGCCGACGAGCGAGATCAGCGTCTCCATCACTGACCAGGTCTTGAAGGTCTGGCCCACGGTCAGGCCGAAGAGTTCCTTGACCAGCCAGAATCCGGCGTCGTTGACGTGGGAGAGGAACAGCGATCCTGCACCCACCGCGAGTGCCAACAGGCCTGCGTGCGCCGGGGAAAGGGACGTGGCCAAGGGGGCGACGATGCCGGCCGCCGTGACGGTTGCCACCGTGGCCGAACCCGTGGCCAGCCGCATGGCCACGGCGATGAGGAACCCGAGGACCAGCACCGAGATGTTCGCACCGGTGGCCCATTTCGCGACGGCGTCTCCGACGCCGGCGCCGATCAGTGTCTGCTTGAACCCGCCGCCGGCGCCGACGATGAGGATCACCGCGGCGATCGGTCCCACGGAGGCACCGATCTTGCCGCCGATCTTGTTGCCGGAGAAGCCGACGGCGTAGCCGAAGGTCACCAGGGCCAGGAGCACGGCGAGGGTCATGGCGACGAGCGGTTCACCGATGAAGTCGAAGAACACGCGTGCCGCGCTGGGGTTCTTGGCGTCCGGGGAAATGATGTCAACGATGGCCTTGAGGAGCATGAGCACAACAGGGAAGACGATGGTCAGCAGGGTCACGAGGAAGGACGGCTGGCGTTTGGCGTCCGGGTCCGCCTGCGTGTGTTCGGTGTCGACACCGCCGGCCAGCTTCGGTGCGTCGACGGGGACCCAGCGGGCGGCGTAGATCGCGAAAAGGGGTCCGCAGATAATGACGGTGGGGATGGCGATCAGGAGGCCGAGGGCAAGTGTGATGCCGAGCGGGGCGTTCAGGCTGGAAATGGCAACCAGGGGGCCGGGGTGCGGCGGGACCAGTCCGTGGAGCACGGAAAGGCCGGCAAGGGCTGGAATGGCGACGCGCATCAGCTTTCCGCCGGACCGCTGGGCGACCAGCACGATGACCGGCAACAGGAGGACCAGGCCGATCTCGAAGAACATCGGCAGACCGATGATCACCGCCACCAGGGCCATGGCCCACGGCAGGAGCTTCGGGGAGACCTTGCCAAGCAAGGTGTCCACCACGCGGTTTGCCCCGCCGGAATCGGCAAGCAGTTTGCCCAGCATCGCGCCCAGGGCAATCAGCAGGCCCACTTCCTTCAGGGTGTTGCCCACGCCGTCTTCGAAGTTGCTGATGACCTTGTCCAAGCCGACGCCTGACGCCAGCCCGACAAAGGCCGAGCCGAGCACCAGTGACAGGAAGGGATGAAGCTTGAATTTGACGATCAGCAGCACGATGAGGGCGATGCCGATCGCGGCGACCACCACGAGTTGGGTGTCGTGGCCGTTCCAGGGCTGCGCTGCCGCAGGAAGGAGGAGGGGTGTCATGGGTTTCCTTGGGTTGGGGCGGAACCGGGATCTGTTTGTTTTTGACCGGACCGCCAAATATGCTGTGGATCACCGTACACACTAAATACGATTTATGGAACCCGGCGGCGCTGCCAGCAAATTGACGTGCCTCCGGCCCAAAGGGGGACGCTGCGATGACTGATCAACCAGGGACCGCCCGGCACGTCAGCAGGCATTCTGCGATCGTCGAGCGGCTCGGGAGTGACATTACGTCCGGCAAGCTGGCCACCGGATTGGTGCTCCGCTCCGAAGACATGGAGCAGCAGTACGACGTCACGCGATCCGTGCTCCGCGAAGGCCTGCGCGTCCTGGAAACGCTGGGAATGGTGACCTCCCGCCGCAGCGTGGGCGTATCCATCCGCCCCCAATCCGAATGGAACGTTTTCGATCCGCTCGTGGTCAGGTGGCGGCTGAATGGTTCAGGCAGGGCAGCCCAGCTTCGGTCACTGACTGAGCTCCGCTCCGCCGTCGAACCGCTGGCCGCAAAACTCGCTGCCACGCGGATAGCGGCGGAGGACGGCCGCCTGCTGCTTGAACTCGCGGCAGGACTTGAAGTCACGGCCGAAGCCGGCGACCTCGAAGCCTTTCTTCCCCTGGACATCCAATTCCACGCGTTGATCCTCAAAGCGTCCGGCAACGAGATGCTGCTCAACCTGGAATCGGCGATCGGAGAGGTCCTGACCGGCCGGACCCACCACGGGCTGATGCCCGACCGGCCCGAACCAGAGCCGCTGCGCCTGCACCTCGAAGTCGCACGGGCCGTTGTCGCCAGCGAACCCGCGGCGGCACATGCGGCCATGCAACGCATCGTGGACATCGCGGGCCGGGAAATGGACGCAATTTTGGGATAGGGATCCGGAGTGCAGGCGTGAACCCAGGATTCCCTCCCCGGAGGCAGGGGCGTTAGGCCCTGTCGGCGCCCACAGGTCAGGTATCTACTGAAAGGACGGCGGGCCCTGCGTGGCCCTTTACGGCCAACGAGTCGAGCGCATGGTTGAGTCACCCAGCCAGGCGGATCAGGAGCACGTATGAGCGGGCAACATCCACCAGCGCTGCAGTTCCTGGGCGCTACGGACACGGTGACAGGTTCCCGATACTTGGTCCGTTCGCAAAATCACCGGATCCTTGTTGAGTGCGGACTTTTCCAAGGCTATAAGGTCCTCCGTGATCGAAACCGCACTCCGTTGCAGGTCAGCCCGGCGAGTGTCGATGCGGTGGTCCTCACCCACGCCCATTTGGATCACAGCGGCTACATCCCCGCCTTGGTACGTGATGGCTTTCGCGGTCCTGTTTACTCGACACCCGGTACCGCGGAGCTGTGTTCCCTCCTGCTCCCGGACAGCGGTTATCTCCAGGAGGAGGAAGCCCGGTATTCGGACCGCACCGAATCGTCAACGCACCATCCGCCCATGCCCCTCTATACCGCTGAAGACGCCGTCCGGTCGCTGGACAGTTTTCAAACCCGGACCTTCGACTCCCCTTTCCTGCTGCCAGGGGGCATCGAGGCAACATTCCTTCCGGCCGGGCATATCCTTGGGGCAGCACAGGTACACCTCGCACTCGCAGGCCACACCGTGCATTTCACCGGCGATCTGGGACGCAGGAACGACCCCCTGATGTACCCGCCTCGAGACCTTGGGACCACTAACGTCCTTGTCACGGAATCCACGTACGGCAACCGGACACACCCAGGAGGAAACCCGGAAGCTGAACTCGGCGAAATCATCAGCCGCGTGGCCAAGCGCCATGGAGTCATCATGATCGCCGCGTTCGCCGTCGGCCGGGCCGAGACCGTCCTGCTGTACCTCTCCCGCCTCCTGGCCCGGCATGCGATTCCCGCCATCCCCATATACCTCAACAGCCCGATGGCCATCGACGCCTCCGGTATGTATCAGCGCCACCGCGAGGAACACAGGCTGGCACAGCACGACTTTGAAGCCATGTACAGGGTCGCGAAGCCCATCCGCAGCGCGGACGAATCGAAACTGCTCAACCTCCGCGGCGGACCCATGATCATCATCTCCGCCAGCGGCATGCTCACGGGCGGCCGGATCCTGCACCACCTCGCTGCCTACGGCCCAGACAAGCGCAATGCCATCATCCTTAGCGGATACCAGGCCGGAGGCACGCGCGGCGCAGCACTCGCCGAAGGTGGAAAACACCTCCGCATCTACGGGCAGGATGTCCACATCGAAGCAGAAGTCATCCAGATGGAAGGCCTCTCCGCGCACGCGGACTCCAATGAATTGCTCCAATGGATGCAGGCAGCCCCACAGGCACCAGACATGACCTACATCACGCACGGGGAGCCGGACGCCGCTGACGCTCTCCGTGTCCGAATCAAGCGTCAACTTGGCTGGAAAGTCCGCGTTCCTGAACACCAGGAGTCAGTTTCGATCGAAAACCCCCGCTGACACCCGGCCTGCCACGTCCGCCGTGCTGGTTAGCTCAGTGACAGACGCGCAGCCGGCCACTCCACAACACTCCTCATCCTCTGTGGCGCACATCATGGAAAACTCTTGACAACCTTGTACAAGTCTTTCCATACTGGTGAGGAAGGGTTTCAATGGAGCAACTGGAGGACCGATGGCGGCCAAACTCACGGACGTCGCAAAGCTCGCGGGCGTATCGCTGGCAACAGCATCGAGGGCATTCAGCGATCCTGGTCGGTTGGCATCCGAAACCCGCCGGAAAGTTATAGACGCCGCGGTCCAGCTCGGGTACGACGTGCCCGGCCTGTCCGGCAGCCGAACTTTCGGTGTCGTGGTTCCTGACATCTCCAACGCTGTCTTTGCGGCCCTAATCAAATCAATCCAGGACCAGGCATGGCACGGACGGCACAGGATGGTGCTGGCAGACACGTCTGAGTCCTCCACCCGCGAACGGGAACACCTGGAGTCCTTCGCTACCGGCGTCGACGGCATCATCCTCTGCTCCCCCCGTCTCCCTTCGGACCAAATCCAACAGTTCGCCGGCAACACGCCCCTGGTGGTCATCAACGGTGAAGCCGACCATGCGGCCCGTGTGCTGATGGAAGCGGGCGAAGGCCTCCGCCAGGCCGTGGAACACCTTCACGCACTCGGCCACCGTAAAATCGCCTACATACCCGGCCCTGCCTCGTCCTGGGCGAACGGGCAACGCCACACAGCCATCAGCCGTTTCTGCAACGACTGGGGAATTGAACTGGTGACCGTCGGCAACCAGAATGCCACGGTCGACGGCGGCCTCGCCGCCGCAGCGTCGGTCGTCGCCAGCGGTGCCACCGCGGTAATCGCCTATAACGACCTGGTGGCGATCGGCATGCTTGCCGGAGCCCGTACCCTCGGGTACCACTGCCCCGAAGACATCAGTGTCGTGGGCATCGATGACCTCGACATCGCCGCAGCCGCGGAGCCCGGCCTTACGTCCGTGCGCGTTCCGATTGGCCGAAGCGGCTCATTGGCCCTCGAACTCCTCCTCGAACAGATCGCCGGCAAGCCCTCCACTACTGAGGCTGTGCACCTCAGCTCACAACTCATCGTCCGCGGCTCCACCTTCGCCGCACGCAACGCGGACCACGCCTTTCAAGGAAAGTAACCATGAGAATTGTCATCGCAGACCCGAATCTGATGCCCCAAAGGGCGACTTTGGAGGCGGCACTCCCGGCCGGTGCCCTCACGTCCTGGCACGACAGCTGGAATGAGCACTCGGTCCTGACAGACCTTAAAGACGCTGACGTCTATGTGGGACCCAAGTTCACCGCTGCCATGGGCGCCCAATCCCCCGACCTCCGCCTGGTCCATGTCGCCGGGGCGGGCTACGACGGTATCGAGGCCGACGCCCTGCCGGACGGCGCGGTGTGCGCCAACACCTTCCACCATGAAGGCTCCATCGCCGAGTACATCGCCGCCGCATTGGTCGCACTCCGTCGGAACCTGCTGGGCCAGGACGCGGCCCTCCGCAGCGGTATCTGGGCCTCCTCTGTATATTCGCAGGACATCCCGCAACCGGAGACACTCCGCGGAGCGGTTGTTACGTTCCTTGGCTTTGGCCATATCGGGAGCGCCGCGTGGAAACTGCTCCAGGCCTTCGGGGCTGAAGGCATCGCGATTACCCGCAGCGGCAGCGTTGATCCGGAGAAAAACAACCTCCGCTGGGCCGGGACCACCGACCGCCTCAACGAAGCCCTTAGCGAATCCGACATTCTCCTCATCAGCATCCCGCTCAGCGCAGAAACAACAGCCCTGGTCGGCGCGGAGGAACTGAACAACCTTGGCCCCAGGGGACAGGTGGTCAACGTTGCCCGCGGTCCTGTTATTGACGAAGCCGCGCTCTACGAAGCCCTCAAGGACCGCAGGATATCCGGAGCTGCCGTCGACGTTTGGTACCAGTACCCCGGTCGCGACGGGCGCGCCATGCCATCGGCCCTGCCGTTCGACCGGCTCGACAACGTCATCATGACCCCGCACTCCTCCGGCGTCACGGCCGAAACCTTCCGCGGCCGTGCCCTTGAAATCGCCGAAAACATCACCCGCCTCTCCGCGAACCTGCCACTGAAGAATGCCGTGATCACCAAATGACCCGAAAAATCGTCGACGTCGACGTCCTCGTCACCAGCCCAAGCCGCAACTTCGTCACCCTTAAAATCACCACCGACGACGGGCTGACCGGCTGGGGAGACGCCACACTTAACGGCCGCGAACTCTCCGTCGCCAGCTACCTCCGGGACCACCTCGCCCCCGCGCTGCTCGGACGCGACGCCGACCGCATCGAAGACACCTGGCAGTACTTCTATCGTGGCGCCTATTGGCGCCGGGGACCGGTCACCATGGCTGCCATCGGTGCGATCGACCTCGCCCTCTGGGACATCAAAGGCAAAGCCCTCGGCGTCCCCGTCTACCAACTCCTCGGCGGCGCCGCCCGCGACAAGATCCTCGCCTACACCCACGCCACGGGCTGGGACCTCCCGGAACTCCTCGATTCGATCGACCAGCGCCGCGACCAGGGCTTCCGGGCTGTGCGCGCCCAGTCCGGCGTCCCCGGCCTGGACAAGGTCTACGGCGTTACCAAAGGTGCCGCCAGCTATGAACCGGCCGGACGCGGAGCCGGACCGGCCGAAGAGGACTGGGACACTTCGGCCTACCTCCGTCACGCCCCGAAAGTGCTGTCGGCTGTCCGCGAGCACGTCGGCCCCGAGCTCAAACTGCTCCACGACGTCCACCACCGGCTCAACCCCACCGAAGCCGCCCGGCTGGCCCGTTCCCTGGAAGACGTGGACCTATTCTGGCTCGAAGACGTCACCCCGGCCGAAAACCAGCGTCTCCTGCGCACCCTGCGCCAGCAGACCACCGTCCCCTTGGCCATCGGCGAAGTCTTCAACACCATCTGGGACTGTGAGCACCTCATCACGGAGCGGCTCATCGACTTCATCCGCACTGCCGTCGTCCATGCCGGAGGCATCTCCCACGTCCGCAAGATCCTGGCGCTGGCCGAGGTGTACCAGATCAAGGGGGCCCCGCACGGCCCCTCCGATGTCTCGCCCATCAACCTGTCTGCCTCGCTGCACCTGGGCCTTGCCACCAGCAACTTCGCGATCCAGGAATACATGGGCTACGACCCGCTGGTGTCGGAAGTTTTCCAGTCCAGCTTCCGGTTCGAGGACGGCTACCTTCACCCCGGGGAAGAACCCGGCCTCGGCGTGCAGGTGGACGAGGCCGCGGCAGCCCGGTTCCCCTATAAACAGGCCTACCTGCCCATCGCCCGTGAGCTCGACGGCTCCATGAAGGACTGGTAGCCATGACCTCCATTCCCCCGCTGTCCGCGGCCACCCCCGGAATCCTGCGGCGGCCGGCAGCACCGGCTCCCGGGATTGTCCACCTGGGCCTCGGCAACTTCCACCGCGCACACCAGGCCGTTTACACCGACGCCGCCGTCGCCGCCCACGGCGGTGACTGGGGCATCATCGGGGTTGCCAGCCGCTCCACCACCATCCCCGATGCCATGCACGCCCAGGACATGCTCTACACCGTGGTGGAAACCTCCCCGGCGGGCGCCACCTACTCGGTGCCCCGGGTCCACACGGATGCCTTCACGGCAGCCGCCAACCCGGACCGGGTAGTAAAGGCCATCGGCGGCTCCGGTACCCGGATCGTGTCCCTTACCGTCACGGAGAACGGCTACAACTACACCCCCGCCACCGGCGCGCTCAACCACAAGGATCCGGCGATCCAGCACGATCTGGTCCATCCCGAGTCACCCCGGACTCCTGTCGGGCAGATCGTCCGCGGCCTGCAGCACCGGTCCAGGACCCATGGCGAGACAGTGACCATCCTCAGCTGTGACAACCTGGCCGACAACGGCCATCACACCCAGCGACTGGTCCGCGAATTCGCCTCCCTGCTCCCGCCCGCGGAAGCCTCCGAGGCCCTGGCCTACATTGACAGCCGCACCAGCTTCCCTTCCTCCATGGTTGACCGCATCGTGCCTGCCACCACGGACCACTACCGGAGGCTGGTGGCATCCCAGCGCGGCTACACCGACAGGATCCCGGTCCCGGCTGAGCCGTTCAGCATGTGGATCGTCGAGGACAACTTCATCGCCGGGCGGCCCACCTGGGAGGCCGGCGGGGCGGTGTTCTCCAACGAGGTAGGCGCCTACGAGCAGCTGAAAGTCCGCCTGCTCAACGGCACGCACTCACTGATCGCCTACCTCGGAGCCCTGTCCGGCGCCCCCACCATCCCCGAATCCGTCGCGCACCCGTCCATCGAAATGGCTGCCCGCTCGGTGCTGCGCAACGAGTACCTGCCCAGCGTCGCGGTGCCACGCGACGTCGACGTGGACGCCTACGAGGAAGAGCTCTTCACCCGCTGGCGCAACACGGCCCTTGGCCACCGCACCAGCCAGGTGGGATCCGACGGATCCGTCAAACTCCGCCAGCGAATCCCGCTGCCGGCGCTGCAGATGCTCGACGAGGGCGCGATGCCCCACCTCCTGGCCCTCACCACCGCCGCGTATCTCGCATGCATCGCCCCGATGCCCGGCTTCGATCCCGGACCACAGGCCCACGCCATGGAGGACCCGGCCCGCGGGATGCTGGCCGGACTCGCAGCAGGATCCCGCTCTGGCCGCGACCTCGCCTGCAAGGTCATCGGGGACCACCACCTCCTCGGCGAGGAACTGGCCGGACGCGAGGGGTTCATCCTGCGCACCGGTGAGTTCATCGACATCATTCACTCATCGGGACCGCTGGCCGCCATCGCAGACGCCGGACCACCCGTTTCCCTCACTCCAGCCCCGACCCTCCAAATCATGCGGAGCACGCCATGACCACCCAAGCCATCCCCGAAACGAATACGCCCGCCCTTCCCACCGGCACCCAGGCCGCCGTACTGCACGGCGCCCGCGACCTGCGCATCGAGCACAAACCGCTGGCGCCCCTGGGCCCGAAAGACCTCCTGGTCGAAATGCGCTCCGGCGGGATCTGCGGATCCGACATGCACTACTTCGCGGAGGGGCGCAACGGCACCAACGTACTGCGGCAGCCCACGGTCCTGGGACACGAAGGCGCCGGCGTCGTCATCGCCGCGGGTTCGCAGGCCACCATCTCCACCGGCACCCCGGTAGTCATCGAACCCGCCCTGCCGTGCCGTGAATGTCCCACCTGCCTGTCCGGACGCTACAACGTCTGCCCCACCGGCACCTGCCTCGGTTCCCCACCCGCCCACGGGCTCTTCGCCCGCCACGTCGTGGTCCCCGAAGCCGCCGTGCACCCCCTTCCGGACACCATCCCGGCAGAAATCGGCGCGGCAATCGAACCACTCGCCGTCGCCGTCTGGGCCGTCGAGCGGGCACAGGTCCACAAAGGCCACCGTGTCCTGATTACGGGCGCCGGACCCATCGGCCTCCTCGTCGCGCAGGTCGCGGCAGCCCAAGGCGCCGCCGATATCGTCGTGACGGATGTGAACGACGACCGTCTCGCCGTCGCCACCAAATTCGGCGCCACCCGCACCATCAACACCGCCACCACACCACTGGACCTTTCAGGGATGGACCGGCTGATCGAATGCTCCGGGAACACCAGGGCCCTCGCCGACGGCATCCAGACCCTGGCACCGGCAAGCCGCGCCACCGTCGTCGGCCAGGCCAAACCCACGGTGGACGGAATCCCGCTCGGCTTCCTCCAGCGCTACGAAATCGACCTCGTCACCGCCTTCCGCTACGCCAACGCATTCCCCACCGCGATCGACCTCGCGGCATCCGGCGCCGTGGACCTGCAGTCCATCGTCACCAGCACCTACACGCTCGAAAATGCCGCGGCCGCCCTCATGGCACCGGTGGTTGACCCGACCAACCTCAAAGTCCTCATCACCTACTGATCCAGCACCACCAAAAGCACAGCAGGACGTCCATTCAAAGGAGTATGGAAATGACCACAGCAGCGCACATCCCTCCGGGAAACGTTGACCAAAGCAAAGTCCGGAAGGCCGCCGTCGCCGGCCTCATCGGCACAACGCTCGAACTGTATGACTTCGTCATCTACGGCACCGCCTCCGCCCTCGTCTTCAGCAAACTGTTCTTCCCCAACGTCTCCCCTGCGGCGGCCCTGATCGCAAGCTTCACCACCTTCGCCGTCGGCTTCCTGTTCCGCCCCCTCGGCGGCATCTTCTTCTCGCACTTCGGCGACCGGCTCGGCCGCAAATGGGTCCTGGTGGTTACCCTGCTCCTGATGGGCGGCGCCACCCTGGCCATAGGATTGCTGCCGACATTCGACCAGATCGGCATTCTGGCTCCCGTCCTGCTCTGCGTCTGCCGCGCAGCCCAAGGCTTCGGCGCCGGTGCCGAACAGTCCGGTGGCGCAACCCTGCTCACCGAGTCTGCTGCCCCCGGCACCCGCGGGAAGCTCGCCTCCCTCATCATGGTTGGCGCTGCCGCCGGCACTGCCCTCGGGGCACTCGTGTGGATTGCGGCCCAGTCCCTCGCTCCGAACGACATGCTGACCTGGGGCTGGCGGCTTGTCTTCCTCTCCAGCATTTTCGTCACCATCGCCGCCCTGGTCATCCGGCGCAAGCTCGACGAGTCCCCCGTCTTCGAAGAAATCAAGCAGGCCCGCACCGTACCGCCGGCCCCGTTGAAGGAAGTCGCCAAGAACGGCAAGGCCAACGTCCTGCGCGTCATCCTCATGAACCTCGGCGTCAGCACGCAGTCGTACACCATTCAGGTGTTCATGGCCTCCTACCTGATCACCGTCGTCGGGACCGACCCCAAGTTCATTCCCCCGGTCCTCCTCATCGGCGCACTGTGCGGCGGCGTCGCAGCCGTGTCCTTCGGGATACTGTCCGACAAAATCGGCCGCCGGCGCGTCGTCTCGCTCATTACCGGGGCACTGATCCTCTTCCCGGCACCGGCCTTCATGCTCCTCACCACCGGGTCCCCCGTGGCCATCGTCCTGGTAATCATCGTGGGCTTCATGCTTGCCTGCCAGGGTGTCGTCGGCGTCCACATGAGCTACTTCCCCGAAATCTTCGGCAGCCGCTACCGCTACGCCGGTGTCACCCTGGGACGCGAGTTCTCGTCCATCATCGGCGGCGGTGTCGCGCCGATGATCTGCGCCGGACTGCTGGGACTCTTCAGCAATTCCTGGATCCCGGTCGCCATCTACATGTCGCTGACCATGGTGGTCAGCTTCATCGCCACCCGGCTCACGCCCGAAACACTCAACCGCGACCTCACCGACCCCGAAGACGCCCGGCACCACAGCGAAATCCTTACGGCCGCAACCGCTGAAGCTGCCAACACAACCACCGCCCAGCACGCCAAATGAGCCCCGTGACGTGCGCGACGGCGGCACGCGCCGCCGTCGGGCACGTCACCCCCGCACACCCCACCAGAAGGACCTTCAATGCAGCGCCTCGATGACCAACCCACGCTTCAGCGCCCGCATCCATCCGCTATCCTCGGCGCAACCCGGGTTGTGGCCGTCCTCCGTGCAGGCCACGCCTCCGACTATGCTCCCGTCATCGAAGCACTCCAGAACGGCGGAGTGCTGAGCATCGAGCTGACCCTGAGCACCCCGGGAGTCTGGGACGAGCTGCCCCGCCTGCAGCAGAGGTTCGGCAGCGCCCTCGAACTCGGCGTCGGAACCGTCACCGCAGCCGACGAAGCAGAAACGGCCATGGACCTTGGCGCGGCGTACATCGTCACCCCCGTCACCGATCCGGCCATCATCACAGCCTGCGTCCGCCGAGGTGTCCCCGTCTACCCGGGAGGCCTGACTCCCACCGAGCTCCATGCCGGATGGAAGCTGGGCGCCACCGCCGTCAAGGTCTTCCCGGCTTCCACCGTGGGTGCAGGATACGTCCCCCAGCTGCGCGGCCCGTTCCCTGACCTCCAGGTCATACCTTCCGGCGGTGTGGACATCGACGACGTCCCCGCCTGGATCCGGGCAGGAGCACTGGCTGTCAGCCTTGGAGGTCCACTGCTGGGTGATGCCTTCAAGGGCGGCGACCTCCAGGAACTGACGTCCCGGGCCCGGCGCGTCCGCGCCCTGGTGGACCAGACTGCGGCCCAGCTTGGAGCAGCCCAATGAACGGCGCGCCTTACGTGGTCACCTTCGGCGAAACCATGGCGCTGATGCGCACCGACCAGGTGGGGCCACTCGCCCACGCAGCCACCCTGAGCCTGGGCATCGGCGGCTCGGAATCCAATGTCGCCATCGGGCTCCAACGACTCGGCGTGCACGCTGTCTGGTGCGGACGCGTGGGCGCTGACTCACTCGGCGTCATGGTGGAGCGGGAAATCCGCGCCGAAGGCGTTGACGTCAGGGCCGCCGTCGACCCTTCCGCCCCTACCGGGCTGATGATCAAGGAACGCCGGACTCCCGCCACCCAACGCGTCAGCTACTACCGGTCCGGCAGCGCCGGATCCAGAATCGAGCCGGAGGACATCGACGAACAACTCGTGTCAGGAGCTGCCCTGCTGCACGTCACCGGCATCACGCCCGCGCTATCCCCCCGTGCGGAAGCGACGCTCAAATACGCCGTGGACGTAGCCCGTGCCCACCACGTAAAGGTCTCCTTTGACCTGAACTATCGCAGAACCCTCTGGTCACCCGAAGCTGCACAGCGTGTCTACCAGGACATCATCCCGCTCGCCGACGTCGTGTTCGCGGGCGACGATGAAGCCGCCATCGCGGTCGGCGCCGGCGACCCGGACGAGCTGGCCCGGCGAATCACTGCACTGGGTCCAAGCCAGGCCGTCATCAAGCTGGGCGCGGACGGCGCGCTGGCCGTTATCGACGGCACGATATTCCGCCAGGAGGCAGTGTCCGTCGACGCCGTGGACACTGTAGGTGCCGGCGACGCATTCGTCGCCGGATACCTTGCCGAACTCATCATGGGCAGCGGACCCCGGACCAGACTCGCGACTGCCACCGCAACAGGCGCCTTCGCGTGCCTCGTCTCCGGCGACTGGGAAGGGCTCCCCCGCCGCCACGAACTGGCGATGCTGCAAACACGTGAGCCCGTCAGCCGTTGACGGCCACAAACCAATGGAGACCTTGATGCCTTTGACAAGCCCGAAGGGAGACCCCTACTTCATTGGGGCCTACGCGGCCGCGCCCAGCCTCTTGGGATGGGATCCCGTGGCTGAAGGAAAGTTCCTGGCCTCCGTCCTGGCCCTGGATGGCGTGGCCGGACTGGAAATACCCTTCACCGGAAAGCTGCACAAAGAGGACGAGTCATGGTTCCTGAAGCAGCTACCCGAGGCCGCACGCTTCGTGGTCACGACGATCCCCGGCACCATGGTCAGGCTCCAGGCTGACCCTGGCTTCGGCCTTGCCTCGACGTCTGCGTCCGGCCGTCGGTCGGCACTGGATTTTGTCCAGGATGCGTTGGAGTCCGTGAAGCGGCTCAACCGGCAAGTGGGGAGGCCCGCCGTTGCCGCCCTCGAGTTGCACGCCGCCCCGACAGCCATTGAAGATGCCGCGTCGGCCGCCGCACTTGAAGCGTCGCTGACCGAGCTGGCCGGCCAGGACACGGGCGGCGCCCGCCTGGTACTGGAACACTGCGACGCCCTGATGCCTGGCCAAGCACCGGCAAAAGGCTTCCTCAGCCTGGAAGCGGAGGCAGAAGCGGTCCAGTGGGCGCGCGAGGCCACAGGTCATTCTTTCGGCATGGTCGTCAACTGGGGGCGGTCGGTGATCGAACAGCGACGCCCAGAAGCCGGGCGCGAACACATAACCTACCTTCGAGACCGCGGAATTCTGGGCGGGGTTGTGCTTTCCGGATGCTCCAGCATCGACACGAAGTACGGTCCGGCCTGGGCCGATGTCCACGTACCGCCTGCCGCACCATCTGGCGATCCCAGCCTCAGCGTCCATCCAGATGGACTGCTTGAACCAGGCTCACTCCTGACCGCTGGTCGGATTCAGGAGTGCCTGCGGGCTGCCGGCTCCCCGCGCGAGACAGGCTTCCGGGCCATCAAGGTGGCGGCCCCGCCACAATCAAACGTGGAGCAGCGCGTGGCTGCCGTCGCGCAAACCCTGGCGATCGTGCGGCAGGCTGCTCCGGTGCCTGCTTGACCGTCCCGCACTGTCGCGTACCAGGCAGGGGCCCCTACAGTCCTGCGGCGATGGACCGGAGCGCTTCGAGGTGGTGCTGGTAGGCAGTCCGCCCGGCAGGCGTGAGGGAGAGCCAGGTCCGCGGGCGTTTTCCGACGTAGCCTTTTCGGATTTTGATGTAGCCGACAGCTTCGAGTTGGGCAGCCTGCTTGGAGAGCACCGGGGCCGTCACCTCTATCGTGTCGCGGACGTGGGCGAACTCGGCTTCGTCGACCTGCGCCAAGGCGGCAACGATACTGAACCGGACGGGTGCGTGAATGTGCTCATCCAGCCTGTGCCGGGCATGCTGGCCGGCACTGCTCACCTGGAGATCCAACGGATAGCTGCAGCGGCCACCAAGGCTGGGGCGGCGGCGAGGACGGCGCCCAGAGCGACCATGGGCCACGTGTTGTCGGCGGATTGGGACGCATGGTTGAGCCAGGGCAGAACGGCGATCAAGGACAGGACGAAGGATCCTGCAATGCCTGTCCTTGACCACAACCTCGCCCTTCGAGGGACCGTTTTCGCTGCCCGTTCGATCCACCAGGCAACGAGCAGCCACAAGGCAATGAAGGCAACGGTCTTCACGGCATGGGCCATGCCGCCAGCGAGGATATTCTGACTCGCCATGTAAAAGGCCGTGGTAGCACCGAACACAGCCGTTGCCAGGGCGTGGACCGAACGGTCCCGCTCTGAGGTGATGCTGCGGGCCTGGACGGCAGAGAGCTGCTCACGGGCTTGCTCCGGGGTTGGATGGTTTGTCACGGAAACTCCTGGCTCAGTTGAATGTCTGTCCATCTAAACAAGTAGTTTCCAAATCGGCAACTACTTTCCATTGGGCGTTCGCAGCCTCATATGCGGGCTCTAACCAGGAATCAGAGGACGGGCGACGCAGGCACCTCCTCTAATTGCAGTCCTTAAGGGTGCGGGCGATGGAATCATGCTCGGCCGGAGTGACCCAGAGGCTGTACTTGGCCTTGACGGTAGTCTGGCGGGCGACGTAGTCGCAACGGAAGGCTTTGTTCGGCGGCAGCCACGTTGCCGCGTCGCTGCCACCCTTGGCGGCGTTGGTCGGTCCGTCCGCAGCCATGAGGTTAAGCGGGTCGTTGGCGAATTCCTTGCGCCGCTCTTCACTGAGCTGCTGTGCACCTTTCTGCCATGCATCACTGAGTGGAACGATATGGTCGATCTGGACCCTGGAACTCGTGTCCTGGCCGCGGACGAAGCCGATCCTCGTGCCGGTGTACTTGTCGGCCAAGGTGCCGCTGGCAACGACACAGCCATTGGTGCCGGGCTTGAAAGTCTTGTCCAGGAGATCACGCCCAAGAATGTCATTGCGGGTATCACAACCGTTGTGGTCGACGTCCGCCCACGCCGGCCCGAACTCATCGCGGGTATAGCCGGTCTTGGGCGCCCGACCTTTTACTTGGATGGTTTCCAGTTGGGCGAGAGCTCTCGCGGCGTCAACGGAAGCTTCGGCATGCACAGTTGCTCCTGGAGCGATGCCTGGGCCAGGCTGGCCGTCGTCGAAGGCGTGGGCTGTGGCGTCACATCCTGCTAATGACCCACCCAGCAGCAAGACAACGGCGGCCGTTAGGGCTTTGGAAGGCAGAAGGGCGGTTTTCATGGTCCTCTGGATCGCTGGGGGTCATTCCACGCTAGCTTCGAACCACCGCTGCCGCGCGCAACGGCGCCCGTGGTGCCTGCCACACTCGTCGGACCCGCGGTCCCCCGGCAACATCCGCCCAGACACCGTGTTCTCGCTCCCCTGGGCAAGAAACGCCGTGTACGCTGTGGGCCATGACGGCGCCGCAAATCTATGTCATGTTCCCCGGCACGGCGCGTGAAGCACTTGGTTTCTACGCGGACGTTTTCGGCGGCGAACTCTCCTTGTTCACGTACCGGGAGTTCAGCCGGAATGACGGACCACCGGATGCCATAGCCCACGGCGTCCTCTCAGGCCCGGTCGCCGTGGCCGGGGCGGACGCGGCCACCGGCGAGAATGCTGTCCAATCTGAGGGGCTGATGCTCTCGCTGCTGGGAACCGCCGTACCTGCCGTTCTTCACCAGTGGTTCGACAAGCTCGCCTTGGGCGGCAGGGTGGTCGACCCCCTTGGCCCGAAGCCATGGGGCGCGGCGGACGGCCAGGTCATCGACCGCCACGGGCTCCACTGGCTCATCGGCTATGAGACGGCACCCTGAAGCACGCACACCTGTGACCTCGCCTCGTCGTCAGCAGATCGACGCCGCGGATGTCGGTCCGGGAGTTCCATCCGCAGGCCGGTGGGTCGAGACGCTCTGGACACCCGCGCGCCCTGCGGCCAGGCCCCAGTACACTGATCCACACACGATTAATCGGGACAGTACCTGAAGGATGGCCAAGAGATGACGGACAAGCTGCGCCTCACCCCGGACGACGACTTCCCGGAGGATCTGGAAGTGATGACCGATAACGATGTTCAGGTACTGGACAGCAGGATCCAGCGACAGCTCGATCATGAAATCGTCACTACGGGCGAATCGGATCCCGAAACGGAATTCCGCCACTACGAACTCGATGATGAGTTCACAGAACGCGGCAAATAAACCCGGTAGGTCGACATGCGGGGTTTGCGCTTTAACCAGGCGGTCTCGAAGGCGGCGGTTCTGGTGCCCAGGCATGTCGTCGTCACCGACGACGACCCGTGTCACGGGTGCGGCAAGCCCGTCATTCGTAGTCGATGGCGCGGCCTTTGGCGAGGGTTTCGGCCCACCACTTGAGCCCTTCGGCGAGAGCTTTGAGCCGGGGCTCGATAGGCTCGAAGACGCTGAAGTCAGCAGGGTCTTTGGATTTCAGTGCCGGGCGTATGACGTCAGGCAGGATGTGCACGGCCTGGCGGATGGCTGCCATGTCAAGTTCCACGGCCACCAGTCGGAGTTGTTCGATCACCCGGGCTCCCCCTACGCCGCCCCAGCCGACGAAGCCAACAGGTTTGCGCTGCCACTCGATGAAGGTGTGATCGATGGCGTTCTTCAACACTGCGGGGTAGCCGTGGTTGTATTCACCACTCATGATGACGAACCCGTCCGCTTCATCAAGTTTGCGGCCCAGCGCCGCGATTGCCTCGGTTGGGTAGTCACGCCCGGTGACGGACGGCGGTTTTTGGTCGAAGAACGGCAGCGGATAGTCGCGGAGATCCAGCAGTTCCACGTCCAACCCGTGCTCCCGCAGCCGCTGCTGCACCCAAGGGGCGACACGTTCGCTGAAGCGGCCCGTCCTGGTTGTTCCCATGATGACCTGGATCCTGGTCATTGGCGCCTCCTGGCCGTACTCCCACTCATTGAAGAAACGCCGGCGCGGATGCCGTTATTTCATCACGGTTACCACCCCGCCGACGGCGCCCTGGAGAGACGGCCGTCTTCGGCGTGCCCGAGAAGCGCCAGGCGGTGTTCATTCCCGATGGGCTGATGCTTCGAGACAGGGCTGTTGTAGGTATCGGCGCCTGTCAGGACTCCGCCCGCGTGTCAAACCCGGAATTGTACGGAGATCTCCAGTTAACTCCCCCAAAACAGATTAGGGAGGCGGGACAATAGCTATACGCGCTAAATGATCCTTAGAATTGGCGGACCCAAACGCGGCCTTTCATGGCCCCAATATCCAGGTTTTCCCATCCGCCGCAGGGAGTGCAGGGGCTCCCCACCGAATTCAGCTCGTCATTAATTGCCAGGAGGCAACAATGAATTCGCTCCCCCGCAAAATCGCAAAGTTTCTCTCGATGACCGCATTTTTTGCCCTGGTCATATCCGGCTGCAGTTCGCAGCCCGCCACACCTGCCAACCAAGGGCCACCCGCCGGCCCAGCAACCTCTGCCGCTCCCACAACGGATTCTGCAACGATCCCAGCGACCATCACGGCCCAACCGCAATTTGAAACTCCCACGCCGGCCGCCACCCCTACAGCGCAAAGGCAAACCGTCACCCCCACGGCTCAAACGCCAACCGCCACAGCAACTGTCAGTTGCTCAAGCACCGACAGGCTTAACCCGGGCCATTGCATCGAGAGCGACCCATTGGGTGATGCACCGCTCGGTGCTGCGCCTCCGCAAAGCCAGGTCATCCCGGGTAGCGACTACTCGTACACCGTGGAGCAGTACCTGAATTTCGTTATGGACGATGTAGGAAACCAATGGGCGAAGTGGTTCCCTTCAGTTGGCCTGCCTCAACCGTCCGTATACTTCATCCTCATCGAGCCAAATACGACAACCACGAGCAAATGCTTCACCGTGCCCCTCACCAGTGATCATCCGAACTCTTATTACTGCCCCAAGGACAGCGACAGCCAACATGACGGGACAATTATTCTCCCCGTCACGACCTTCCAGAAGATGTGGACAGGGGACGTCTTCGAACGCAACAGCAAGACCAAGGGTGACTTTGCTGCCGCCATCCTTGTGGCCCACGAGTTCGGCCACCACGTTCAGAATGCGATCCAGCTGGGTTACAACAAATTGCATCCGGAATCGCCAATATCGGCCGCACCGCAAGGAAAAAATGTTGAACTCATAGCCGACTGCTTCGCAGGCAATTGGATGGCCACCGCCTATTACGAAGGGCTGCTGGAGCCAGGTGACTACGAAGAAGCCATTGCCGGCCTGGAGTCCATTGGCGACACACTCCCCGGCGGAACGGCCCCGCACGGCTCGGCAGACGAACGGAAGGCGGCGCTCTTGACCGGCTACAACGGCACGGCGGAGACGAAATCGGGCGATCCCCTCGCCTGCATCTCCACCTACTGGAAATAGGGGGCTCCCTCGGCTGCTCGCCACCGTGTCGTCGAGGGTGCCTGGCCTGGGAGGACCCGGCCCCCATTGGAACCCAGTAGATCGTCAAAGCCTGGGACTGGAGTGACAGCGCATCTTGTAATACAAGTTATATGCTTGTATTACATGTGAGCGGGGTAACGTTGCCCCCTTTCCCAGGAGTATCAATGAGTACTGTCGATCTGATCCGGCACGTCAAGCTGTCCACCGCACGCCTGCCGCTTACTGTTCCCATCAGCGACGCCAAAGTCTTTACCGGCCGGCAGAAGCCCATGACCGAGGTGGTCTTCCTGTTCGCCGAGATCACCACCGAACTCGGGCATTCGGGCATCGGCTTCAGCTACTCCAAACGGGCCGGCGGACCGGCACAGTACGCCCACGCCAAAGAGGTCGCCGAGGGCCTGATCGGCGAGGACCCCAACGACATCGCCAGGATCTATACCAAACTCCTGTGGGCCGGGGCCTCCGTGGGCCGCTCCGGCGTCGCCACCCAGGCCCTGGCCGCCGTCGACATCGCCCTGTACGACCTGAAGGCAAAACGCGCGGGCCTGCCACTGGCCAAGCTCCTGGGCTCGTACCGCGACTCGGTGCGGACCTACAACACCTCCGGCGGCTTCCTCAACGCCACCCTCGAAGAAGTCAAGGACCGGGCCAGCCGGTCCATCGAGGAAGGCATCGGCGGCATCAAAATCAAAGTAGGCCTGCCGGACAGCACGGAAGACCTCCGCCGGGTCGCCGGCATCCGGGACCGCATCGGCCCCGACGTCCCACTGATGGTCGACGCCAACCAACAGTGGGACCGCGCCACAGCCCTGCGCATGGGCCGCCGCCTCGAAGACTTCAACC